>JAFDYE010000899.1 GCA_018267585.1 Bacteroidota bacterium
CGACTGCAGGGCAGCGGAGGCGAAACATATAGCTGGACACCGACCACTTACCTCAGTGATGCTACATCCCCGGATGCGACTGTCGTACGTCCGTTGCAGACGACCACCTATTATTTGACAGTTACAGACGAAAAGGGCTGCAAATCGCTTCTCAGCGATGCCGTCGTCATAACTGTAACTCCGCCGCCTGCAGTCTGGGTCGGCAACGATACGAGCATCCTGGCAGGGCAGCCCGTGCCTATGGAGGTCAGCGATCTGAATGGAAGCGGTTTCACCTTCTTTAACTGGTCCCCGGCGTCGGGACTGGACAATCCCGGGATCCGGGACCCGATAGCGACCCCCGGGCAGAGCGTCACATATACCGTGCTCGCCGGTACGGCAGCAGGTTGTGAAGCTACGGGCACGAGGACCATTACGGTGTACAGTCTGGCGGGCATCTTTGTCCCCAATGCTTTTTCGCCCAACGGCGACGGGCATAACGACGTCCTGCACGCCCGGCCGGTGGGAATACGGGAATTCAAATATTTTGCCGTGTTCAATCGCTGGGGCCAACGGGTGTTCTACACTGCCGATCCCGCAGTAGGTTGGAATGGAAGTATGGGTGGACAAATAGTGTCCGTCACAACTCCTTTCGTCTGGATGGCGGCAGGTATCGATTACCGGGGAAGCCTTGTCGAGCGGAAGGGAACGGTTATTTTGGTCAGGTAGACTAATAGCAAGGACATAACTGGACTTTACAGGAAACAATATATGGACTTTACAGGAAACCTGCCTTGCCAATCCTAACCGAATTTTGCTGCATGAAAGCATTTATCATTACAGGCCCTACGTCAGGCATCGGTTATGCCACTGCACTGGAACTGGCAAAACATGGCGTCGTCATACTCGTCGGCAGGAACCCGGATAAACTCAAGAAAGTCCAATCGACTATTGAAACCGCCGGTGGCAAAGCAATACCGGTCGTATGCGATATAGCCGATATGACCAGCGTGAGCAAAGCGTCGCAGCAGATCATATCGCTTGGGCTTCCGGTTGCCGGATTGTTGAACAATGCTGGCATCATGCCCGCCAAACCATCCAAAACGGCACAGGGCTGGGACAACACCTTTGCAACAAATCACCTCGGTCCGTTCGCCTTCACCGAGCAACTGGCGCCCCAGCTTCCTGACGGTGCTAATATCCTTTTTGTGGCTTCGGCGATTGAAGACCCGGACCGCCGGCCCGCGAAGATAATGGGCATGAAGGGTGGCCGCTATATTTCCGCCCAAGCGAGCGCCCGCGGCGAATGGATGGCAGGTGGCGCCAAAATGCCGGGCATCGATGCCTACGCCACCTCGAAACAATGCATCCTCGCATCAGCACTGGCTTTTGCGCGCGAAGACAGGCGGCTGCATTACAATGCCGTAGAGCCAGGCATTACCCGTGGCACGAACCTTGGCGGTGAAAGCACGAACGCCTTTGTGCGCTTTTTGTTCGGGCATTTAATGGCTGCTATCCCTCCCTTTTCCAATTACAGCAGCACACCCGCGAGATCCGCGAAAGTCATTACCAGGATCTTGATGGATGATACTGGCAAAACCGGAATATATTTTGATGAAAAAGGCCGGCCCATGGATGCCTCTCAACTGGTTCGCGATATTTCATTTCAAGACAGGGTTGTTGCCGAAACACGTACCTTGTTGTCAACTTTGACGTATGGCTAATTATCATATTGGCGTGATCACGCCAGAGCAGTTTATCGCCGAACATAGCTTTGCCTATATCATCAAAGGCGAAATGCACCTCTATGACGGAAGCAACAGCCATGTCCTGAGATCCGGCGGCTACGCGCTATTCAGGAAGAACCGTTTGATAAGATTCAAAAAAGAAAAGGAAAATGGCGAGCTTGAAAAAGTGTTTGTGTTTTTTGATGAGCCCTTTCTCAAAAGATTTCAACAAAAACATGCCACGCACCTCACAGGATTCGCTTCTACTGAAACACTCATCCGCATTCCCGAACACGAGTTGATCCCGAATTTCGTCCGTTCGCTGATGCCTTATTACAATCACGGGGTTATAAAGGAACCTTTTGCGGATGTTAAACGGGAAGAACTGCTTCTCATCCTATTACAGGCTATGCCTAAGCTGGCCGGTCTATTTTTCGATTACGGCATACCGGAGAAAATGAACATCGAAGAATTTATGAACCATAATTTTAAATTCAATGTGAGTGTTAACAGGTTTGCTTACCTGACAGGGCGCAGCTTATCGGCATTCAAAAGGGATTTTAGACAAATATTCCACGACACACCAAGCCGCTGGCTGATGCAGCGTCGCCTGGAAGAGGCCTATTTCCTGCTGGACAAAATGCATCGAAAACCTACCGACATTTACCTGGAGCTTGGCTTTGAAACCCTACCGCATTTTTCCTATTCGTTCAAGAAACGTTATGGAATTCCGCCAACGGAGGTTGGGAAGATCCCACCCAAACCCTCCACCACCTCCGCCACCTCTCCCTCGATCCGCTGAACGCCATAATCGCAATTCCTCAAAACAAGCGCCCCCACCCTCGATCCGGGACTGAAAATCATAAAAGCCGTGTAGCCCGCGACCTCTCCGTTATGCCCGGCTATTTTCGATCCATCAGGAGGAAAAAAAATATATAATCCAAACCCATACCCCGACTTTCCCTCTCCCGGCGTGTGGATAGTCTGCATCATCTCTCTGTATTTTTTCGCCAGGCGGTCAGAATCGCTGTATTGTGCTATGACAAAACGTGCCAGGTCACCGGTAGTTGTGTAGATCCCTCCATTAGGCACCTTATATCCTCTGCCGGCAAGCTCGGCTTTGGCGACCGCACCATCGGGCCTCCCTGTAAGGCTGTTCCGATGATAGCCCACAGCTACACGATCCTCAGATCCCGCAGGTATGATATAGAAGCTGCTGGTCATGTGCAGCGGCTTAAATATCCTGTCTTCCACCATCTCCATAAATGGTTTATGAGCGGCCCGGGAAAGCGCCAGTCCAAGAATGCCATACCCGATATTGCTATATGAAAATTTTGTACCCGGGGGAAATGTTACATCAGTAGTAGGAATGGAGCTCAAGACCTTATTTTCCCATTCACCGATCGGCCCGGCCGCCGCGTTCCAAAGCCCTGGTTCCCTCGCCAGGCCGCCTGTATGACTGGCCAGCTCACGAAACGTAATTTCACTGGTATCACTCCCTGCTTCCCTTTTTAACCGCCTTATCTCCGGGAGATATTTGGCGACGGGCTCATCCAGGCCGACGATACCGTCCTGGACCAACAACATCATAAGATAGGCTGTGAACGTCTTTGAGATCGAGCCGATCCGGTAGACAGTGTTGACTCCGGCGTCGATCCCTTTCTCATTGTCCGCCTTCCCGTAAGACCCGGACCAGGCAATCTCATTGCCGATGACAATTATTGCGGCCAAGCTACCTGCAGTATCCCTCAAATGTTCGTCCTCCAGCTGCTTGTCAAACCCGTCAATAACATTTTTGACGGTAGGAGTGCCCGAACGGGAAATTAGCCCGCTCCCTGGCGCGCTATGGCAGAAGGGCAGCAGCAACAAGCCGATAATGACAAGCAAAAAGTCTGTCCTATACATTGATTTCATTTAACCTCCTCAACAATCTCAGACCGGATAAGCCGCCGATAATATTTTCTTAGCAATCTCAAATTGCGCACCCTGCTGGTATCTTTCAATTTAACATTATTGATGAGCAGCAGGGTCTTCTTCCCATAGTCAAGAAGCCCGAACCGGATAGCTTTTACCGTATCCTTACCACCATCCAAAACCACATTTTTCACCACGAAATAAGAAGTCCTCCCCTTATCCTGCTGCGACGTATCCGGTTCAACCGAAAACCCTTCCGCCTTGAGCCTGATCAAGGCCGAGTCCCTGTTCATTTTCAGTTGATAGTATTTACCTATATGGATATCCCCGCCCGGTCTCACATAATAGCTCATAGGCGGCGAAGTAGCCATAAAGATGAATGCGATAGGCACAACTGCGATACAAGCAAGAAACCCGCACCCCCGAGAGAAACACCCGGTTAAAGATAAGAGCGCTGTTTCGGTGTGACCCGTCCAATCGCCCGGTCATAACTAGAACTTATATCTCAATGAGACTTTAAAGCTTCTGCCAAACAGCGGACGCGCCAGGAATATATACTGACCCGCTGCAGCGCTCTGTATCTCGCCCTGGCGTGGGTTGCCTTCCGTTAGCCCCAGGGAATTGGTAAGGTTATCAACAACCCCAAATAAGGATATCTCCTTGGTGATATTAACCTGCGCATCCAGGCTAACCAACGTATAAGCCGGAAGTATCTGCGAGTTGGCAACATCCGTATAACGTTTTCCTTCGTATTCTATCGGAGCTTGCACGCGGATATGGTTCTTAAAAAGGTTGAATCCCGGAACAACCCGCAAAGATGCCTGCGGTACCCTGATCAGCTTATTCCCGTTGTAATTGTATTTCTGCGTTAAAGTTCCGCCGTTGGCAGCCTCCGCAACGAGTCCCTGGTATTCCCCGTGTTGCAGGGTCGCAGTCGCCGATACATCGAACCATTTTACGGGGAATAGGCTGCCCTCCAGTTCAAGACCAAACGTATTCGTGTTTGCAAAGGCGTTTACCTGTGTGAAGCCGTTCAGCGTGCTGACGGTATTGGTAAATCCGACATTATTATACCTTGTATAGAATCCCGTAGCATATAAAGCGTATAGCCTGCGTGCATATTTGAATCCGATTTCACCAAGCTGCATTGTCTGAGTAACGGCTGTGGAGTTAACATTGGTATAGTAGGTCGCAAAACCGGGGATACGCGCCGCGGCAGTATACCTGCCGAAGAGACCCATATTGTCCGACAGCTGATAGTCGGCTCCCAGTGTCCAGGTTGTATAATCGAAGTGATGATTATAGCCCAGCCATGTTCCGTTGCCGGTAGTTACCTGGGATGTCGCATAGGTTCCCAGGTTGACCGTCTTTGATTGTTCAACGACCCCATCCGTCTGCGTATACTCCCAACGAACGCCCCCATCTATACGGAGAGCAGGTGTTATCTGCCACTCATCACTGGCATATAGCGCATTGGTTGTCTGTTCGCCGTTGGCATCCGCCCATTCGTAGCCATACTGGGACACGCCGTTATCGGAAAATGTCTTTACTACCTTGCCCGTGCCATCCAGGGCAACGATATTCAGCAGCCTTGAATTATTTTGAACATCCAGATAGACTTTCGAAGAATACCTGCTGAAGTTCTGATTGAAGTGCGCATAGTAGTAGCCAAAGTTAAAATCGTGCTTGGACGAACCCGTATAAAATACATGCGACAGATGGAGATCGTTTGCTACTTCCGTCATCGGCATCGTAAGGCCCCTTAATCCACCCTGAATGACAAGACCATTCCCATTCTGACCAGAGGCAAAAGCTGCGCCGCTGGTCGCATATTGAAACCCCAGCTGTGTTGCGCCGGGAGCCTGCGTCAGAAGGCTTGACTGGGCTCTGTAAAAGGAATCTGCCGTCAATACATTCAGCGCAAAAAGGCCGTTGCGCTGAGTTTGCGTATTACTGTAGCGAAGTGCGTTCTTGAGGATCCATCCCTCCGCAAATTCAGTCTGGAATTTCACGGACACCTGGCTTCTGTTCACAGCCGTTCCAACCGTATTGTCATAATGGTAAAGACTGTTGTCTCCCTGGATCATGTTCATCCTTTGCGTTTCTGCGCCGGCAATTGCTCCATAGTTGCCATCAAAGCCCGGCACCGCCACTATTTTCCCTTTACTGTCATAAGTCATCGGATAATCCGTATAGAACACCACATCGTCATTTAATTGCTTAAAGTCGATATTGAACGACGATTTCTCCCAGCTCTTGCCAAGAGAAGCCCTGATCTGCCCGCCATGGTTGCCGGTGTAACCAGGATTACGCACGCCGGTCCCTGTACGGTAAAATCCCCCGGCAGAAAATTTCCAGCCCTCACCGATGGGGGCACCCAGCCAGAAATCAGCCCTGTTGAGATTATTATCGCCTACTGTCAATTTAAATATACCTTCTGTTTTATCACCAACGGCCCGGGGAATATAGTTGACAGCCCCTGCCGGTGCGTTCGAATAAAATACGGCAGATGGACCACCGCGAACGACCTCGATAGACTGAATGGTCTCATCAAAACGAAATGCCTGGTCGGCATTCAAATAGCCCAGAGCCGGGTCATGCTGGACAGGCATTCCGTCCTCCATCAGCTGTATCGAACCGAAGCCATCCACAGGAACGCCCCTGGCTCTTACATTACCGCTCGCTTCGCCTCCCGTCGCTTCAACCCAGAATCCCGGTACCGATTTTAAAGATTCGGTAACGCTGGTGGGCCCCTGTAAGCTAAGCGCATTATACCCGATGGTGGTAACGGAGTAGCTTGTCTGCAGCTTGGTGCGGTTTAAAGCACCGGCACGGCCCGTAACGATCACTTCATTTAAGCCGTTCTCAACCGCCTTTAATTTGATCAGCAACGAAATGTTGGCATCGGCCTTTATATCGTATCCGGAAATTGTCTGCGTCTGATACCCCACGTGTGAGACCACGAATGAATAGGGTCCTCCCGCGGGCAGATTGTGAAACGTGAAAATGCCAAGGGTATCCGTCTGTGTAGTGGAGACCGTACTTGAACCCTGGCTTTTTGCAGTGACGGAAGCAAAGGTGACCGCTTGTCCCCTCTCATCATATACCTGTCCCTTTATTTCATTGAAACTCTGTGCATTACTAGTCCGGATAAAAAATAGAGCCAGTAAGAGAAGCAGCGGGATCCGCATGGTTTTGGTATTTTGATTTCTTTATTATACGCAAAACATGGATCGACCACTTACTGTTAATATTAACTTAATGTGGACTGCTGAGCGACCGCACACATATCAATTACTTATAATGCTGGCATCCCCCTGTTTGCGCAAATGAAAGTTGTTGAGCAGCGCGATGCTCTGAAGTATATGGTCAAACGAATCTTTCTTATCTATCTTGCCGATAAAGGTCCTGTTACCCAGTTCTTCTTTATTGTATACGATCTTCGTATTGTAGATGATCTGCAACTGGTCGAAAACTACATCCAGCGGGTAGTTGTTGAACACATAGCAATCGTCTTTGTCTTTCTCGAGGTGCAGGATACGGGGCGCCTGCTTGTTCAGCTTTCTGGAGATAAATATATCTCCCGGAGCAAGATAGTATTCATTTTTATTGTCGCGGGAGGGATCGGCGACTTTTACCATAACCTTTCCTTCGCTCAATATGACCTTTGTGGCCTTGTCCGTTGTGTCAGCATTGACCGTGAATCGGGTGCCCAGGACGGAAATCGCAACCGACCTGCTGTATACGAAAAAGGGCCTGGCAGGATCCCTGGCTATATTAAATTCGGCCTCGCCTTCCAGTACCACTTCCCTTTTTTGCGAGTTGAAGTTCCCGGTGTAAGAAAGCGCGCTGTTAGGCGACAGCTCCACCGTCGAACCGTCGCTAAGCTTAAGCATCATCTTTTGAGCGGTTTTGTTGACGATATTCTTTGCCATTGCAGCCGTTGAGACGCCTGTTTTCTTGCTTTTCTGACTAACTGAAATGAACTGCCAGGACAAGCCCACGATCAATACAACCGACGCCGCTACCGCCGCCCATCTCAGGTATAAATTCGGCACCGGAATTGAAGTAGCATCTTTCTTTATGTTATTCCATAGTCTACCGGATACCTCGGTCGATAGGACATCAGCCGGCTGAAACTCCTCCCATTCTTCCATTCCTAAATATTCTTTCAGCTTAGCCGGGTTCTCTTTGAGCCATGCCTCCACATTAGTCGCCTCTTGTGCATTGCACTTTCCTTCAAAAAATCTTACTATGAGTGCTTCTGTTATCAAATTCGGTCCAATTTAATCGATGACTACGCTGATATGCTTTCTTATCTGTTTCAGCGCCTTGTATATATGCGTTTCCACCGTTCTGGAAGAGACCGACAGCGTTGCAGCTATCTCCCTGTGGGACATGCCCTGCTCACGGCTCATTTCAAATACCTGTTTTCTCACGGGTGGCAGTTCATTGACAGCCTCCAGGATCCTCTTCTGCAATTCGACGCCCCTCATTTTTTCGGTTGTGCTATCAACCCCTTCTTCAACATCTACCGCGTCAAGTCGGGCAGTTACCGCATCTTTGCTGCTATACTTTCGCAAAAAATCAATAAGTACGGTAGACGCGATCCTGAACAGCTGCGTGGAAATGGTGTATTCTTCATGCAAGGTCTGTCGACACTGCCAAAGCTTGGTAAATGCCATCTGCGCCACTTCCTCTGCTATATATTCGGATTTCGTTTTGTAAAGGATGAAGAAATAAAGTTTCTGATGGTATTGGTCGAATACTTGTCTGAAGTAATATTCATCACCATCCTTTAAGTCCTTAACGCTAAGCAACGTTATTAAATTTAATCAAGTTGATATAAATATATGTCGTCCTTCCGGCGAAAGTATACAATTTAACCACTGATCAAATACGGCATAAATGTAAAATAAAAATTTATTAATATTCAATTTCTTCCTACGCGTCGCCGCCATGCCCATCAGACTGATGAACCGGTTCAATACAAAATAGCGTCGTCTCTGTGATAAGTTGCTTAGCTGACCTTCAGTCCCGCGGAGGAGGCAGATCGCTGCACATCGCCCAAATAAAGTCCGGTATCCAATACGGTCATACCCGCGCGGCACAACAAACATACCGCTTCGTAACCAATTAAACATCAAATAGTTAATCCAAACACCGCATCCAGCCGTCCGATCCCGGTACGCGGACTGTTCCATCGCCGGACAGCTCCCTGCAGCCGCTCATATCCCGACATTCTCTAATTTTGTAGTAATGACAGTAGAGATCTTCAATAACAATCTCACGCTGAACCTTTACGGTTTCTCCGCCATTGCTCCGAACAAAGACTATGTCCAGACGGCTTTTCAGCTGATGGACAGGATGTGGAAAGTAGTCAGATCAAACAATCTGAAGAACAGCGGCCTCAATGTATGGGTCTTTGAAGCAGGCGACAATGTCTTCTCAGGCGTCGGGCTCGCCGAAACCCCCGCCCCAACCCTTGGCCTCGAACAAAAGACGATCAACCTCACAAAATACGCCAGCTACAAACACGTCGGCCCCTATTCCATGATAAAACAAGCCGGGCATGACATGCGCAAAGAACTCCAAAAAATGGGCTACGAAGCAGCAATGCCCTACATCGAGATCTACGGACATATGACAGAAGACGAGACCAGGCTGGAAACCGAGCTCCTGGTAGCCCTCAAATAGATTCGCGCTTACCCGCAACAACTCAAGTTAATTATCACCGTATTTCGAATATACGTATCTTGTATCAACGGAAAAAACCCCTTGTTCACATGAAAAGACCGCTGACTTTCCTCCTTTCCCTGATTACACTCAACAGCTTCACACAGCCCATCGACAAAGCAAGGCTCGACAGCCTGTTCGACAACCTGACGGCCAGGAACCTGGCCATCGGCAGCATCACGATCACCCAAAAAGGCCAGCCCGTATACCAGCGGTCCTTCGGTAACACCCAACCCCCGGGCAACTCCCAACCCCCGGGCAACACCCTACCGCCGGGTAACACCCATTCCCCTGACAAATCCCAGCCTCCGATCCCCAACCCATCCCAGGCCACAACTTACCGCCTCGGTTCTATCACCAAACTCTTCACGGCAGTGATGATATACGACCTGATCGACAAAAAACGACTCTCCCTCGACGATACCCTCAGCGAATTCTTCCCCGATCTGCCCGACGCCGGCCGGATCACCATCGCCGATATGCTCGGCCACCGCAGCGGTCTCGCCAACTTCACCGCTCCAGCCACCAGCTACGACACCTGGAAATCCCAGCCCCACACACACGACCAGTTGGTGGCCTTCATCAAAAGCCAGCCGCAGGATTTCCGGCCCGGGGCAAAAGCCGACTATAATAATTCCAATTTCCTGCTCCTGGGCTATATACTGGAAAAGATCCACCACCGGTCATACAAGGACCTCGTCAACGAAAAGATCATCCACAAACTGGGACTCCATGACACCTACTACGGCGACCACCCCGGCTTCGAGGCAAAAGAATGCCCTTCCTATAAATATTTCGACAACAAATGGCAGGAAGAAACAGCGGTATATCTCGACAATTTCGGAGGAGCAGGCGCAATGATCTCCACGCCGCAGGATATGTGCAGATTTATAACCGCCATATTTGGCGGCAAGCTCATCAGCAGGACAAGCCTCGCCCGTATGACGAGGATCGAAAAGGACGGCTATGGATGGGGAATGTTCTCTTTCGGCGACAGCCTCCACACCGGCTATGGACACAATGGCAAGACGGAAGGATTCGCCTCGTCTCTGCAATACTACCCCGAGAACAGGCTGGCCATCGGCTATTGCACCAACGGAGAAGTATATCCAAAGGACAGGATCCTTACGGAGGTCTTCAAGATATGCTTCAAGGAACCGGTTGCGATACCCACCTTCATACCGGTAACACTAAGCCAGGACCTGTTGCAGCCGTACACCGGCACCTATGAAGGCGACAACGGCCTGCAGTTGACCGGCACCATCACCAACGGCAGCCTGGTCCTTAAGGTCAAAGGACAGCAGTTCCCCCTGGAAGCCATGTCCGACCATGAATTCCGGAATACCAGGTTCGGGTTTTTCTTCGAGTTTGAAAAAGGAGGGGAGCAGCTCGTCGTTCATGACGCGGCAGTCACCTACTGGCTTCACAAAAGAAAATAATCTCCGACGCCGGGCCGCTCCCGTCAACAACCATTAAAGAGCCAACATTCATCATGTTGAACAGGAAATGATACCTCTCCTGGGCCTCCGGGCAACGGGGGTCGGCAAGAGCAGCTGTATCACATCCATTCAGCTTGCACCAAAGGCTGTCGGCCTCATGGCTATCCATCTTCAGCTGAACATTTCCGATCGAAGAATAGTCACCGATGATATCCAGCGCTTCGTCTATCTCAAAGGACGGCTTCTTCGAAACATCCCCGAGATGAAAGATGAACCGGGTATCCTTCTTCTTAAGAGGCTTCGCCACATCCGTGTACAACCCGTCCCAGAAATCGGAAGCATTGCTCACCCCCGCCCAATCCGGGAACTCAATGACCGGCCAGCTGCTGAAGATCGCGCTGAACTCTTGAATCATTGTATCAGTCTTAATCTCCCCCCACCTGCCCGGCAGTACAGGAACGACATAGCTTTCTGGCGCTGTCATAAAATGCTGTTTAACGGGGCAACGATGAATTGGCCTCGTGCTCTCCGATCGCGATACCTTTTATCCCTGTAATATAGGTGACGGCGTATACGACCGTATTGTTGTCCGGTCGGGAGCATTCCTCGACCAGGATAACTTCATCGACACGAAAGTCCTGCGGATCATCCTGCATGTCCTGATCGTCGCTGGAATAAAGACCAAAAAGTTCTATGTCGAAGTCCTCTTCATAGCCTCTCCCCCTGAGGTCGGCCACGGCCTCGGCAAGTGACGCACACGTTTTCATGATTTTTCAGTTTTAAAGTTGTCTGCAGAAGCCAGCGCCATGTCATCCATGCGCAAGGCATCGTCGAGAAACTCCCCGCCTTCGCTGGTATTCTGATCTTGGGTCTCGTGCAGCGCAACCAGCGGGTGCTCTTCCTGCTGTGCTACAAGCTTGACCTTGAATGGATGTATGAATAAGAAGTTCATGATACATGCTGCAGCTGGCTCCTCATCCAGGTTTCAAAACCGATGGACCCCAGCTTTGCCTGGCCGGCAGGCACCAGTGAAGTATTGCCGATCTGTGCGCCATAATAATTGCCGTGCTCGTTAGGTACGATCTTGCGCTGGTCATTCGTAGCCTTCAGATAACGACTTACAAACTCCGGCAGGGGCATCCGGTCCGGACCCGCTATCTCTACAATGCCATTGACAGCCGGCTTCACCGCTGCCTCGGTAACGAACGTGGCTACATTCTCCGCGGCGATAGGCTGAAACTCGACATTGGAAATATGCACGATATTCCCTTCCGTTGCCTGATCCGCGATGCCTTTGATGAACTCCATGAATTGTGTGCTCCTGACTATCGTATAAGGCACTCCCGATCTGCGGATCAGGTCCTCCTGTACCAGCTTGGCGCGCATATAGCCGCTGTCCTGCATGAGGTCGACGCCCACAATTGACAGCGCAAGATGATGTTTTACTCCGGCGTTGATCTCCGCCGTCAGCAGATTGTGACCCGCTGTCTGAAAGAATTCCATAACGGCCTTATCCTCCCACACGGGTGAATTGGCAAGGTCTACCACGATATCTGTATTGCTCAGGGCGTCTGCCAGTCCCTCCCCGGTGATCGTGTTGATACCCGTATTGGGAGAAGCTGCAATGACCTGGTGTCCCAACTGACGAAGCTTGGCGACAACTTTAGTTCCGATGAGGCCGGTGCCCCCGATGACAACGATTTTCATAATTTGACGTTTTTGATTTCCTGTCGGGAGGTTCCAACAAAATGCCAAAAACTCAAACAATTAGAAACCAACAGGATAAGGATTCGCACACAACGACGCGTCACCATATTTCGTGAAATTGTGAAAACCATCACCATATAGAGTGAGTCAATGACCGCCGGTTATTTAGAGGCAAAATAATCCGGCTTGGTGATGCCTAGCTTCTTCATCTTGGAATGCAGGGTATTGCCCGGGATCTGCAATATTTCGGCAGCCCCGCCAGCGCCCGATATCTTCCCTGCGCAACGCCTCAATACGTCAATGATGTAGCTGCGCTCTACTTCCTCAAGCGACCGGCTGCCGGGCTGAGACGCCAGCTGCTTTTCGGCAATGGCGCCCCTCGGGATAAAGACTTCGTCCAGCGTATCACCGGTCGTCAGCAGAACGCTGCGCTCGATAAAATGCTCCAGCTCCCGGACATTCCCGGGCCAGGTGTAACTCCGCAATTGCTGTATGACCTTCGGAGCGATCCGTTTGATCTTCTTACCCGTATTGCGACTATACTTCGCGACAAAGAAACTGGCCAGCGGTTCAATGTCTTCCGGCCGCTCGCGCAACGAAGGCAGGCGGATGGGGAATACATTCAGCCGGTAATACAGGTCTTCCCGGAACCTGCCCGCCCCTACTTCTGCTTCCAGGTCCCGGTTGGTCGCAGTGATCAGCCGGACGTCCACCTTTATCGTATGTTTACCTCCCACCCGCTCCAGTTCACGCTCCTGTATGACCCGCAATAGTTTTACCTGCGCTTCCAGCGGCATGTCTCCGATCTCATCCAGGAATAACGTGCTATGATCAGCCAGCTCGAACTTGCCGATACGCCGGTCGATGGCGCCCGTAAAAGCGCCCCGCTCATGGCCGAACAATTCGCTTTCTATAAGATTGGCAGGCAGCGCGGCGCAATTGACCTTTACCATCAGCTTGTCCTTGCGCGGGGACGCATTGTGGATCGCCCGGGCGATCAGTTCCTTTCCCGTGCCCGTCTCCCCCCACACCAGGACTGATGTATTGGATTCTGCAACCAGCGACATGAGGCGATACACTTCCTGCATAGCTTTGCCGCTGCCGATTATCTCGGAAAAATTATAAATTGTACCGATCTGCTCCTTCAGGTAGGCATTCTCTACCTCCAGCTTCTTCTTATAGTCCAGCAGCTTTTCATTGGCCCGTATATTGGCGATGGCAATCGAAATCTGTGAACAGATGCCCTTCAATATCAACTTGCTCAGACGGTCCGCCAGCAGCCAGATCGTACCGATATTCTTATCGCCTGCCCGCAACGGCAGGCCATACATATTTTTTAACCCCGTAGTCTTCCAAAGTTTCGCATAGGTATTGCCGCTCCTCAATTCCTCCTCCACATTGAATAGCAATCCGTCCTCGCTGGCCAGCACCCGGGAAGTATAGGGCTCCTCGACCGTGATCCTGGTCGTCGACATTTTGTCGAAATTCACTTCCGAATTGGCAAACAACGTCCTGTCGAACATGAAGGGGGACACGTGAATGCCGTCGTCGTCGATCACCCGGATCATCGCCAGCTTAGTATGCAACGCTCCGTCGAGAACCCTGGAAATAGCCGCCTGCAGATCAGGCTTGGTCCTTATCCGCGCGATATCGTTGCTGAACTCCAGCAAAAATGCCTGCTCTTCCTGCTTTCTGATCACCTGCTCATTGGCGATGATATTGGCCACGGCGATGGATATCTGGCTGGCTATCCCCTGCAACAGGTGAATATTGACCTCCTCGATCCCCAGCCACATAAGACCCAGGTTCGTCTCCCCGTTCCGCAACCGGATCCCTACAAAGCTGTTAAATCCCATCCGCCGCCAGCTCTGCAGATAGCTGACGCCGACACCTCGCTGTATCTCCCGGTCGATATTGAAGAGTAAAGGTATAGGACTTTCCAGCACCCGGTTCTGCAGTCCGTCCTTGATCACATACCGCGCCTTCACCTGCTCGCCCAGATCGCTCACCGTAGTCCCGTCGTCGTTCAACGTGCGGATGAAATATCCCCGCAGGGTATCTATCTTGTTAAGTGAAGCCTGGATTGCAATCCAAAGCTCCTCCTTCGTACGGACAGCCGCAAGGTCCTTGCTGAAGTCCAGCAAAAAGGACTTCTCCCTTTCCTTGCTCAATATCTCCTCATTCTTGATGATATTGGAGACGGCGCCCGACAACTGGGGAGCAATACCCTTTATAACACTCCTGAACTCATCGGTGAAGCTCCCGGGCCTGTCCGAATAGATATGAATAAACCCCATCGGCCGGCCTTCCTTCATAAGCCGGGACATCAATACTTCCTTTACCCCCTTCTCGAAGTTGGCCCGCAGGAAAACCGGGCTTCCCGGCTTGTCCATTACTTCTTCCAGTTGGAAAGTGACGGGGCCGTCTGCGTGCAGTACCCCTTGTATAAATGGCTCGTTCAGGTTAAATCGGGAAGTGACCAGCTGGTCATACAACGGGTGGTACCTGATCGGAGAATTTTCCTTATCTAACAGAAATCCATGATAGTATTCGTCCTTATAGTCGATCAGCGTGACGATCGTATGCGTGAAGTAGAACAGGCTCTTGATCCGCTTGGAGAAAAGCACCAGGAGATCATTCTTATCCCGGACGCTCGTGATATCGTTCCCAAGGTCCAGCAACATCCTTCTCTCCTGCTCGAGCAGCGCCTTGGATAATGCAGGCAATTCTGATTCGGGATGTTTTACGGCCTTCATGAACGAAATTTATGCAAAATTAAGTCCTATTTTTGATCTTTGCTGAGCCATGGATCGACCATTATTGATAATAGTGACCGGAAGACCCGCGTCGGGGAAGTCCACCCTTTCCCACCTCCTTTCACAGGAAATAAAATGTCCGCTCCTGTCAAGGGACCAGTTGAAAGAAGGCTATTTGAATACGTTCCATTGCAGCCACGATACTATCGGCCCCGCCGCAACAAGGGATATCTATGAAACATTCTTCCAGGCCATAGAGCTGCTCCTGTCAGGGAATATCTCGGTGATCGCAGAAGCAGCCTTTCAGCACAAACTTTGGTACCCAAAGCTCATACAATACATGGGCATCGCGGACATCCGGATCCTGGTCTGTGAAATAGACCCGCAGCTCGCGCTGAGCAGGTATACCAGCAGGTTGGCGTCCGACGCCGACCGGGAAAGATTCCACGGCGACCGCTCAGAGCTTGCAAAACAGGCCAGCGAATCCCTGATCAGTTCCTATATTGCCCCGGATATTCCTGTTCCGACGCTAAAAATAAATACCACCGATAACTACCAGCCGGACATCGCCGGGATCCTGGATTTTATAAGATCTTCCCACGCTTGAACGAAAAAAAATTTGCGAAACCGATCGGCTGCATTTATATTTGCAACCGAATGGCTTCTTAATTAAAATTCGACAACATGAGACGAGACGTTTTTCAGGCAATCGCAGACCCGACCAGAAGAGCCATCATCGCCCTGATCGCCCTGCAGGCTATGACCCCCAATGCCATCGCCGAACATTTTGACTCGACCCGGCAGTCTATATCGAAGCACCTGCGCATTTTGTCCGAATGCGACCTGCTGTCAAAGACGCAACAGGGCCGGGAGATCTATTACCAACTACAAATTGAAAAAATGAAAGACATCGACAAATGGCTCGACCAGTTCAGAAAGATCTGGGAGACCCGGTTCAACCAGCTCGACAACGTATTATCCGCTATAAAAAACAATAAGAAATGAATCCTCGTCTGCAATTTGACTTTACGGTCGACAAAGAAAAGAATACCATCGACGTCCAAAGGGAGTTTGCCGCCGGCCTCGACCTGGTCTGGGATGCCTGGACAAAACCAGAGCTCCTCGACCTATGGTGGGCGCCAAAACCTTACCAGACCAGGACAAAAACAATGGATTTCCGGGAGGGTGGCTTCTGGCTCTATGCGATGATCTCCCCCGACAACATCGTCCACTGGTGCAGGGCCGATTACAAAACGATATCCAGCAAGGTCAGCTTTTCAGGACTGGATGCTTTCTGCAACGAACAAGGGGTCGTCAACCCGGAATTTCCAAGATCCCTGTGGAATGTCCATTTCCGTGCAGCTGAAAAGGAAACCACGGCGGTCACCATCACCATCAAATACAACAACCTCGCCGACCTCGAAAAGATCATCGAACTCGGCTTTAAAGAAGGATTTACGATGGCGCTGGAAAACCTCGACCAGTATCTCGCAGCCCGTTTTCAGCTCAAGAGCGAGCTCAGACTGGACAATACCGCCCGGGTCTGTACCTATCTCAACTTTCCCGGCAACACGGAAGAAGCGTTCAAATTCTATCGGTCCGTCTTTAAAACTGAATTTTCAGGCAAGGGTATCCAGCATTTTGGCGACCTGCCTGCGGACGCGGACCATCCACCCGTTGCCGACGTCATAAAGAATATGGTGCTGCACGTCGAGCTGCCCATCACCGGCGGCCATGTCCTGATGGGAACTGATGCCCCCAAGGAAATGGGATTCACCCTGACAAAGGGAAACAACATGCATATCTGCATCGAACCGCCGACCCGGGAAGAGGCTACCCGGCTTTTCAACGAGCTTTCCGAGGGCGGCAACATAACGATGCCCCTGCAGGATATGTTCTTTGGCGCCTACTTCGGTGAGTTTTCCGATAAATATGGTATCAACTGGATGATAAGCTTTCAAACAAAAAAATAACAAAACATGAAACCGACGACTATCAACACCCTGTACTGGGTCTTCACCATCCTTTTTTCAGCGCTCATGCTGTTCGCCTCGGTGGGCGGCTTACAACCCACGGCTGACACGATCAAGATCATGCACGACTACATGGGCTTCCCCGTCTACTTTATCCAGTTCATCAGCGTGGCCAAGATCCTGGGCGTCATTGCCATCCTGATCCCAAACCTTTACAGGGTCAAGGAATGGGCCTACGCCGGCCTCTTCTTCGATCTGGCAGGCGCTATCTATGCCGGCGTAGCTTCAGCAGGTAAATTTGATCCGATGATGTTTACCCTGCTCATATGGGTCGTTTTTGGGATACTGTCTTATTACTACTGGCATAAAAAGATCAGTCGTCCCCGGATCTCTTCTCAGCATTCACAAACGCTGCCCGAACGGGCGCCGGCACTCTGACTGCCTCGCCTTTGACGGCCTTCCAGATCATCGCATTCATGAGCCCGTCGGGAGCCTTGTCTATTTCAGATAGATTCAGCCCCCGGGCCATGGCTGCCAGCCTCGTCCCGCCGGGGTTGACCTCCCTGAGGTCGATATTGGAAGCAAGGCTTTGGAAGAGCGTATTGTCAGGCGTCTTGCTGAAGCAACGCCACATAGGAGTCGCCGCAGCATCATACTGCGTCATCGGCGGAAGACCTAGGATCAGCTCGACCGTCCGAAGAAGAGAAGAGGTAGAATACATCGTATGGTCCGTATAATGACGTTTGACATAGCCGCCGGCCAAATAGGCGGTGGTGCGGTGTGCATCAACGTGATCGGGACCATTCTGCGCATCGTCTTCAACGATAAATATCACGCTGTTCTCCCATATCGGGCTCTTGCTGATATGCTCCACGAATTTCCCGACCGCAAGGTCGTTGTCCGCCACATGCGCAAATGGCGTCGGCCGGCCGGGCGCCGTCCCCTCGGTATGATCAGAGAGCATTCGCAAAGTCGAAAGCCTGGGCAGCGCATTATGCGCCAGCAGCGAATCAAAATCCTTTTCCCATATCCGGTACCGCATCGTGTCGGGGTCCCGCAGGTCGCGGGTGGGGTATTCCGGCGTGAAATGGCCTTTCAGCACAGGAATGCCCGTCGTATTATCCCCGTTGATAAATTCCCCATAAGTGCGGAATGGGACATTGCATCGGCTGGCCTGGTCCCAGATATAGATCTTATTGCGGCTCGTATTGCCAACGGCCCCTTTCCCCCTGCCTCCATAGCTGGTCGGCCAGTTCTTTTCATTATAATCCGTCGCATAGGCGCCCATGCTCCAGTTATGCCCGTCGGCGCTGACCTCACCGTCCACATAGAAATTATCCAGCAGCACAAATTCGTCAGCGAGCGCGTGGTGATTGGGAGTGACCCGCCTTCCGAAAAGCAGCAGGCTGGTGTCCCCATTCCCCCCTGGCATATCCGCCAATACCTGGTCATAGGTGCGGTTCTCCTGGAGAATATAGAATACATATTTAATTGGCGAGCTCCCCCCTGTCCGGGAAGGCACAGGATTTCCCTCTTCACCCTCAGCCGTGCTCTCCTGATCCTTGTGATAAGGGGTATTGTGATAGACCGCCTGCGAATAAACAGCCAGGTCTTTCTCAGTGGGCGCCGGGATGATGCTCAGCGTTCCTGTAAAAAGCCCCCCGATATACTGCACCGACTGCGGCTTTGTGCTGTCGCCCCCATGAAGAAGAACCGACTGCTTCTTGCCCGTCGGGTTAGGTCCACCCGGATTGGGCGCTGACGAAAAACCTTTTCCATTGGCAACATACAGCTTGGCGCCGATCACCCGGACAACGCTCGGATACCAGCCCGTAGGTACAAAGCCGACGCTCCGGCTGGAGCCCGGACTGCTCACATCGAAAACCGCAAGACAGTTATTGTCCGCATTGGCGACATATAAGGTCTTATCATCTTCCGACAGGGCGACAGAATTGCTGGTCGTACCGCTCAGCTGTGTCGGATAGACCGCCGTATTCAGCGTCTCCAGGACCTTCGCTTTTTTCAGGTCGATCACGGAAACAGTGTTGTCGTTCGCATTGGAAACATAGAGATATCGCCCATTATGGGAGACACAAAGGTCATTGGGATTATCGCCGACCGGGACCGAGTCGACCATGGCGTTCTTCTTAGTATCATATATCACTACCTTATCCCCACCCCAAAGGCTGATATACAATTTCGACCTGTCGGAAGAAAGCAGACAGGTATAGGCTTCCGTGCCCAGAGCCAGCTTGCCCTGAACAGCCTTCGTCTTCAGGTCGACCAGGTAAAGACTGTTATCCTGCTTGGTCACGACATACAGTATGCCCTTTTTGTCGTCGATCGCCAGGCCGGTCGGAGAAATGGCAGCAGCCGGCTTCGATCTGCTGTAGGCATCACCCAATTTGATCGGGTCCCCGGCGACCAATTTGTCGTTGGTAATGGTGTAGTGAAGTATCCAGTTGTTGTCCCCGCCCGAAGCATAGAGCTCCTTCTCGTCCTCAGTGAACACCAGTCCTCCCCAGGCCTTGCTTACGACAACCCTGTCCAGCTCCTGGTCGTTCTTTGCATCCAGCAGCTGA
>JAFDYE010000089.1 GCA_018267585.1 Bacteroidota bacterium
ATGCACGAAGACCTCCAGTACGACTATCTGCGGGCGCTCAAGGGACTCGAGGACTGAGGAGCCCCCGTTAAATTAGTATCAGAAATGAGTGCGTCACGCCGGCAGCGATCAATAACCCCATTTCTTCATGATCGCCAGGTCCGCCTTTGCGCAGTCCAGCGGCGTCTTGCCCTGGTAAGACTCCTGCTCGATGATGAAGACCCGGGTGCCGCCCGACTTCTTCCCGAGGTCGCAGACCTGTTTGGTATTGACGATGCCCTCGCCCAGGATAGTGCTTTCGAACTTGTCCCTGCCGGCGGCGGTGGTCGTTGACTTGATCTCATCCTTTACGTGCATCAGCTCATAGCGGCCGGGGTACTGCATGACGACGGCAATAGCGATCGCACCGCCGTTGTAGAGGTTGCCCATATCCAGCTGGTGCGCCACCAGCGCGGCATCGGTATTCTGCATGATGATGTCGTAGACCTTCTTATTGTTGAGGACGGAGCTGAACTCAAAATCGTGGTTGTGATAGCCAAATTTCATCCCGTGCTGTTTGCACAGCTCGCCGCACCGGTTGAAGACGTCCATGAACTTCATCAGGTCGTCATATGTCTTCCGCTGCGCCTCTTCCAGGGACGGGCTGACCACGTACTGCTGGCCCGCGATGGCGGCATCCTCCACCGTCATTTTCCAGCTGTCCGAGAAATCCTTTGTGCTCTCGTTCCAGTCGGACGCCCCCAGCCGGGTATGCCCGCTGATCATCTTGAGCCCCAGGCCGTCCAGCTGCGCCCTGAATTCTTTGGCCGGCGATCCGTAGAATTTGTGATCGACGTAGCCAGCGTGCTCTACATACTTATATCCCATTTCGGCCAGCTTCTTCAAAGTGCCTGAAGGATCGGTCTTCATATCATCGCGTACGGAATACAGCTGGAGCCCTGTCACCTCTTTCTTAAAAAAGGAAGACGCTTCACCTGGAAGAAAACTCGTAGCCGCCATAGCAAGCGCGCTGTTCTTGAGGAATGTTCTGCGGGAGTAGCCCATGGAATTTGGATTGATAAAGTGGAATGCAACGAATGTAATTTTTTTTGGTGCCGGGGCCAAATAAATTTTAAGGGTATTATTTTTACAGCGTCTATCGACAACTATGGAAAAACCAATAAAAAAGGCCGTCTGGAAGAATATATTCCGGCTCATCCTGCCTTACAGGCGAAAATTCCTGTGGGTGGTAGCGCTGGGCCTGCTGAGTACCGGCGCCAGTCTGGTCGAGCCGCTGATCTACCGGGAAGCCATAAATGATGTAGCCGGCCTGTTCGTGCGACAGGCGAGAGAGAATGCGCAAAAGGACCTGGGTCTCGACTCGACAGATATGGAAAGCTTCCGGTCGATGTTCCGGTCGGAAACCGAGGACTCTGCGATGATGGACTCCGCCGCGCCGGCTCCCGAT
Source organism: Bacteroidota bacterium (assembly GCA_018267585.1). Classification (GTDB taxonomy): domain Bacteria; phylum Bacteroidota; class Bacteroidia; order Chitinophagales; family Chitinophagaceae; genus Puia. Next base: position 1,427 of record JAFDYE010000089.1, read on the forward strand.
AGCGCCGCGCCGGCTCCCCCTGCGCCGCACCCCGACTCTGCCGCGACAAGACCGGCCACGCATGGCCGTCATCACCGGGGAAAGAAGGCGGCTCAGCCGCCGCCCGCAAAGCCGGCCGTCAAAAAGCCCGAACCGCACCGGCAGGGGCACGTCGCGGGTCGCTCGCCGCAGCAGGCACTCAACACGCTGCTGTGGTCGGTCTTCTGGCTTTTTATCATCAACCTCGTCGCAACGCTGCTGTGGCGGCTGGCTGAGAATACCAATACGCGTCTCTCCTGTCTGATCGAACAGCGTTTTATACAGGGCACGTTCTCGCACGTCCTGCGTCTGCCCCTCTCCTTTTTCGGCAAACGCAGCAGCGCGGCCATCGCCAAACAGATCGATCAGTCCGAAGAGGTCACCGGCATCGTCAATGGCTTTTCGCAGCAGATACTCCCGGAAATGATCAGCCTCGCCGGCATTCTGGCCATCATGTTCTGGCAGGATCTGGCCCTGACGTCGGTGGCGCTGGTGACGATACCTTTCTATATCCTCATCGCATGGCGCAGCGCCGGAAGGCTGCAATCGGGTCTCTCCAATTATTATTCGCGCTGGGAAGAAGTCTCTGCGCGCATCCAGGACGGCCTCACCGGCATCAAGACCGTCAAGCTCTCCGGAGCCGAGGACAGGGAATCGGACGGTCTCAGGACCGTTGCCGACAAGGCCTATCAGGACTATATCCAGCGCACGAGGCTGTCCAATAAATACGTATTCTGGGAGACCATGCTCTCGCACCTGTCGACGGCGCTGGTCCTGGGCTATGGCGGCTATCTGACCCTGGAGAACAGGCTTACGCCGGGGGACGTGGTCATGTTCGTCGCCTACCTCGACCGGCTCTATGGTCCTATCGACACGCTGGCCAGCCTATGGGTCGAGCTGCAGCAGAACGTGGCGTCGATCGCGAGGGCGTTTCGGCTGCTGGACAATGGCGCCGAGGAGAAAAAGGGAAGAGACCTGATCATCCGGGAAGGCAGGGTCGAGTTCCGCGACGTCCGATTTAGCTACGGCCCGGACCGCGAAGTATTGCGCGGCCTGTCCTTTACCCTCGAGCCAGGTCGCGCCACTGCGCTGGTGGGCCCCTCGGGAGCCGGGAAGACGACGACCATCGACCTCCTGCTCAAGCTCTACGAACCCTCCGGCGGACAGATCCTTATCGACGGGCAGGAGCTCAAAGAGCTCGACGCCGCCGGCATCCGCAGCCAGATCGGGGTAGTGTCCACGGACGGCGCCATCTTCCGGGGCACGCTGCTGGACAATATACGGTACAAGCGTCCTTCGGCCACCGACGAGGAGGTCCTCACAGCGGCAATGGCGGCCGGCTTGCAGAGCACCCTGCAACGTCTGCCCCTGGGACTCGCGACGCCGGTGGGGGAAAGCGGGCTCGGCCTGTCGGTCGGAGAAAGACAACGGATACAGATCGCAAGGGTGCTCGTCGCCAGGCCCCGGATACTCGTGCTGGACGAAGCGACGGCCAACCTGGACTATTCCACCGAGGCGGAGGTGAGGCGGTCGATCGAAGCCGCCCGGGCTTCGACTACCATCGTGATCATCGCGCATCGCTATTCTATGGTGCGGGATGCGGACCAGGTCATCGTGCTGGCCGAAGGGCAGGTTCAGGAGTCCGGCAGTCCCGAACAGCTGCTGGCGGGCGGCGGCTGGTTCAGCGACTGGGCCCGCTCAGCGGAGGAAGAGGACGAGCCGGCAGAAGAGGAAGAGACCGGTGAAGAAGGCGAAGACGAAGAAGACGAATAAATTTTTGTGGAATTACCAGCCGACTGCATCTTTCACTTTTTATAAACAAGACCGAGCATGCGCCAACACCTATTCCTGTCCCTGCTGCTTCTTACGTCTGTGTCCGGCTTTGCACAGATCCTTCCCATCCGCGACAGCGCCAGCCTGTCCTGCCGGCGAAAGGCCGAACGCCTGCTGGACGAGACGCTGGGTTTTATGGAGAAGAACTATTACCGGCGCAGCGACGTATCGTGGCCGGTGCTGGCCGCAGAGGCCAAAGCCCGGCTCCGCGAAGCCGCCAGTTGCGAAGACGCCTACTCGGTCATCAGTTGGTGCTTTCGCCAGGTGAACGAACCCCATAGCTTTATTATGCCTCCGGATCAGGCGGGCCGTTATACCGGCGGGGCCGGGGGCCCCGACCAGCCAATGCCGGACCTTTCGGCGCTGGTAGGCGAGATCAGGGGCGAATGGCTGCAGGACAGCATCGCCTATCTCACCGTACCCTGGGTGACCACTACCGACAGCCTCGTCTGCCTGCGCATTGCCGACAGTCTGCAGACCGTCATAGCCCGTCTCGACAGCCGCAACGTGTCCCGGTGGATCATCGACCTTCGCGGAAATATCGGAGGCAACTGCTGGCCGATGCTCGCGGGCATCGGTCCGCTGCTGGGAGACGGCATTTATGGGTATTTTGTAAGGGGTGACCAGCGGGTCCCGATCTCCTACAGGGACGGCTCCGCCTTTGAGGGCAGACACGTACTGTGCAGAGTGAGTAACCGCGGTTACAGGACGAGGAGCGACCGCAAATCGATCGTAGTGCTCACCGGCCGCAAGACCGTCAGCGCGGGAGAGATCGTAGCGCTGGCTTTCAAAGGCCGGGCGCAGACCTGTCTGATCGGCGAACCTACGGCCGGTCTGACCACGGCGAATGCGACCTATGAGCTTTCCGACAAGAGCCTTCTCGTGCTCACGGTCTGCCAGGAAGCCGCCCATATGGGCAATATCTGTACCGGCAGCATCCAGCCGGACAGGCTGGTGC
>JAFDYE010000008.1 GCA_018267585.1 Bacteroidota bacterium
AATGCAATATGGTCTGGAAAGGAATTGGGATCAGCAACGGAGAAACCGGAGAGAAACTTGTTGTTCTCTAAATTACAATATTCCCTGTTTATGTTAGCCCGTTAGCAAAATTTATTTATGGATCTCTGACGTGAAATGGAACTCGATCGCCGGATTGTTGGTCCGTTCGGTGTTGAGGAACCATTCGCTCTGGGCAAGGTAGACCAGGTAGCCGTCTTTGTCTTCCGCTATATTGGTGTGCTTGAACCGGGTAAAGTCCTCCAGCTTTTTTGGGTCCTCGCTGGTGATCCAGCAGGCCTTGTAAAAAGGCAGGGCGTTGAACTGGACGGACGCGCCATATTCGTGGAGAAGGCGGTACTGGATGACCTCGAATTGTAGTTCGCCCACGCATCCGATGATCTTTTTGTTGCCGCCGTATTGGGTAAACAGCTGGGCGACGCCTTCGTCGGTGAGCTGGAGGAGTCCTTTCTCCAACTGCTTGGTTTTCATTGGGTCTTTATTGATTACCTCCTTAAATATCTCAGGTGAAAAGGAAGGAATTCCCGTAAAAAAGAAATTTTCGCCTTCTGTGAGGGTGTCTCCTATCTTGAAATTGCCCGTATCAAACAGGCCGACCACGTCGCCGGGGAACGCTTCGTCGATGACGTCCTTGTCGCGGGCCAGAAAAGTGTAGGGATTGCTGAAGCGGACGTCTTTGTCGAGGCGGACGTGGTGGAAGTATTTGTTCCGCTCGAACCTGCCGCTACAAACGCGGAGGAAAGCAATCCGGTCGCGATGTTTGGGGTCGAGATTGGCGTGTATCTTGAAAATGAAACCGCTGAATTTGTCTTCTTCCACGTCCAGTTTGCGGGTGGATGTTTCGCGGCTTCGGGGACTTGGGGCGATCCGAATAAAGGTGTCGAGCATCTCCCGGACGCCGAAGTTGTTGATGGCGCTGCCAAAGAACACGGGGGCGACCTTTCCCGCTAGGTAGTCGTCGACATTGAGCTGGCCGTGAACGCCGTCTACGAGCTCCACGTCTTCCCGGAGCGTAGCGGCGTCTTTCTCGCCGATCTTGTCATCGAGGAGGGGCGTGTCGAGCGTGTCGAAGCTGAGCGTATCCTCGTCAGTAGCCTTGGTATTGGCGGTAAAAAGGATGAGGTTCTTGTCATAGAGGTTGTAGACGCCTTTGAAGTCTTTGCCGCTGTTGATGGGCCAGCCCATGGGATGAAGGGCTATGTTCAGCTCTTTTTCGATCTCTTCGAGCAGGTCGAACCGATTCTTTCCGTCCCGGTCCATCTTGTTGATGAAGACGATCACCGGCGTGTCCCGCATCCGGCAGACTTCCATCAGCCGGCGCGTCTGGGCCTCTACCCCATTGACGCTATCGATGACCAAGATGACGCTGTCGACGGCAGTCAGCGTTCGGTAGGTGTCTTCGGCGAAGTCCTTGTGACCCGGGGTATCCAGGAGGTTGATGAGCATGCCTTTGTATTCAAAACTCATTACCGAGGTCGCTACGGAGATACCGCGCTGGCGTTCGATCTCCATAAAGTCGGAGGTCGCGTGCTTTTTGATCTTATTGCTTTTTACCGCTCCCGCCGTCTGGATGGCGCCCCCGAAGAGCAGGAACTTTTCGGTCAGGGTCGTTTTCCCGGCGTCGGGGTGGGATATGATGGCGAATGTCTTGCGTTTGGTGATCTCGTTGTGATACTTCATATTATTATCGGCCCGCAAAGGTACGATATTTCGGGGCAAAAAATGGCCTGTCAGGGAGGGTCCTGACAGGCCTGAAGGGGTTGCCCTTATTTGGAGACTACGAGCTTTTTGGTATCGAGCACTTTCCCATTGACAATGAGAGAATACATATAGATACCAGCTGAAAGCTGACTGGTGCTCAGCTGCGTCTGGCTTTTTCCTGCATTTGCGGGCAGGACGATGGAGCTCATCAGCTTGCCGTCCAGGCTATAGACCTGGCAGGTGGCGGCTGATACGCCCTGGGGCAGGGAATAATCGATAGTAGTCGAGCTGGTAGCGGGGTTCGGGTGGTTGTCGCCAAGCCAGGTAGCGCTTTCGGACCTCAGGCTGTTGGACTCGGCCTGGGAAAGCGACAGGCGGTTGGCCAGCAGCGAGCGGAGTTCCTGAACCTGGTTCTTGAGCTCCTCGACCTGGCTCTGGAGGTCGGTGGTCAGGGGCGTGGAAGCGGCGGCGGTGGCCGGTGCTAATCCGCTGGCAGACCGGTATACGTAGCCGTTGCTATCGATGACCAGCGTTGTGCCTGTGCCGCTCTGGAGATTAGAAAAACGGATATTCGAGGGGCTGGTCCTGCCGCTGCATTCGACCTGCAGGCGGGCTGTAGGGGCTGTGGAGCCGGTTCCTATGCCGACATTACCGCCGCTGGTAATGCGCACCCTCTCGGTGTTGTTGGTGGCGAGGAGCAGGTTTCCTGTGCTGAAATTGTTCTCCAGGACGAGGTCGCCGATCACTGCCGTGGGGGTAAAGCTACCTGCTCCGACGGCAAAGCCAAGCTTGCTGTTCTGGGCAACGCCGGATATATTCTGCATCAGCTGGATGGCGGGGCCGGGGCCCTGAAGACGCAGGTAGTTGTCTTCGCTGCTGGCGACGATATGCATGGTCAGCAGAGGGCTGCTGGTTCCGATGCCGACATTGCCGTTCGGAAGGATTGTCATGTGTTCGATGCTGTCAGTGCGGAAGACCAGTCTTTGGTTGTCTGTCGTACCGAGGAAATTGAAGGCGGGGTTTGTCCCCGAATTACCGGTAAGGAGCCAGCTCTGGGAAAAAGCGCATACTGAGCATAGTAAGCCCATTAAGGATGTAGCCATTCTTTTCATGATAAATAGGTTTAATGATGAAATAAAATCCGGTATCCTGCAGGATGGGGCTAAAGTTAAGTCAAAGACAGGAAATAATAACGCAGTGGCACAGACGATAAAATTAATTTTTTATAAACTGCGCTTTGTTTTATGTGTAGAAGGCGTAGTCTATTACACGCTTTGCTTAAATTTTTACACGCGATGGCTCAAATTTTACACGTTGTGTTTTGATTTTTGCACGCGGGCCTTGAATTTTACACGCGCTGCTTTTTTACATCTTTTTTTAGCGCGCCCCCAGTCGCTTTTTTATCGTTGTCCAAATCGGAGCAACGTCTTCGGAGAGCCGAAGGATCAATACGCCTGCACCATAGAGTCCCATAACCGTGAGGGAGCGCAATACCAGCCATAAAAGACCTTGTCTTTCGTGGAAAGTGAACCAGGCGACTGCTGCGACGGCGGTACCGAGCAGAATGGAATATATCGTTCTTTTGTCGAATGGCTGCATGCCGAACCTGCGATAGAGGAAGATACAGCGAAAGCCGTTGTAGAGCGAAAAGGTCAGAATATCGGCGATAGCAGGACCGATGATGCCGTAGTGTTTGGCGAGGAGGTAGTTGAGCGGGACGGTGAGTGCGACCAGGATCATACCGGTAAAGAAATCGAATCGCCAGTACACAGAGGTGCCGAGGATCTGGGTATTGAGCCCGGTGCCCATGTCGATGACGCGGTTGAGTCCGACTATGAGGAAGATGATCTCTGCGCCGACGAATTTACTCAGGCCGAAGGTGATCATAAAATCGCGGAAGTTCAGCCAGATAAGTACAAAAATGCCAATGGCGAAGACCAGCTGGTTAATGGATGATCGCCGGTAGATGCGCCCGATGCGGGCCAGGTCCTTGTCTCTCCAGGCCTGTGACAGGTGGCCCACGGCGGCGGCTGATACGGCGCGCTGTGGCGCCATGACGAAACTGGCGATAAACTGGCCCATTGTAAAAACGGCGACCGAGGTCAGTCCTCCCGGCACGACGGCGGCGATGACCACCTGTGCGAAGTAGAACGAGATATTGAACATCACGGTGCCCGTCCAGGCGAGGGTTACGAGGGACCTTATTTTAGGCAGGAACTTCCTGGTTACTTTGCTGATCGAAAAGGTAAAATGCAGTTCGCCTTTCCGGACGAGGACAACGACAAAATGCGCGGTGATGAGCAGATAGATACAGGAATAGAATTTGACAAAGCTGTCGAAGCCACGCAGGACGCCAAAGAACAAGAAGCCTATGAGGATCAGGTTGAGCAGACGCCACTCGAACTCGCGCAGATAGCTGGTCAGAATGCTCCGGTGGAGCTGCCATCCGTAGGATTCCAGGACTGTAAAAAGGCTGAGGCCGAGACCGAAAGGGAACACCCAGTAATAGTACTGGACGAGGAGCGCGGAATTCTTGCCAAATTTCTGGATCACGAGGGGTTTGAAGACAAGGCCGGTAATGACGACGAGCAGGAAGCCCACCAGTGTAACGACAATCACCAGGCTCATCATGTCATTGGTTTTCCTGGTCAGGTTGTTCTTATAGTAAGGGTAGAATTTGGTGATAAACGATGGCATTCCCAGGTTGGCGATCGAGAACATGATGTTGCCGATCGAGACGAACATCCCTGTCACCAGGCCGTACTGATCGGTTGTCAACAGTCTGGCAAAGACCAGAGTATTGATGGTCCCCAGCGCAAAGCCGAGATATACGATAGCCGATGAGATGATGCTTTGCCTGCGAATAGTGCTCATTCCTGGTGGGTTTTTGTCAGAATCCCCCGCCCCCGAGCAGGCCGTTCAGGTCTTGTTTGCCGTCGTAGTGGAAGGGGCGGTTGAAGGTGAAGAGGCCCCGTCTGATCCTGACGTGGCCGTCCAGGCTGATCGTAGCCTGCTTCTCCAGCAGCATGGACAGGGCATTGCTGAACACGCTGCGCATGTCCACCTGCATCGAGACGGGCACGAAGAAGGTATCCTTCATCGGGATGACGATCGTCGAGTCCAGCACGGAATGTCCCGCGGGCTTGCCATTGAGGGATACGTCGACGTCGGCGTGGAGGAGCTTGAGGGCATAGGGATTTGGATTGTACAGTTTGAGCGTGGTCGCCAGTGTGGTCAGCGAACCGCTGTGGCCGATCTGCGGATCCCGAAAACCGTAGTATTCCGGCGCATCGGGCTGACGGCAGCCGGTAGCCCAGCCCAGCAGCAGGACAAAGGCGATCGCCTTTGCCATGGAAAGATATTTGTTAAGGGACGACATGACCTGCAAGATACGGGGCAATTCCTAATTATTACCTACCTTTCACGAAAGAATAAGACGTGTCCAGCATCCCCGACCGCATCAAGACATTCAACAGCGACCGTATATCAAAATACGTAGCGCTGAAATACCAGCAAATGGCCGAGAATGCCTTCCGCTTTTATCGGGGCACCTGTCATCTCTACTACGAGGACCTGGCCAGCAGCAAGACGCTGCCGGCCTATCCGGTCAGCTGGGTTTGCGGCGATCTGCACCTGGAGAATTTTGGCAGCTATAAGGGGGATAACCGGCTCGTCTATTTCGACCTCAACGATTTCGACGAAGGCGTTCTGGCGCCGGTTGATTGGGATGTAAGCCGCATCGTCACCAGCATCTTTGTGGGTTTCGATTCGCTGGGCATCCGAAAGAAGGAGGCGGAGAACATGGCCACCTATTTCCTCAGGGTCTATTCGTCTACGCTCGCCAGGGGAAAGGCCCGCTATCTCGAGCACGAGACGGCGAACGGGATCGTCAGGACCTTTTTGGAGAAGGTTGCAGAACGCAAGCAGAAAGACCTGGTCCGGCAGCGGACGGAGGACGGAAGGGGCGACAAGCTCCAGCTGAGGCTGGACAATGTCCGGTTCTTCGCCATCGACAAGACGGAGTCCACGACCAAGAAGATCCTGATGGCGCATCTGACCGAGTGGATGCAGCAATACCCGCTGATGAAGGGGCGATACCAGGTGATCGACGCTTGTTTTCGTGTGGCCGGCACCGGTAGCCTTGGCGTAAAGCGCTATGCCTTTCTTTTGCGCAACAGCAAAGATCCTAAGAAGCACCTGCTTGTCGATATGAAAGAGGCCAGACCGTCCTCGCTGCAGCCCTATCTGAACCATACCCAGCCGGCCTGGGCCTCGGAGGCCGAGCGGGTCGTGGCCATCCAGGACAGGATGCAGAATATCGTTCCTGCCTTGCTCAGCACCACCGTCTTCGACGGCGCCCCCTTTGTCGTGAAAGAGCTGCAGCCGACGGCCGACAAGATCGACTTCCTGGTCATCCGGGACCGCTACAAGGATATCGCCTGTGTCATAGAGGACATGGCTTTTCTGACGGCGAGCGCACAGCTGCGGACCGCGGGACGTCAGGGCGCGGCTTCGCCCGACGAGCTGATCGACTTTGGCCGGGACGGGCACTGGCAGAAATCGCTTTTGGAATACGCGCAGGGCTATGCCGGGCAGGTAAAGAATGACTACCAGGAATATTTCAAGGCCTATAAAGAAGGCTATTTTTCCACCAAATAATTCGTGATGGGCATTGCACCGGACATCGTTGGCAAACTCCTGCTGGCCGTGCTGATCGGAGGACTTCTCGGCGCGGAGCGGGAATACCGGAGTAAATCTGCGGGCTTCCGGACGCTGACGATGATCTGCCTCGGAGCCGCTCTATTTACCCTGCTCTCGCGGCTGATCGGCTCCCCGGGTACGCCGGACCGTATCGCGGCCAACGTGGTGGTCGGCATCGGTTTTGTCGGCGCGGGCGTCATTTTCAAGGGCGACGTATCCAGCAAGGTCAGCGGCATCACCACGGCCGCAATGATCTGGGTCACGGCGGCGCTGGGCATGGCTATCGGCGCAGGATATCTGCTGATCGCTACCGTCGCCTGCGGCCTGGTGCTGCTGGTGCTGTTCCTTTTCAGCCTGCTCGAAGGATGGATCGACCGGGTCAACCAGATCAAAAACTACAAGATCATCTGCAAGTTCGATCGCGATGCGATACACCGTTTTGAAGACCTGTTCCGGTCGCACCACCTGAAGTTCAAGCGCATCCGCCAGGCCAAATCCGTCGCCGCCGGACTCATTACCAGCGAGTGGGTTGTGCAGGGTGCGGAAAAGGATCACAGACACGTCGCACACGAATTGATGAACGATGCGTCTGTGATGGAGTTTGTGTTTTAGAAAAAATTAATAGAGGGTGAGTGTCCAGGTCCTTTCGAAGACTCCCCCACCCGGCAGCCGGTTGATGCCCTCTTTTTCCGTCCACTGCTGGTTGCTGTCGACCGGGTCCGCGATGCCGCACCAGGGTTCGATGCAGACAAAGTCCGCGCCCGGGGCAGCCCAGATGCCGAGAAAAGGGAAACCGGGAAAATCCATCCGGAGTCCTCTTTCGGTGCGGGCTGACCGCAGTGTAACGGCCGTGGAGGCCGGGTGTTTCAGGACCAGCGCATCGCGGGCAAAAAGCGCCTTATTCAGCGGGAGATGGTTGGTGTTGTCGAACAGCGGTTCGGCCGTCGTTTCGATCAGCCCGTCTTTGGAGATGGGCCAGCGGCCCGTGTTCTCGGCCTGATCGAACTCCAGATAGTAGTCGGCATAGTCTGTTCCGGGTACGAGCGGCACTTTGAATGCGGGGTGGCCGCCGACAGAGAACCAAAGATCGCCCGATGCAGGATTCGTTACCTGGTACGTTGTGGTGAAACCCGCGGGGGTCAACCGGTAGATCACCCGCAGCTCGAAATCGAAAGGATAGACGGCCTTTGTGGCTTCGTCGCTGCGGAGCAAAAAAGTAATGGAGTCGTCCGTCCGGGACTCCGCAGAAAATTCGCGGTCACGCGCAAATCCATGCCGGGAAAGGGAATAGGGCTTGTTCTCATAATAATAAGTATTGCCCTTGAGGGTGCCGACGATGGGAAACAGCATCGGAGAGTGTTTGCCCCAGACGGCGGGGTCGCCGCCCCACATGTATTCGAGTTGGTGGGTCTTGTGGAAGATGCTTTGCAGTTCTGCGCCTTTTGGGTGGATGCTGAGCCTGAGCTGTCGGTCTTCGATCGTAAACATAGCCTGAAAATTTAGCTGCAATTTAGTACTTTCGGGATATGTTACGCTACCTGGAGATCATCTGGACCAGCTTTAAAATGGCTTTGCAGGAATTCCGGTCCAACAAGCTGCGGACCTTTTTGTCCCTGCTGGGGATCACCTTTGGTATCTTCTGCATCATCAGCGTACTATCGACCATCAGCAGTATGCAGATGGCCGTCAACAACGACCTGAAGGCGTTTGGCAACAAGACGATCTATATCGACAAGTGGCAGTACGGCGGCGGCCCCGACTATCCCTGGTGGAAGTTCGTCAAGCGGCCATCCCCCAAATATGAGGAGATGAAGCTGCTGAAGCAGAAGGTACCCGACGCGTCACATATCTCTTTCGGGCTTAACGCCAACGGCAACGTGGACTACGGCGACAATTCCCTCACCGGCGTCAACTACTACGGCAACTCCGAAGACTTCGATAAGATACAGCAGATCACGATCGGCTATGGCCGCTATTTTCAGCAGTCGGACTTCGACCGCGGCACGCCCTATGTCGTCCTCGGCTACCGTATCGCCGAAAGGCTGTTCGGCATAGCCAGCGGCGCCCTTGGCAAGACCGTCAAGCTGAAGGATGGGAAGAATGCGGTCGTTATCGGGGTCATCGTCAAACAGGGACAGAGCCTGATCGGCAGTTGGGACTATGACAATAGCATCCTGCTCACCTATAGCTTTATGCGCCAGATGTACAGGGAAGAGAACGCCCAGCCGGTAATACTTGTGCAGGCAGGTACGGGCATGTCCACCGAGGCGCTGATCAACGAGCTGGAAGGGGCCATGCGTTCCATCCGCAAGCTGAGCCCGACGCAGGAGAACAATTTTGCCCTCAACGATATCGACGCTCTCAGCAAGTTCTTCGACCCCATCTTCGCTGGTATGAATATCGGTGGTTGGTCGATAGCGGCGTTGTCGCTGATCGTGGGCATGTTCGGGGTCGCCAATATCATGTTCGTGACGGTGCGTGAGCGGACCAGCCAGATCGGGCTGAAAAAGGCGATCGGCGCAAAACGCGGGGTCATCCTCACCGAATTCCTGCTTGAATCCGCCTTTCTGTGTATTATCGGGGGCGCAATCGGGCTGCTGGCGGTATTTGTCCTGACGCTGGTCTTCTCGGCCATACTGAACTTCCCCGTTTTCATTCCGCTGAACATTATCGTGATGGCCGTCGCCATCTGCCTTTTTACGGGAGTGCTGGCCGGTATCATCCCCGCCTTTATCGCCGCCCGGATGGACCCGGTGGTTGCGATACGCAGCAAATAGGGGTGCAGCTGCCGGAGCGTTCACATTCGATAAACTGGGCTCCGGATGACAAGGGTAGCAGATTTCAAGTAAATTTGTGCCCATGCAAAAAAGAAATGAGGGGCCGGTGACCATCCTGGCGATAGAATCTTCCTGTGACGAGACGAGCTGTGCTATCAGCCGCGACGGCATCATTCTTTCCAATATTATTGCGGGTCAGGCAGTGCACGAACAGTATGGCGGGGTGGTTCCCGAGCTGGCCAGCAGGGCCCATATGCAGAATATCGTTCCGGTGGTTGACGCCGCGATGAAGAAGGCCGGCTGTACGATAGACCAGTTGACCGCAATCGCCTTTACCCAGTCGCCGGGTCTGATCGGCTCGCTGCTGGTGGGTTCGCAGTTCGCCAAGTCCCTGGCGATGTCGCTCGATATCCCGCTGCTGGCGGTGCACCATATGCAGGCGCATGTGCTGGCCAATCTGATACCCGGCGCCGCAAACCCCGCGGCCGGGACGCCCGTCGCAGAACCCGTTGCCCTTCCTTCCTTCCCTTTTCTTTGTCTGACCGTCAGCGGCGGCCACACGCAGATCGTCGTCTGCCACTCGCCGTTGAAGCTGGAAGTCATCGGCGAAACCCTGGACGACGCGGCCGGCGAAGCATTCGACAAATCTGCCAAGCTGTTGGGGTTGCCCTATCCGGGTGGTCCGCTGATCGACAAACACGCCAAAGATGGCGACGCGGGGCGTTTCTCCTTTCCCGAGCCACAGATACCCGGGCTGAACTTCAGTTTTAGCGGGCTGAAGACGGCCATCCTTTACTTTCTCCAGGAGCAGAAGGCGAAGGATCCCCGGTTCGTAGAAAAGAACCTCTCCGATATCTGCGCCTCGATCCAGGGGCGTATCATCTCGATCCTGCTGAACAAGCTGAAAAAGGCCGCGCGCACGACGGGGATCAAAGACCTCTGTATCGCCGGTGGGGTATCCGCCAACAGCGGGCTCCGGCAGGCCTTCCGGGAGACGGGCGAGAGCCTTGGCTGGCGCACCTTCATCCCCGCTTTTCAATACTGTACCGACAACGCGGCCATGATCGCCATCACCGCGCACTATAAGTACCTGGCCGGAGACTTCGCCCCGCTGTCGGCGAGCGCCAGCGCAAGGGCGGAGTGGTGAGGCTGGCCACCAGCGGGGATGTCTCTTAAGGCCGTTGCGGAGCCAGCTGATTTTGCAATACCTTTGCGGCGATGCCAAATACCTATTTTCAGTTCAAGCAGTTTACGATACACCAGGATCAGTGTGCGATGAAAGTTTGTACAGACGCCTGTATCCTGGGGGCATGGTTTGCGCAGAAGACGCCCGCGTGGTCGCAGGTGCTGGACATCGGCAGCGGAACGGGCCTCCTGATGCTGATGATGGCGCAAAAACACAAGGGTGAGATAAGAGGCATCGAGCTCGACCTGGCCGCCTACCGCCAGCTGAAAGACAATATCGGGCAGAGTCCGTGGCGGGGCATGCTAAAGGCCTTTCCCGGCGACGTCCGGTCTTACTCCTTCCCTGCCAGGTTCGATTTCATCATTACCAACCCGCCCTTCTTCGAAGGCGACCTTCCGTCGGCCTCAGAGACCGCCAACCTCGCCAGGCACAGCAAAGAGCTGACCTTGAGCGAGCTGCTGACGGTGATCGACACCAATCTTACGGCCGAAGGCGCTTTTGGCATCCTCCTCCCCTATCATCGCAGTTCCTGGTTTACAGAGCAGGCGGCCGCCCGTCATGGGTTCTTTCTGCGGGAGAGCCTGCTGATCAGGCAGACGCCCAGGCACGACTACTTCCGGAGCATCCTCTATTTCTCCCGCCATCGGGAGGCGTCGGTCCCAACGACGGAGCTGACCATTCAGGATAGCGAGGGATGCTACACCGCCGATTTCGTCGACCTGATGAAGGATTATTATTTGTATTTGTGATGGGGCCGCGATTCACGCGCGGTTCATCGCTTCCCGCCGTTGATGCGTTACGCGCGGTTCACGCCGCGATTCACTTACCGGTCGCATAGTCCCGCAGATAGCTGTACAGCGGTGTCAGCTGTCCTTCCTTGACCATGGTTGCCCTTTCGATAATGGCGGAGCCACCTTTTGCCAGCGGCTCGAGCACGTGCTTGATCAGTTGCTCGCCAAAATAGCGGGAGGCGTCGCGGGGCAGCTCGTTGGGGAGATTGCCGACGGCCATAACGTCGACAGAACCGGGCAGATAGGCGGCGGTGCGCGCCCTGGTGATCCTGTCAACGCCGTAAACGGGGTCCGCGATCGTCCCCTCGCCCAGGTTACAAGGTATCGAGCCCTCCCTGTCGTCGGTGATATCGGCTATCGTGGCTATCCGGAAGTCGGGCCGGGCCAGGTCCTCCCACTCAAAGAGGCGGGGCATGTCTTTGTCCCAGTAGATGCCGTTCATCAGGATGTCGGCAGTGCGGGTATAGGGCAGGAACTTGCAGTGATAGTCCTGCGGGTGCTCGTGAAAGTCCTCGCGCTGGTAACCGCCGTCCCTTGTCCGCTGGTACAGCGCCGCCCCTTTCAGCTGCGTGAAAACGGGGTATGAGAATTTTCTTTCCAGGAACTCGTCGGGCTCGACCTCCACGATCTCGAGCAGGTTCATCACCTCGAGCACGCCATGGGCGACGCGGCCCGAGCCGGTGACAGCCACTTTGATCTCCGGCAGCCGGAGACCGAAATAAGTATGGATCAGCTCGCGAAAGCTTTGCTCCTGGTGGACCCGTCCCAGCTGATAAAGCCCGGTGCGCTTTCCATACGCCATGATGCCGTTGTGGGCGCCGACGACCCCGGCAAAAAAGCCAAAGCCGAGGATCCGCTGGCCATCGTCGTGCTCCAGGCATTCGTAGTCGATCAGCGTGATCTTTTTGTCGAGGATGGTCCGGAACATCCGCCGGTTGTAGGGCTGTTCCTTCTTGGTATGGGAAAAGAAGAGATAGGTTTTGCCTGCGATAAGCGTTTCGGCCGGCACTTCTTTTATCCCCAACAGGACATCACAACCGGACAGGTCACCCGTCACTTCGACGCCGGCGTTCCTGTATTCGCGGTCGGTATAACAGCGGTCCGGCGACGACTGCGCCAGGACCCGTACATCGGGGGCATTCTTCTGTATCCATTTACATTGGGCCGGGGTCAGCGCAACCCGGTTGTCGGGCGGTACCTTCCCTTCGCGTAGTAAGCCTATCGTCAGCATCCTGAATCGTTTAGCGTCTGTATTACGAACGATCGAAGATATAATTTTTTATTTCCTTTTTGGCCGGGCGAGGCTAAATGTGTAATATTGCGTCCCGCTTTTCGGCGCCCCGCGCCGCGGCGGATGGTCAGCGGTTTTGCGCCGCCGGCCGACATGAATGCCCAGATGGCGGAACTGGTAGACGCGTCAGACTCAAAATCTGGTTTTCGCAAGAAAGTGCAGGTTCGATTCCTGTTCTGGGCACTCAGCCCCTCAACGAATGTTGAGGGGTTTTTGCATTGCCGCAGTCAGTCGTCTTTCTGTCTTTTTCTTCGGT
>JAFDYE010000900.1 GCA_018267585.1 Bacteroidota bacterium
CCGCGAGAAAGGTCCTTTCTCCCCAACCAAAGAACCAGCCAGGAAAATGAAACCTCTGGTGTCCATCATAACCGTCGTGTACAACGGAGCTGCCACGCTGGAAGACACCATCCGCAGCGTGATCGAACAGGAATTCCGCGACCTCGAAATGGTGATCGTCGACGGTGGATCGAAAGACGCAACGCTCGACGTCATCCGGAAATACGAGAACAACGGACTGCCGCTTCGCTGGATCAGCGAGCCCGACAAAGGAGTCTATGACGCCATGAACAAAGGCATCCGGCTCGCGGAAGGGGAGTGGCTCTACTTCCTCGGCAGCGACGACCGGTTCCAGGACCGCGAAGTATTGCGCCAGACCTTTTCGACACCCTCCTTCGACAGCTATGACCTTCTCTATGGCGACGTCCTCAGCCCCAGCTTTAAAGGGCGTTACGACGGCGAGTTCAGCTATGAAAAACTGCTCAGCCGCAACCTGTCTCACCAGGCCGCCTTCTATAAAAAAGCGCTTTTCACCCGGCTCGGAGAATACGACCTTCGCTACCGCATGCACGCGGACTGGGACTTCAACCTCCGCTGCTTCGCCGACCCGTCTACACGCACCCGTTATACCGGTGTGCTGGTGGCCAGCTTTGGAGAGGGCGGGATCAGCGCCGGCCACGATCTGAGTTTTCTGCGGGAAAGGCTGATCCCCGCAAAGCTGCAGTGGCTGCACGATGCCGGTCTGCAAAGCCTGCGCCGGATCAGACTATACGACGAATGGTGGCGCTTTCTTCGAAACGCGGGCTTTCGGGACAAGGCCATACAGGGTCGGGTACCGCTTCCTCAGCCCCTGACCACCATGCTCAGCTGGCAGCGCTCTGTGCCCGCAAGCGCCCTGAAGAACGGGTTCTTATCAAAAATATGGATGTTCTCCAGCTATCTATTTAACAGACCCCGACACTGATGCCCCTTTCGATCGTCATAGTAAATTATAGATCTTCGCAACTGGTCATTGACTGCCTGGAAAGGCTATACGCCGACCCCGTAGCCCGCCAGTTCGAGGTCATCGTCGTAGACAACGCCTCCGGTGACGACAGCAGGAACCTCATTACTACAGCCTTTCCCCAGGTGACATGGATCGACATGCCGGACAACGGCGGGTTTGCCAGGGGAAATAATGAAGGCATCCGCCGAAGCTCCGGTGATGCGGTACTCCTGCTCAACGGCGACACCCTCCCCGCGGGCCGGGATATTGCCGAATGCTACCGTCGGCTGATGACCTCGGACTATATCGCTTCCGGGGTCCAGTTGCTGAACAGCGACGGATCCCACCAGATATCGGGCATGTACGTGGTGAAGGGGGGGCTCAACTACCTGCTGCCACTGCCCTTCATCGGGTCGTGGATAAAAGCCGCAGGGGCGGCGGCCGGCGTCAAAAAGCCGCACCTGGCAGAGGCCGGCAGTACCGTGGAAGTAGACTGGATCAATGGCGCCTTCCTGATGGTCAAACGCAGCTCCATCGATAAGGCCGGCCTCCTCGACGAGGATTTCTTCCTCTATGCCGAAGAGGCGGAATGGTGCTCCCGTCTCA
>JAFDYE010000901.1 GCA_018267585.1 Bacteroidota bacterium
CGCTGAAATTGTCCGAGTTCGAGGCGGAACCCTCGTACAATACCAGGACCTGCACATTGTGCGCCCCTGCGAAAGTATGGGTATAGTCCAGCGTCAGCCGTTGGAGGGTGCTGTTGATATTGTTATAAGATCTCGATACGGTAGAAGGCGAATAGTAGAGATGCGCCACATAAGTAGCCGGACTGGTGGCCGGCGCCACGGGATCGTATAAATTGAAGGCCTGCTGATCACCCTTGTTGTCGGTGACAGTATAGTCATAACTGTAGAAACCCTTTACTTTCAACCCCGGAATAAAAGGCACGTCATACGTCAGGGTTATACCGCCCTGAAAGAACTGGTTTTTGAGCAGCTGGTAGCCACTGATATCGGAATGCGTCAGCGCATAAGGATTGGTCCCGTAATTGCCCGTCAGGTTGCTGAGATAGTGCGGATCATTATTGGCGTACAACGACTGGGTGGGCGGGACCCGCCAGAGATTGCCGAAGATATCGAAAGGCGCGTCATAGGGCTGGTGCTTGACATCGGAAATACCGGATAGCTGCAGCTCCGCCGTGAGATGGCTCGCAATCCTTGCCGTTATATTCGACCGGACATTATACTTCTTGTAGTTAAGGTCGTTGCTCCGGTAAAACCCGTCCTGGTAGAGATACCCCATGCTAAGGAAATAATTGATCCGGTCAGAACCGCCGCTGACGGTCAGACTATGCTGCCATTGGGGCGTGGTCTTGCGCAATACGATGGAATTCCAGTCGGTGCTTTTTAGCGCCCCGTTCTTGTATAGATTGATGAGGGAATCAGGATAGGTGATCGTAGGATTGGCGATGTTGTGCATGGTGCTCTCGTTGATCAGCGTCATCCACTGCACCGCATCTACTAACTTGGGATAGTTGGAGATGGCCTGAAGACCGCCGGTGACGGTATAGTTGATCTGAGAGGCGCCGGCCTTTCCCCTTTTGGTGGTGATCAGCACGACCCCGTTTCCGGCTTCCACTCCATAGACCGCCGCCGAGGCGTCTTTCAGGATCGAAATGCTTTCGATATCATCGGGGTCTAGACGCGCGATATTTGACCGGGGCACCCCATCGATAATGACCAGGGGATTACCCAACCCCCGGATATCGAAGCTGCTGTTGAAGGAGCCGGGTTCTGCCGTATTCTGCACGATACGGACCCCCGGGATCTTTCCCTGGAGACTGTTGACCAGGTTTTCATTCCGGGTCGTCATGACCTCCTCTCCTTTCAGAGAAGCAACAGCGCCGGTGACCTTTGCACGGCTCTGCGTCCTGTATCCTACCACGATCACGTCCCCCAGGCCCTTACCGGCAGGCTCCATCAAAACGAGGAGATAGGTTCGCCCGTCCAGGGCCAGGTCCTGGGACCCGTATCCCACGAAGGAGAACCGTAGAACGGCTTTTTTTAGATTGCCAACCTTGATGGAAAAGCCGCCGTCCGCTCCGGACTTTGTACCTTGCCCCGTGCCTTTCACAAGGACCGAGACGTCTCTTAAAGGATTGTTTTTTTCATCGGTGACTCTTCCGGTGACGGTGCCCGTCTGACCAAAAGCACGGGAGAGCCCTAATAGCATTAACCATACCAGCAATCGCGCTTTCATGTTCGTTAGTTTTGTGTGAAGCAAATAAATGGATATTCAAATTATACCGGGGACAATTGTCTCAGATTAACAGGACCTCAACCGGAATTCATTCCCGCTATGGCTTGCCCATACCGCATTCCCAGTCGTCCGTCCGGAAGGGGGCAGCGGGCAGCCCCTCTCCGTTATAAAGATTTCCGGCCGGGTTATCTCCCCAGTCATAGCGGACCGCTACCGGCTTTTTGACCGCGGAAGACGTGACGACGACCACGTTGCCGTCCAGCCTGGCCTTCGCCCAGACAAAATGCCGATCATCGCCGGCGATCCCAAAGCCCTTCAGCACCGTGTCCTTCGCAGTCGTCAGACCCCTCCCCGTATTCGAAAACCGCAGCCGGATCGTATCTCCTTTTATTTCCATCGACCGGTAAAGAGGACCCGAGAACAGCAGCTTCTCTCCATAGGCGGTATGACGGGCGGCCAGGGACAGCCGGTAGCCGGCATCATACTTATCCCGGGGATGTATATTTCCTGCATCGCCGATATCGATTGTTACCGCCATGCCGGTGGCAGGAAGAGACAACGCCTTCAGCTGCGCTTCGCGAACCCAGGGCCAGATACCTTCGGAAGGAGTACGGGAAGGCGCCCTGAAATTCGCCAGCTGCACGAAAAGAAAAGGAAAATTACCTTCCCGCCACCGATTCCTCCAGTCCTTTATGAGACGGGGAAAGAGGGTGGAATATTCGCAGGCGTCGGCAATGCGGTCGCCGTTGCTTTCCCCCTGGTACCAGATCACCCCCTTTATGCCATATGGGACAAGAGGCGCGATCATAGCATTATACAGATTCGAGGGCGCCGAAAAACCTCCCTCCGGCGGAACAGGAGCAGAGGGCCGGGACCTGCCCGGGCCGCCGTCCCAGGATCTCAACGCGGCCTGATAAGCGCTATCCCTCGCCGGATAGGCCTGACGGGCGGAATCCAACCCCTGCACCAGCTGACGGTGACGGCTGATATACGCATCGAAAGCAGGAGCTTGCTGCAGCCCCTCCGGACTGATCCAGGCCTGCGCAGGCGTCCCCCCCTTGTAGGACATGATCAACCCCACGGGATGACCGGTATGGACTCGCAATTCCCGGGAAAAATAATAGCCTACCGCCGATGGACCATGCCATGCCCAGTTCCTGGCAAGGATAGCAGGAGAGCAAACGACCCATTTTCCATTGAGCGAACCGGGAGACACCCCCGCAATCGTGTCGCGCTTCTCCAGCGAAAAAGCCATCGGAACATAAAAGAAATGTATCCCGCTGTCACTCGCCGCCGGCATCGTTGTCGCCGCTGCACTGTCCGTCTGGATACCAAATTCCATATTTGACTGTCCCGACGCCAGCCAGACTTCGCCCACCAGGATATTATGAAGAGTGATCGGCGCACCTTCACACGCGATCCGCATCTCGAAGGGCCCTCCCGGCCCATGCGTGGCCAGATCCAGCCTCCAGCGACCATCCGCCGACACCCGCGTCTTATACGTTCTGTGATCGAACACGACCTCGACCATCTTACCCGGAGCAGCCCAGCCCCAGATTGGATTGGCCATTCCCGCCTGAAGCACCATATTATCCCCCACGATGGCCGGCAGACGGATATCGGCCTGGGCCGGCCGGTCAACCTTCCCCCATCCACGGTTAGGATAAGGCCCCATGAAAAGCTCCAGGGTGCCACCCTTCATCAGCTGGTCATGCGTAAACCAGGGACTGCCCAAAGGAACCCCGTTGAAGAGCGCACGCTGTATATATTTGTTCGTTCTCGAACAACCATGTGCAATGACCTTGAACCGATGCCCGTTGTGCAGATCGATCGTTACTTTCTCGAAAACAGGACTTCCGATCGTATAGACGGGAAGCCCCGGCGTCACCGGATA
>JAFDYE010000902.1 GCA_018267585.1 Bacteroidota bacterium
AACCTTCCTCGATACGCCCGGTCACGAAGCGTTCACCGCCATGCGTGCGCGCGGCGCCAAGGCGGCCGACGTAGCCGTCATCGTGGTGGCCGCAGACGACGCGGTGATGCCCCAGACGAAAGAGGCGATCTCCCACGCACAGGCCGCAGGCCTGCCCATGGTCTTCGCCATCAACAAGATCGATAAGGACGGCGCCAATCCCGAGAAGATCAAGGAACAGCTGGCCGGCATGAACCTGCTGGTGGAAGACTGGGGTGGTAAATACCAGTCCCAGGAGATATCCGCCAAAAAAGGGCTCAACGTCGACCTGCTCCTCGAAAAGATATTGCTCGAAGCCGAGCTCCTCGACCTCAAGGCCAATCCCAACAAGGAAGCCTCCGGCAGCGTGATCGAAGCGTCGCTGGATAAGGGCCGCGGCTATGTGGCCACGGTGCTGGTCCAGAACGGCACCTTCCGCATCGGCGACCTCGTCGTGTCAGGTCAGTATTTCGGTCGTGTAAAGGCCATGTTCAACGAGCGTAACAAGCGCGTGGACGAGGCCCCGCCCTCCACACCTGTTCTGCTCCTCGGTCTCAACGGCGCCCCGCAGGCCGGTGAGAAATTCAAGGTCTACGAAGACGAAAGCGAAGCCAAGGAAGTGGCCAACAAGAGAGCCCAGATCCTTCGCGAACAGGGTATCCGCACGAAGAAGCACATCACTCTTGATGAGATCGGTCGTCGTCTGGCCCTGGGTAACTTCAAAGAGCTCAACCTGATCATAAAAGGTGACGTGGACGGTTCCGTGGAAGCCCTCAGCGACTCCCTGCAAAAACTGTCTACGGAAGAGATCGCAGTCCGCGTCGTCCACAAGGCCGTCGGCGCCATCACCGAGAGCGACGTCCTCCTGGCTACGGCCTCCGATGCGGTCATCGTGGGCTTCAACGTCCGCCCGTCCTCCCAGGCTTCCCGCCTGGCAGAGAACGAAGGCGTTGAGATCAAGACCTACTCCATCATCTACAATGCGATCGAAGAGGTCAAGAGCGCCATGGAAGGTCTGCTCGAGCCCAAGGTCGTGGAGAAGATCGTGGCCAACGTCGAGGTCCGCAACGTCTTCAAGTTCGACAAAGCAACCGTCGCCGGTTGTTATGTACTCGACGGCAAGATCTATCGCAACTCCAAGATACGCCTGGTACGCGACGGCATCGTGATCTACCCCATCGGGGAAGGCGCATCCGCCGAACTCCAGTCGCTCAAACGGTTCAAGGACGACGTCAAAGAAGTTCCATCCAGCATGGAATGCGGTCTCACCATCAAGAACTTTAACGACATCCACGTCGGCGATATCGTAGAAGCCTACGAAGAAGAAGAAGTAAAACGTACACTGTAACTAATGTTTTGTTAAATACCCTCCCCTCGGAGGGTATTTAGCCTAACTTTACCCCATATGCTAAAAAGATTTACCTTTTTTGCTATTGCTGTATGCGCATTCTGCGCAAGCAGCATGGCTCAGCAGAAAGTTGTAGCCGATAAGATCGCCGGTATCGTTGGCGATAAGATCATCCTGAAATCCGAACTGGCCATCGCCATCGCCGATATGCAGCGCAACAACAACGGCGCTGAGGTCAAAGGCGTAGACGAATGTACTATCCTCGACAATATGCTCCTGCAGAAGGCGCTGGTGCTGCAGGCTGAAAAAGACTCCCTTCCCGTCAGCGACGAAGAGGTCGAAGCCGAAGTGGACCAGCGTATCCGCTATTTCATCCAGCTCTATGGCGGCAAAGACGCTTTTGAGCAGATCGCACAACGGACCGTCTACCAGGCAAAGCAGGACTTTATGGGACCGATCCGTGAACAGCGGCTGGCCGACGCCATGCGCAGAAAGGTCGTCGAAGGCGTGACCATTACCCCCACAGAAGTAAAAGAATATTTCGACAAGATCCCTGAGAACAAACGCATCTTCTACGAATCTGAACTGCGCCTCAACGAGCTCAAAATATATCCCAAGGCCAGCCGCGACATCGAGAAGCTCGCGATGGACGAGCTCAACGAATACAAGCAGGAGGTGGAGTCCGGCGCGAAGAAGTTCGACCTGCTCGCCAAACTGTACTCGGACGACCCCGGCAGCAAGGACAAAGGCGGTATGATGGAGCTCAACCGCAATGACGCCAAAATGTGGGACCCCGTGTTCTTCTCGACCGCCTTCCGGCTGAAGGAAGGACAGGTCTCCCCGGTCATAAAAAGTAAGTTTGGCTACCACATCATCCAGATGGTCAGCCGCAACGGGGACGACGCCGTCGTCCGGCATATCCTGAAGATCCCCCAGATCACCCAGACAGAGATCGACGAAGCCACCACCCAGCTGGACTCTATCCGGACCCAGCTCATCGCCGGCACCTTGGGTTTTGGCGAAGCGATCAATAAGTATACTCCCAGCGATGACCAGCAGCGGTCTACCGCCGGACAGGTAATGGGGCGCAACGGATCCACCTTTCTGACCATCTCCGACCTCGACAAGGATATGGTGCTCCTGCTGAAAAATTCAGACCTCAAGCCAGGTCAATACTCCAAGCCCGCA
>JAFDYE010000903.1 GCA_018267585.1 Bacteroidota bacterium
ATACCCGCCAGCGAGAATAGCGAAATAGCGATCACCCAGGAAAGCCAGCGGTTAGTAGCATACAGCCCCCTGTAATCCTGAATGCTTTCCCTCCCGGTCTTCGCGCTCACAAAGGATACCACCCCAAAAGCGCCCAAGTTCGAAAAGATATACACGAGGATAAAATAGATCACAGACGCCTCCCCTCCCCGGGAACTGCCTGTAATACCGGCAAGAATAAAACCCGACTGCGCTATCGAAGAAAAGGCAAGCAATCGCTTGAGATTGTCCTGTCGCAACGCGAACAGATTGCCCGTCACCATGGTCAGCACCGACAAAAGCACCAATATCCTGTACCAGCTTCCCGCCAATGGCCTGAAAACGGTATATAACGTCACGATAAACACAAAGAACACCCCGCCTTTCGATATGACAGATAAGTACGAAGTCACCGCAACCGGGCTCCCCTCATAAACATCAGCCGTCCATAAATGAAAAGGGACAGCAGATATCTTGAACCCAAACCCGGACAGGATAAGGATAAAAGCAAACAGCTGAAAAGCACTCCCATCAAGCCTCAAAGCAAGCGTACTAAAATCCAGCGTCCCCGTCGCGCCATAGATTAACGATATCCCGAACAACAACAACCCCGAAGAAAAGGCAGAAGACAAAATGAACTTCATCGCCGCCTCCGAAGACCGCCTCTTTTCCAGGTCAAAAGAGGAAAGAGCAGCCAGCGGTATGGAAGACAGCTCAAGCCCAAGATAGAACATCAGCAGATTCCCGGCGGATATCATAAAGAAAAAACCCAGCAGCGTCGCCAACAGCAACATATAGAACTCGAACACCTGCCGGTGCCCCTTCAACCACTCATACCCCTGCAGCGAGATAAGCAGCGTCCCCAGGTTGAGCATATTCTTCTCCAGGACGACCAGCCGGTTACTATGAAACATGCCGCTAAACAAGCTCACATCGGATCCATTCCAAAACCCAAGGATAAAATTCGCCACCAATAGCAAATTGACAAGACGGAGGACGCCTTCCGACCCATGATCCGCAGATCCTATCTTTATGAACAACAGAAGGAAGATGATGCCCGCTACCATTAACTCCTGCCGGAAAGAAAAAATAATGTCCACCCACATATAGTAGTTCATTTAATACCAAATGCATTTCCCGCATGATCCATGATCGCCTTGACCCCGGGCGCAAGCAGGTCACTCAGCCAAAAGGGAGCAACGCCAATGGCGACAATGCCGGCCCCCAATAATACACCCGCCAGCCGCTCATTCCATGTCGCATCACCAAGCCCGTTATAAGAGCCGGCTTTCACCGGCCCCATGATAGTCTGCCCCGTCGCCCGGAGGATATACACCGCCGTCACCACGATCGAAGCGCAAGCCAGTATCGTCGCGAGTCGATATAGCTCGCCCGTTCTCTGCCACGAGCCCATAAAGACCGTGATCTCGGATACAAAACCACTCAAGCCCGGCAACCCCAGCGAACACAAACCCGCAAACACAAAAACCGTCGAGATGAACGGCATGACTTTCAACAAACCACCCAGCTGTTCGACCAGCCTGGTATGCGTCCGGTCATAGATCATGCCAATGGCGGCAAAGAACAGGGCCGTCATCAATCCATGCGAGATCATCTGCATGACCGCACCCGTAATAGCGGTTCTGGTCAGCATGCCGATACCCAGCAGGATAAACCCGCAGTGACTGACCGACGAATACGCATTGATATACTTCAGATCCTTCTGCATCATAGTAGCAAAAGCCCCATAGATGATGGCTATCGTTGCCAGCACGATGATGACGGGCGAATATTCTTTTGCGGCCACAGGCAGGAGGAACACCGCCACCCGCAGACAGCCGTAGCCCCCCAGCTTCATGGAAACACCCGCCAGGAACATCGACGCCGCCGTCGGCGCAGAAGAGTGACCATCCGGTACCCACGTATGAAAAGGGAACAACGCCGTGAATATGCCAAAACCAACGAACAGGAAAGGAAAAAACCTTCGCTGAACCTCCGCCGGCAGCTGCATTTGCCCGATGGCGAGCAAATCCAGGCTATGCTGGCCGCCGGAGACGGTGTTATAATACAACCCCAGCAGACCGACGAACACCAGCGCAGATCCTCCCATAAGCATCAACGCCAGCTTCATCGAACTATACTCTTTACGGCCACTACCCCATATCCCGATCAGCATGAACTTGGGTATCACCGATACCTACAAAAAGAAAAAGAGGGTAAATAGATCCAGGGAAAGAAAGAACCCATAAGCCCCCGCGCTCAGCACGTGCAAAAGAATAAAGTACTCCTTACCCATTGGCTTAATAGACCAGGATACCAGTATGGCCGCCTCCATGATCATCGCTGTCAGCAGGATCATGGCTACCGAGATACCATCCACGCCGACATGATACCGGATATTCCAGGACGGGAACCACGCGTGACTATACTCGAACAGCATCGTCGCACCGTTGCCCGCAGCGCGTTCCTTCCAGTACAAAGCCAGTAACCCGAATGACAGCAGCAATTGCACCGAGACGCCCGCCAGGGACACCCAGCGTATCCCTCCCATGTTCCGGCAGAATGCGACGGCCACCGCCGTGATCAACGGCACTACGATCAGCAATGACAGGTTCATGTGTATATATAAATGAATAATATCGTTAGTCCGGCGATCCCCGCAAAAAAATACAGGACATAGTCCTGCACCTTCCCCGATTGTAACCCCCTTATCCCGGTAGAGAGCCTTGCAGTCGCCGTTGCCGCAACGTTCATCAACCCGTCCACGATATTCCTGTCGATCCACGCCGCCGGCCTCCCGATAAGATTAAAAATGATCTTCTTTGTTATGAACGAATATATTTCGTCTATATAGAACTTATGATAAGCCAGCCTGTACAGACCGCCGAGCGCCGCCGCCAACTTCGCAGGCCTCCCGCTCTCTACCCGGTATAGATACGCCGCCAGCAATAGGCCCGTGAGCGCAAACGCCACCGGCGCCACCGCAAATACGCCGACCCCATGGGCCTCCCGGGGCATACCATCATAAGTCACGAGACGGGAAAAGGGAATGAACCCCGCAAATGCCGCTCCCAGCGCCAGAATGACCAGCGGCAGCCTCATCGTCAGCGGCGCTTCTCCATGATGACCGTCCTCCTCGCGCAGCGGACGACGCCAAAAGACCGAAAAATACAGCCTGAACATATAAAAGGCCGTCAACCCGGAAGTCAGCAAGGCAATGACATATACCAGCTTGTCGGCTTGCCAGGCCGCCAGCAGGATATCCTCCTTACTAAAGAACCCCGAAAAAGGAGGGATCCCCGCAATCGCCAGACAGGCGATCAAAAAACAGCCATGCGTAAGAGGCAGCAGCCTTCTCAATCCCCCCATATCCCTCATCTCGTTGCTGTGCATCCGGTGAATGATCACACCCGCACAAAGGAAAAGCAACGCCTTAAAGAACGCGTGAGTAAATAAATGGAACATCGACGCCGTAAACCCCA
>JAFDYE010000904.1 GCA_018267585.1 Bacteroidota bacterium
ACAAAAAAGACGACCGGCTCGTTAACAAAAGACTCGAGAACCTCGACAACTACATCCGTTCATTCCCCCTGAAAACCACCTACATCCCCGAAGACTACCCCGTTTGGGACAGCGGCGGCATCCCTTCCGATATAGAAGACCAGATACTCCGCCTCGAAAAAGCAGGAGAAATAACAGACTACTACGATATAGTAGAAAATAACTATGGGCATAAATTAGGCGGCTATCCCACATTTACCCAGTCGGGAATTGACTTTGGCGAAAACTTTGAATTTCTATTGCAGATCGCTTCGGATGGAAAGGCCAATCTCAATATTGTAGACGCTGGAACGATTTTTCTCGCCAAAAATCGGAAAACAGGAGAATGGAGGCTATATATCGATTTTCTTTAATGCTATCCTCACCCGGTCTCCCTTCCTAAGCGTTTCCACCGTCGTCCTCAGGGCCACCGTGCTATTTTTCAATCGCACCTCCACGTCATAATACCATCCCTGAAAAACCACGCTCTCTACTACCCCTTCAAGACTGCCCTCGTCCACGATCCGTATATCCTCCGGCCGTACGAACGTCTTCCCGATAAGATTGTACCTCCCGAAAAGACCCGCCACATACTCGTTTACAGGTTGGCGGTATACCCGCTCGGGCGGCCCCTGCTGCTCGACACCCCCATTCCTCAACACCAGTATCTCATCCGCCCACGCCATCAGGTCCAGCGGATCATGTGATACAAGGATGCAGGTAATATCCAGCCGCTCGCCTATGTTGCGGATCACCCGCTTAAGAGTATCCTTATGGATCATGTCCAGGTTCGAAAAAGGCTCGTCCAGCAACAACAGACGCGGAGGCTTTACCAGCAGCCGGGCGAGGGCGATACGCTGCCTCTCCCCACCCGATAGCGCATCGGTCCGGCGGCCCATCAGGTGATCGATATGACAAATGGCATACAGCTCCGCTGATTCGTCCGGGGTCAGATCGTTGGAATAGGACAGTATCTCCTCCACACGGTAATTGTGCCACAGCTCAAAATGCTGCGACAAATAGGCTATTCCCGGCTGTCCCGGCACCAGTCGCTCCTTCGGTCCCAAAACCCTCTCCCCTTCGAACCATACCGCCCCCGCCGAAGGCTCGCTAAGCCCCGAAATGATCTTTAACAGCGTACTCTTCCCGGACCCCGTCTCCCCCGCAATGGCCAGTTTCTGCCCCTTTTTTTGCGCAAAGCTGATCTTGCCGTTAACACCCTCTATTTGTAAAAAGTCCATAAATCCAAAAATAAGCTAATTTGCCCCGGTTTTTATGTCAGCACAAACACCATCGCTCAGAACCGTCCAGGTAACCCGCTACGTTACCCCCCTGCGGGAAGGCGGCTCCCTACCCGCCATCGCCGAGGCAGACGACGAATTCCTGTACGTACTAAAATTCCGCGGCGCAGGCCAGGGCGTAAAATCTCTGGTCGCCGAACTCATCGGCGGAGAGATCGCGCGGCTCCTCGGCCTGAAAGTACCCGAGATCGTCTTCGCCCAGCTCGACCCCGCTTTCGGCCGCACCGAACCCGACGAAGAGATACAGGACCTGCTAAAAGCCAGCGTAGGCCTCAATCTGGGTCTGCACTACCTCACAGGCTCCATCACCTACGACCCCGCGGTGACGGCCATCGACGCCCTCACCGCCTCGCGCATCGTCTGGCTGGACTGCCTCCTGACCAACGTAGACCGCACGGCCCGCAATACCAATATGCTCTTATGGAATAAAGAGCTCTGGCTCATCGACCACGGCGCATCCCTCTATTTCCACCACAGCTGGGACGGCGCGCCGGCAACATACCTCGAACAGGCCAAACGCCCCTTCATCCAGGTGAAAGACCACGTCCTCCTCCCCTGGGCTTCCCGCCTGGACGAAGTAGACCCGGTCTTCCGGGCGACACTAACACCCGAAAAGATCAACAGCATCGTCGCCCTGCTGCCCGACGAATGGCTCACCGGCTCCCCCTCCGGACAGTCCCCATTTGGCCAGTCCTCTCCGGGTCAATCCCCATTTGGCCAGTCGTCTCCCGGTCAGTCCTCATCAGGTCAATCCTCTCCGGGTCAGTCCCCCGACGAGATCCGATCCGTCTATTCCAGCTTCCTCAACACCCGCATCGGAGTATCTTCCATTTTTGTAAACGAAGCCCAGCATGTCAGAAAAAATATTATTTGAATACGCCGTCATCCGGGTCGTGCCAAAGGTAGAACGCGAGGAATTCCTCAACGTCGGCGTCATCCTCTATTCCCCAAAACTCAAATTCCTCCAGCTGATCTATACCCTGAACATCGACCGCCTGAAGGCCTTTTCCCCATCCGTCGACATCAACGAACTGGAAGAACACCTCCGGGCCTTCGAAGCCATAACCCTCGGCGACAAAACCGCCGGTCCCATCGCCCGGCTCGACATCGCCAGCCGTTTCCGCTGGCTGACAGCTACCCGCAGCACCATCCTCCAATCCTCAAAAGTGCATCCCGGTTTCTGCTCCGACCCCGCAGCGGCGCTCACCCGCCTCCACGCAACCCTCGTCCTCTGACCCATCCAATAAAAATGACTGTTTTTCGTTTTATCCCTCTACCATGACAGATATATCAGAAACCATCCAGCAACCGCTCGAAGAAGCTTCCAAAAGCAGCATCAACGCCCTCGTCGCCCTCTTCGTCGCCATCACAGCTACCTTCATGGCTATCTGCAACGTCAAGGACGGCAACATCGTCCAGGCCATGGACCAGGCCCAGGCCCACAGCATCGACTCCTGGTCCTACTACCAGGCCAAAAGCACCAAACAAGCAACAGTGGAAAGCGTTCTCGAACTGGCCAGACTCCAAAAAACAGCCGGCTCCGACGAGCTGATAAAAAAATACGAGGCGCAGATCGCTCGCTACGACTCCGAAAAAGCAGAAATAAAAAAACAGGCCGAAGGCTATCAAAAACAATACGACGACCTCAATCTCTTCGACGACCAGTTCGACATGACCGAAGCCCTGCTGACCATCTCCATCGCCATGCTCGGCATCGCCTCCCTCACCCAGCGAAAATGGCTGCTCTGGTTCGCCAGCGCCATGAGCCTCCTGGGCATCATCTTCGGCCTCACCGCCTTCCTGAAGATCAGCCTCCACTCGGACTTCGTATCCAATATCCTGAGCTGATCCTCAACCCACCCCGGGTCCCCGAAGATCCCCATAGGTTCCCTCACCAGGAACCTCCCTACATTTTCTTATATCCCTCCGGTATCTCAAAATTATAAGCCGGCGGCGTCTTCGTCTGGTAGTTCGTCAGCATAACCACCTGGTCCCCGGCCTGCGTCTTCACCACAACCCCGTCCCCTCCGGCGCCCTTGATCTTATTCAGGATCATCGAACCCAACGGATAATATAGAAATATGCCCGCCAGACAAATATTCGAGCTGCCAAGGTCTTTCGTGATCCAAAGATCCCGCTGGTCCCCCTTCACCTTCACCACAAAATGCTGACAATCCAGTTTGCCGATCTTCTCAGCCCCTACACTCTCCACGCTGATATCCCCCTCAGACAGTTTCATCTCCTTCTCCGCATTCAGCTGACTAAACCCACCCTCCGTATATACATGGTGCTTGTCGACAAAATGTACCTCCTTGTTGGTCGTAAAATCCAAAAGCATATTATCCTGCTCCTTCCCCCTGGTGATATCCGCAGCCCCCTCCTTCATCGGATAGATCTTCGACTCGATCTTTACCTTGTTCTTCGTCTCATACAAGGTCATCATCACCTTATTCTTCAACGTGCAATCATAAACCAACGTTCCCTCGAACTGGGCAAACGATACCTGAAAGATGCCCACCAGGGCGACCAATACGGTTAGCTTTTTCATACTGTCAGTAGATGGAAAGTTCAAATTTACGGTTTTTCCCCTCCTCACGGCTCACGAAATTCATACCTCCCCGCCACCAGCTCCACCTTCTTCCATGGCAACTCCAACTGCGCCGTCGCCCCCGCAGGCACCACAGCAGCATAAACGATCTTCCCCCCGTCCGTCTTCCAGGACGAAACGATCTCCCCATACGGGCTCTCATGCGTAGCCCTGAATCGCTCCAACCCCTTTGCAAAATGCGGACGCAACAGGATATGCCTGAACCCCGGCTGCCCGGCATCCGGCAATATCCCCCCAAGCCCCTTGAACAGCCAGGCCCCGATCTCCCCAAACATAATATGATTCATCGATATATCACTCTTGGCGTCGATGGGCCAGTTCTCATACAGCGTAGTGGCGCCGTTGACGATCCACCAGCCCCAGGACGGATAGGTCCGTTGCGTCGCCACCGTATAGGCCAGATCGGCATACCCGTTCTCGCTCAGCGCACTCAGCAGAGCCTTCGTCCCCAGCAAACCGACATTCAGGTGATTCCCGTCGGCCTCCACCCTCCGGGCCAGACTCGCAGCCACCTTTGCCCGCATGTCATCAGGAACGAGCCCCCAGTACAACGGCATACACTGTTCGGTCTGTAACCCGCTGCCATACACGCCCTTCGCCCTGTCCAGATACCGCGCATTGAACGCCGTCCTTATCTTCTCCGCCAGCACCCGGTATTTCTTCTCGTCCTCCTTCTTCCCCAGCAGACCCGCCGCCCGGGCCAGTATCCTCGCATCGGTGTAATAATAGACGGTAGACGTGAACTCCACCGGCGGCTTCGTCGTCACCGGGATCCAGTCCCCAAGCCCCCAGTCCGTCAGCCCCGTCGATCTTCCGTTCTCCCCCCGCAACTCGATATGATCGACATAGCGCCTGATATTATCATAACAGTCCCTCAGCAGCCTGGGGTCACCATAGAACATATAAATATTCCAGGGTATAAGAGCGATCGTGCTCGTCCAATCCGGACCGTTACCCCACTCATATCCCCACCCATCCGTCGGTATTATCGACGGAAGAACGCCATTGGGCTGCTGCTCATCCCGGTGATCCGCCATCCACTTCTCATAGACCTTTATCCCATTGAAATTGTACAGCCCCGTCTCTACGGCGATATGCGCATCCCCGGTCCATCCGTTCTTCTCCCGTTGCGGACAGTCCGTGGGATACCCCATAAAATTTGAGAGATAGGAATTGTTCGTAGCAGCCCACAACCTGTTGACAAGGGTGTCCGAGCTTTCTATCCGTCCCGCCGCCTGGACATCGCTGTGCATGAACCAACCCGTAAGACTATTCGCATTTAACCGGACATCCGGCGACGAAGACACGACCTCAACATACTGAAAACCCTTATACCCCATCAGCGGCTTGAATACCTCCTCACCTCCCCCCTTTAATATATAAATATCCGTCTGAAAAGGATCTCCATCACCAACCGGCCGGTAGTGCACCGAGATATTCGACTGGTCCACATGCCCATTCGGATATAGCCGTTCTCCATGCACGAGCCGCATTCTCGCCCCCGCCGGACCACTGACATGCAGCTCGCTTACACCCGCAATATTCCTCCCGAGGTCATATACCACGACCGTATCGTTGAGCCGTTTCATCGTCACGGGCATTATCCTTTCCACATCTCTGATCGGCGGCATTACCTGCGCAGCCACATTCCCCGACGGCGCGCTGCGGAAGATCACCTCCTTCCAGGCGCTGTCATTAAACCCCGGCCTGTCCCAACCCTCCTGCACACGCCGGTCATCGACGTGCTCACCCGTATAGATGCTGTTAAAGACGATCGGGCTCAATGACGTCTTCCAGTCCTTGCCCGAACAAATGGTCTCCGTCGAACCATCCTCATAATTAATACGGATGTCCATGCACATACAAGGCCTTGCCCGCCACGGCGCCTCATGAAAATACCACACCGCCGTGGACTGCATATTATACCAGCCATTTCCCAGCAATACCCCCACGGCATTCTCTCCCTGCTGCAAATAGTTCGTTATATCATAGGTAACATATAGATTCCTGCGGTCAAAACGCGTATACATCGGATCCAGCCGGTGATTCCCCACCTTCGCGCCGTTGATATACAGCTCATACAGCCCGGCCGCCGCAATATACGCCCTCGCCGACCGGACCTTCTTCTCCATCCGGAAAGGCTTCCGGAAATAAGCCGCAGGCTTTAATTGAATATCCCTCGAATCACTGATCCACGCCCCCCGCCAGTTCCCCATTCCCATCATCCCAGTCTCAAAGCTCGCTACCCCCGGCATCCCCCCTTTCTTCCCATCCTTGTCCTCGACGGTCACGCGCCAATAATAACGCGTCCACGGCCTCAGCGCCGGCCCCTCATAACTCACCAACTGCGCCGCCGACAGCTGCCGCCCCGAGCTCCACACCCCACTCCCCTTCTCTACTAATAACGAATCCGTCCCAACCACCACCTCATACGCCGTCTGCCGCGCCCCCCGACGTTCATCCATCAACTTCCACGAGAACCGCGGATGCGCCTCATCAATGCCCAATGGATCCTCCAGGTACTCAGTCCTCAGATCCACCGGCCGGCATACCTCCTGCCCCATCCCCGTCATACAAAAGCTAAATAAAGCTAAAAAACCAAATAGATACCGCATCCCCAAATCTAGCAAATATCCCCAACCGTCCATCCTTTACCTTCCTGTCCCGCATACCCTTCCTACTCTACTTGACCTTCCTACTCCGCACGACCTGCCCACCCGAAGGGACCTTAATAGCCGGGGTTCTGACCCAACCCCGGATTAACCTGCACCTCCCTCGAAGGCACCGCATAGATCAGCTTATTCTGCGTCACATTATACGACTGCGGCAACAGATACGGCAACATCGCCTTCTGCTTCACCCCATACGCACTCATCACCGTGATCGCCTGCCCCGTCCGTACCAGGTCAAACCACCGCTTGTTCTCAAACGCCAACTCCACCCTCCGCTCATGCGCGATCGTATCCCTCAGGCTCCCCTGATCCGTCACAGTAGACGGAGCCAGTCCAGCCCTCGCCCGCACCTGGTTCAGATACGGCAACGCCGCCGCCGGCTGCCCCTGCTCATTCAACGTCTCCGCCAGCATCAGCAGCACATCCGAATAACGATAGACCGGCCAGTCATCATCGGTATTATAGACAAGCGGCGTCTTCAATGGCAGATGCAACTGCTTCTTGACAAATTTCTTATACAACTCCCCATTCTCCGCCGCCGTATCCGGATTCAAAATGCTCATCACCCCCTCCGGCTGAAAATCCGCATTGTCATCCAGCCGACCCTTCACCACCCCAACGCTGACATCCAGCCGCTTATCCCCCTTCTCATAGCTGCTGATCAGGTCATCCGTCGGCGTGTTCCACCCACCCTCGGTATTGGCGTAGTCCACACCCAGGATATTCTGCGTATGCGGCGTGACCGGAATAAAATAGTAAATGAACTGGCTCGCCTGGTTGTCCGTACCCGTCTTATACTGCACCTCAAAAACCGACTCCTGGCTGTTCTTATTCGCCGGATCAAATACCGCAGCATAGTCCGGCAATAGCCCATAACCCATCTGCGTCACCGACTGCAGCAGCGGCAGCGCCTTGTCATACTGATGCAGCGTCATATAGACGAAAGCCAGCTCCGTCGCCGCCATACCCTTCGTCACACGACCCGTCCCCGGAAACCCCGAAGGCGGCGCCAGCTTCGCAACCGCATCCGTCAGATCCGCGATGATCTGCCCATAAACACTGTCCACCGGCGACCGCCCCAAAAAGGCGTTCTTCGCATTCGTCACCTCATGCAGATACAACGGCACCGCCCCAAAACACCGGACCAGCTCAAAATAATAGTGCGCCCTCAACGCCTTCGCCTCCCCCGTGATCTGGTTCTTCACCGAATCCGCCATATCCGTCGGCGGACTAGCCAATTTATCCAGCACAATATCGGTCCGCTGAACCCCGCTGAAATCAGCCGTCCACAAAGCAAGTATCGTTGGGTTGGCCGAATTGTCCAGGAAATCCGACAGCTGCTCGCTCGTCGCACCTCCCCGGTCCTTCGAATTATAGTCATAATGCGTATTGTCCGAACGCATCTCCTCCATATAAAAGGCTACATTGGCCGCATCCCTCAGCGGACCATAAGCCCCCGCCAACGCCTCCTGAAAGTCGGAAGTACTCTTAAAAAAATTCCCCTCATTTACCTGCCCCTCCGGATAACGCGTAACAAAATCCTTCTTACAGGCCGCGAAGACCACGACCGCCAGAACAATAAGAATATATTTCATAAGCATCGCTTTAAAAGTTAACATTCGCCCCTACCATAAATACCCTCGGCACCGGATACGACCCATTGTCCGTCCCACCCGTCGTAGCCGCATCCTTCGTATCGTTCACCTCCGGATTCTGCCCCGGATACTTCGTGAACATAAATGCGTTCTGAACACTTCCATACACCCGTATTCCCTTGATCGCATGCAGCCACTCGCGACCAAAACTATATCCCAGCGTTATATTCTTGACCGCCAGATAGTCGCCGCTGAACACCCACGTCGAATTGATCGTCCGGTACAGCTCCGTCGTATTCGCCAGCGTCCTCGGCACCCTTCCATTCCCCGGATCTGACTCGCTCCTCCACCGGTTCTGCATCTGCTTGTCGACATTAAAAACCCCATCCAGGTTATACAAATTCTGCAGATTCGTATTCGCTATCTTATTCCCCACCTGCCCGGCAATGACTACACCAAGATCGAAATTCTTATAGGTGAAGTTGTTCGACATCCCGTAAATGAACTTCGGATTCGTCCTCCCGATAAAGGTCCGGTCATCGATATTGATCGTATCGTCTCCATTGACATCCTTCATCTTCGCCGTACCTATAGCCGACGTCGCCTCCTTGGGAGACTTGTCAAAATCGGCCTGGTTCATATACAGACCTTCGAACTCATATCCATAGAGCTCCCCGATCCGGTGACCGACCGCCGTCCGGTTATAATCGCTGTACTGGTTGAAACCCCCGATCGGCGTCCCGTTGACAAGCGATATGACCTTGTTGTCGTTAAAGGAAATATTGAAATCCGTCGTCCAGGTGAAATTCTTCGATTTGATATTGTCTGAGCTGATCTGTATATCATGACCCCATATACGAAATGCGCCCTCATTGTACTGGATCGACTCGTACCCCGAGGCATAGGGGACAGGCAGCGGCGTCAGCATCCCCTCCGTTCGCTTGTTATAATAATCGTAACTGATATTGATCCGCCCACGCAACAGCGTTAGTTCCGCTCCGATATCCAGCTGCTTGGACGTCTCCCAGGTGAGCTCCGAATTGCCCAGGTTCGTGATCGACTCACCCAGCGTCGTCGCGCCGTTGAAGACATAATTGGTCGCGCTCAGCAGCGATACCCACGTGTAATTCCCGATATTGTTGTTCCCCGTCAACCCATAGCTGCCCTTGAACTTCAGAAAGTTCAGCACGTCCGACTTCGGAAAGAATTTCTCATCACTCGCCACCCAGGCGACACTGACGGACGGAAAGGTCCCGTATTTCTTGACCTCCCCGAATCTCGAGCTGCCGTCATTCCTTATCGTTCCCGAAATATAGTAGCGCTTTTTATAGTCATAGTTGATCCTCGCCAGCGCCGAAGCCAGCGTCCACTCCTGGCTGTTGGTCGTCCCGGTAGTCGTCGTAGCGGCCTGGATAAAAGGCGTCTCGTCCGTCGCAAATCCCGTACCCGTCACCGTCCGCAACGTCTGATAGAATTTCTGGGTAGTATACCCCGCCAGCACCTCCAGCGAATGATCGCCAAAACGCCCATTGTAGTCCAGCGTATTCTCATTGAGCCAGGAGTAGGAGTTATTGGAGTTGTTCATTGCCGTGGACTGCGTCGGCGACCGCGGCGGCACCTGCCCGAACAGCCCGAACTGTGTTCCGTAATACGCATTGTAGTCCTGCGTAAGGATATTCCCGTTAAAGCTCGACCGCGCCTTCAGTCCGTGCAAAACCTCCACTTCAGCATAGAGATTGCCCAGGAAGTGAAAATTCGTCTGGTCATTGTCCATGATCTCCGCCTGCTGCAGATAATTGGGCAGCTTATACATGCCGTATGAAGCCGTGGACAGGATCCACTTCCCGTCCTGCGTCTTCGGCTGTACGAGCGGCGAGCTGAGGTCCGCCCCCGCCACTACCTGCCGGTTGCCATTCAGCCCCAGCAACCCGCCCCTCGTGTTGTGATCGATCTGATAGGTAGGCGCCAGGTTAAGACCGATCTTTATCCGCTCATTCGGCCGGTACTCGGCATTGGTACGGAAAGCATAACGTTTCGTCCCGGTATTGTAAAGCACCCCGTCCTGATTGAAATAGTTCATCGTCGTACTGGAAGACAGCTTATCGGTACCGATAGACATATTGACCGTATAATTCTCCATCGGCGCAGTACGGACCAGCGCCTTGTACCAGTTCTCCCCCTTGCCATACTGATCCGGATTGGCATAATCCGCCGGTACGGTCGCCGCTCCCGTTGCAGGATTGACCCAGTTCTCGTATTTTATCTTGTCCTCATAGTATCCCTTCATATACGTGGCAAACTCCTTCGCGTTCATCAGGTTCGGTTGTCCCCTGTTCGGCACCGCCTGGAGACCATAGTACGCATTGACGCTGATGCTGCTCTTCCCGATCTTCGCAGTCTTTGTCGTGATAAGAATAACCCCGTTGGACGCACGGCTGCCATACAGTGAAGTCGCAGCCGCATCCTTAAGTACACTGTACGACTCGATCTCGTCCGGATTGATCAGGTTAATATCCCCCGTCCCTCCTGCAGCATCGCTGTTCACCGGCTGTCCATCTACGACTACAAGGGGCTGATTCCCCGAGTTCAGAGAAGCCGCACCCCTTATCCGAAATACAATTGACTGGCCGGGCACCCCGCTGGTCTGCTGGATCTGTATGCCCGCAACCTTGCCCTGCAGCTTCTGACCAAACTCCGTAGCATTGATATCCCTGACATCCACAGCATCGACCTTGGACACCGAGCCGGTAATATCCCGCTTCAGCTGCTTCCCATAACTGACCGTCACCTGCTCAAGTGTATTTTCTTCCTTTGTAAGAGTAAGGTTAATGGGCAGCTTACTGTCTACGCTGACCTCCGTCGTCTTATACCCCACATGGCTGAACACCAGCGTCTGCAACGGCGCCACCAGGATGGAAAAATTACCCGCACTATCGGTCTGCGCAACCTTCGTCGTCCCCTTGATCGTAATGCTGGATCCCGATTGATCGGCACCGCCGCCCGCAAGTGTTATCTTCCCCGTGATCTTCACCTTGTTGCCGCTGGTATCGCCGATCGACGTGTCAGCCACCGCAGCGGAAGAGCCCGCGGACGAATCTCTGAGATCGGAAGCCCTGAGCTTCGCCGTATCCTTTACCGGTTTGGAAGGCACAGTATCCCGCCGCGGCGGGGACTTCTTGCCGGTAGTATCCTGCGCCAAAGAAGTCAAAGTCATTAAGAATAATAGCAATAAGGCGCCTCCGGCCCTGATGGACGCGGGGACCCGGGCTGATGTATAAATTGTCATAAACAGCCAATGATTTTAGTGTTAAGCTCAATGTTATGTTCATACGCGCAACAGACCATGCCTTTCAGGCAGGCGGAGCCACGCGCTTCAACCGGAGCTGAATCCGGTTCATTTTTTTCAATTTTTAGCGGCTAACTGAGGAGATGGGGGCCATCAGAATTTCTGTACTCTCCGGCTCAAGGCTCTGGGTGGTAGGACTCGTCCAGCTATGCCACAAACAAATACCTTGCCACTACGAATACGTGTTTCGTAGACAGCGATATGCCCCCGTAAAATTGGTTAAAATTCTGTACCCTTCGGCTATGCGTCCGGTACTATCCCGACCAGGTCCGGTTTGGGATCAGAGGATATTTTTCCCCAC
Organism: Bacteroidota bacterium; assembly: GCA_018267585.1. Taxonomy (GTDB): domain Bacteria; phylum Bacteroidota; class Bacteroidia; order Chitinophagales; family Chitinophagaceae; genus Puia. The sequence continues at coordinate 11,842 of JAFDYE010000904.1, forward strand.
GGATACACATATCCTTGTACCCTTATCGATCTCGCTATGGATACTCAGCTCCCCGTTGATGGAGGCTGCTCGCTCCCGCATACGCACGAGCCCGGACTTTGACTTATGCTGTTCGACATCAAAACCCTTACCATCATCCGTGATCACCATCTGCAGCACGTCCCCATTTTCTTCGACCACAACCCTCACATAGCTCGCCTGTCCATGACTAAGCGTATTTATTAAGCATTCCTGACAGATCCTGAACAGATCGGTCTTAACCTCCTCGCTCAACGAAGATTCATCAAAAGAACCTTCATAACGGCACGTCAATCCGTTCATCACCGAAAACTCCCGGCAATACCAGTCCAGCGTCGCGCCAAGACCGAGATGCACCAGCATATTCGGACTTATGGAAAAAGATATCCTCCTTATCGCCTTCACCAGTTGCTGCCCTACCTGCGACGCATGCTCGATCCTCGTACGGGCCACAGGCGAGAGTTCGAAAGCATTGCTCTTTATCCACTCGACGTCCGACCTTAATACCGCCGCCAGATGCGCCAGCTCCTCGTGTAATTCGTTCGCCAGCGTCTTCCTGTCTTCTTCAATGCTGCTCTTAAAATGGGTTGCCAGCCCCTTGAACTTCTTATACTTCTCCGCTGTTTCAAGTTCGGTCTCCTTCCGCTCGGTAATATCCTTTGCTATGGCAAACACGACCTCATCCTCCGGAAAATAGATCGAGGTCCATTCCAGCCACAGCGTTGCACCGGCCTTCGTCACATACCGGTTCTGAAAATTCAATAGCTTCTTCCCCCGCAATAGCTCGGACCTCCGCAGCGCAGTAAATTGTTTGTCCTCGGGATGAATAAAAGTGGAGATAGGCACCGACATCAGTTCCTGCTCGCTATAGCCCAATTTCTCGATGACGGCCTGATTCACCCTCTTAAAAAACCCATTGCGATGGGCAATGCAGACCAGGTCGGGAGTTCTTTCGAAGAAATTAGATACAGACAGGTCAGGTTGTTGCAGATTTGGGGTCATTTGCACCAATTTACCGATTTTTCTTTATCCGCCCGGGGTCATCCGATGCCCCTTCCGGCTTATTTAATGTCCAATGCATGATCCGCCCTGACGCTGTCCATCCCGCCCCAGACTTTCACCGACGTCCAGGCCGCCCCCGGAGACGCCCAGAAAGGGTCCCCCACGCCAAGACCCATCGGCAAAAAAACCTCCGCACACAGATAGAGACTCCCCCCTGTTATATACCCGTCTGCCAGTCCCTCCTGATGCCCATGCAAGCCGATGTTCAGCCAGCCCTGCGCACCAAAAGTCCCCGGCGCCCCAAGGGTCTTTTTTATGACCGCCGTCAGCGCCGAACGCACCTGCCCCGGCGACAGAGAGACTGGCAACTGCCCGCGCAACGCCATATCCGCCAGATGATGGAACGCCCCGCACCGGTAAGTGATCGAACGCCCCGTCACCGGATAGCTGCCGTCAGCATTGATCATCCGCTCCTGAAGCTCCGCATATCGTTTGGTTATCCTGTCCAGCTTCTCCGCAAAGCTCCGATACCTCGATCCGGCCACCGCAACCACCAAAGAAAGATAGGGCTGTATCACATAGCTGTTGTAGTAGTCATCATGATAGCTCATCCCATCGGAAAAATTGCCATCCCCCACATACCAGTGCTCCGAGAACTGCCGCACCGCATACTCGATCCGCACCGGGTCATAGTCATACCCATACTTGCAGAAAAAACTCTCTATCATCGCTGAGAACAATACCCAGTTATTATAGGGAGGTACGGTAGCCCTCGTCATCCTCAACGCCGTCACCACCCGTGCCTTCACCGCCGTGTCCAGGTGCTCCCACAACCACGGACAACGGATCAGTCCCAACGCAAAAAAAGAGGCATCCACCAGGGGCTGAGCCCCCGTCCACACCATATAGTCCTTCGATAAAGGATTGACCGAGTTATCAACCGCCTTCAATGCCCACTCCCTGTATTGACGCCGGAGCCCGACCTCCTCCCTCCCTCCCCCTTCCGAGTTCAGCCACGGCCCGATCCCGCTGAGCAGCCGCCCCCAGGCCTCCAGATAGGTCACCCGGCTTCGCGTCTCTTTGTTATCCACGATCCGCGACAACACCACGGGCATCGTCTCCCGCAGACGCCCATCCGCCAGCGCCGACAACACCGGCCTGGCCACCTTGTCCATATAATCCAGCCAAACCTTCCGATCCTCCTGGGCGTAGCCGCACCCGCTCAACATCACAAAAATGACAAGCAATATTCTCTTTTCCATCCCCCGAATATACAACAACCATCCTCAATATTTGAAATGCTCCTTCACCTTGGTCAGAAACAGCTCCTTTTTTCGCCGGCTTACCTCGATCTCCATTCCATTGCTCATGATCACCGTCCCCCCCTCGCCGCGGATATATTCCTTTACATGCAGAAGATTGATGAGATAGGATTTGTGGATCCGGAAGAATATTGTATCGGCCAACAGACGGTCATAGTCGAATAACGGCTTGGAGATGATGACAGTCTTATTGTCCACAAGCCGGAATATGGTATAGCTCCGCTGCGCCTCGCAGTACACGATCTCTTCCAGCTTGACCACCGAAAAGCCCTTCAACGTCGGCAGACAAAGCCGCATCTCCATCGGCGATCCCACTTTATTGATATTGTGCAGCAGCGTTTCCGTCTGCTCAGGGTCCCTCTCCTGCCTCACCCTCTCCTTCGCCCTCATCACGGCTTCGATCAGCCGGTCCTCATCGACGGGCTTCATCAGGTAGTCCACCGCGCTAAACCGGAGAGCCTGCAGGACATACTCATTGTGAGCGGTAACAAAGATGACCTTGAAGTTCATCTCGCTCAGGCCGGCCAGCATCTCCAGCCCGCTCTTCCCCGGCATCTGCACATCCAGGAACACAAGGTCCGGCCTCAGCTCGCCTAACTTCTGTTCCGCAGTCGCGGCATTTGGACAGGTAGCCACGACCTCTACTTCCGGGCAGTGAAGCTCCAGCAGCTTCATCAGCGTTCTTATGCCATCCGGCTCGTCGTCAACCAGGATTGCTCTCATATGTATAGTTTATTGGTGATTACTTTGAATCGCAATACGACACGGGTCCCCGACCTGCTGCTGTCAATGTCCTGCAAATCCGTGATCTCCAGCGTACAGCCCGTATCGTATTTCTCATTCATGATCTTGATCCGGTTGCGCAGATTGCTCAACCCCACGCTCCTGTGACCCGGATTGCTCATCTTCTTCAGCTGCTCGCTCTTGTTGATACCGATCCCGTTGTCTTCGATGCTGCAGTAGATCATCCCGGCGCTCCGGAAAAACCGGATGGTAAGATTCTTCTCCCCGTTCTTGTACATCAGCCCATGCCAGATGGCATTCTCCGCCAGCGGCTGTATCATCAGGGTCGGGATCAGCGTGTCCTCCCGGTCGATATCCTCGTCGACAATGACCTCAAAACAAAAACTGTCGCCAAATCGCAGCTTCTCCATCACCAGGTAATTCTCCAGGTGCTCGATATTCTCATACAAAGTGGTAAAGATCTCCTTTGACTGGTTCAGCGTCGTCCGGATCATATTCGCGAACTTGCTCAGATAACGCGAGGCCTTCTGCCGCTCGTCATTGAGGATCATGCCTTTTATACTATTCAGACAGTTGAAGATAAAATGCGGGTTCATCTGCGTCTGCAGAGCCGACAGCTGCGCTTCGGCCAGCTGCTGGTTGATGACCGCGATCTCCCGCTGGTGTATCTCCAGCGACTGCTCCGACTCGATCTGCTTGATCTTGGCCCCCACCAGCGCCGCAATCGTGATCAGGATCTTCAAATCCCGCTCCTTGAAATAGTCGACAACCGGATGCTCCGAGTCCAGAACCCCGATGAGCTCCTCATTGTGCATGATCGGCACCGTGATCTCACTCAGACCCGGGATATTGTCCACCCGGTAACGCCCGTCCTTCCTCGTATCCGGCACAACGATCGGCTCCCTGGTCTGCATGACATAGCCGACCAGCCCCTGCCCGGGATAGACATCGAACAGCTGAGTGGCCAGCAACGCCGGAGTCCCCTTGGGGCCATAGGCCGCACGCTGCACCATCTTGGTCTTGTCCGCGTTCCATAAATAGATGATACAGTCCACATACCCAAGCCGGCTGATCAGATTGTCCATAACGTCCCAAAGCACCTCGGTTACGTCGGTCTTGTCGGTCAGCGAAGAAGAGAAATAGTTGATGATCTGCTCCAGCTCCAGCCGGTTCTTATATTCCTCCGCTATCAGCTGCTGCACCTGCGCATACTCCCGCTCTTTCCGTCGCACCGAATTGACCCTCGTCTTATAGACAAGAATGATCAGCCCCGTGACACCCACCACGAAAAGGACGATGAACCACGTCGTCTTCCAGTACGGCGGCTTTATATAGATATGCAGCGACTTCACCTGCTGCGGCCAGTGGTTGTTCGCGGAATAGAGCTTGATCTGGATGGGATGCATCCCCCCGGGAAGACTCGTCAACGTGATCAGATTCTGAGTGTTCAGATCCTCCCAGGCAGTGTCGCTTCCATGCATCATCCGCCAGGCATAACGATTCTCTTCCGGGTCGTTGAAATTGACGGTGTTGAAATGGATCGACATATTGTTCTGGTTCCACGCCAGCCGGATCTCCCGCTCCGTCGGCACGATCAGCGAATCCCGGACCTGCATCTTCTCGATGAACAACGACGGGGCGATCTTGTGCGAAAGCCCCAGGTCGGGAACGAAGGTTATCAGCCGGTGCCTCGCACCGATATACATCCTGTTCTCCACCCCGTCATAAAAACTGCCCCTGCGCCAGGTGCTCAGGCTCACCGACGGAAGACCGTCCGCATACGTCAGCTGCCGAACCGAATAATTCCTGATATTGAAAGCGGATATCCCGTTATCCGTACCCAGCCATATATGATCCCCTATGACCGGCGAGCTGGTGATGGTATTCCCGTCGATCAGGTTGTTCTCCTCCTGTCGCAAATACATCGTATTGGTGGTACAGTTATACTGGATGATCTCGTTGTCATAGGAGGACAGCCAGAGACTGTTCTTATTGTCCCGGCCCAGGATGAACATATAGTTTCGCAGCGATTTGCTTACTCCGGGATAAGGGATCAGCGTATCCACCGTCTTTTTCATGACGTTCCAGCGGCAAAGCCCATCCCCGGCCAGCCAGATATTGCCCTGCATATCCTCCGCCATGCTGAACACGTAAGTGATCTTCAACCAGGGATTCTCCGCCGGCGGCGACAGATCGGCAAACGTCCTCGTCGCACGGTCATAACGGACAAGCCCGTTTAGCTTATTGAACCCCATCCAGATATTCTTCTTCGAATCTATAAAAACACTGGTCGTGTTGGTCTGTTCCATCCACCCGAGAGCCGGCGGGATATTCAAACGCCCATAGTGGTAATTCTTATTATTCATCCAGATGACGCCCGCGCCGGTCCCCAGCCACAACGTATCCTCCGAATAAGGGATAACATCGTAAATGGTATTGCTGAACGTGAACTGCGGTTTAAATTCCACCCGCTTCCGGATAGCCGAGGTCTTCTTGTCCAGGACAAGCAGCCCGCCCCCATTGAGCAGCCCGGCATAGATCGAAGACCCGTCAACATAAAGACTCCTGATCGCATGGTCCATCATATAGGGCGACTGCAACGACAGATCAGTGACCGAGAAGAAAGACCCCTGCAGGTTCTCCTTGTACAGCCCGTCGGCCGTTCCGACCCACAGACGCGACTCCCTGTCCCTGAAAACCGTAGTGCACTGGATACCCTTAAAACATTTTATGCCGTCGCTGGTCAGCCGCTTAGCCCGCCGGTCGTAATGGAAGACATAGAACCCATTGCTCCTGCAGGTCATAACCAGCAGACTGTCATTCAAATACGAAAGATCGCTGTACCACCCCAGCTCGGCATCGATCGAGAACGGCATCATATTCGCCACGCCCTGGGCCGTGTTAATGTCGACTACGTCGATGGCATTCTTCTCCCGGTCAAAAATGAACAACTCGTTGCTCTTACCGACCCAAGCCGGACGCAGATCGCCTCCACCGTCCGTCAGCTGCTTCTTCAACGCCTCCCGCCTTCGGACATACGCCGTATCGATCGTGTTAAAGACAGGGTTATACACCGTGCCGATCAGGTCGTTGATCTGTAACGTCGACCCGTCGGACAACATACCCGCCCTGATCCCAAAGACCATCTCCCTGACACCGACATCAGCCGGGGTATAGTGGTCATAACGGTTGACCAGCCGTCCGGCCTTGTTAAAAATGTACATGCCGGTCTTGGTAGACACGATATAATTACCCTGCCCGTCCTTCGTGATCCCCGTCCCATGGTTGGTCCAGAAATAAATGACCGAATCACAGGGAACAATGAGCTCCCTGCTACGCCCGCAGAAAGGATTGAAGGCGAACGCCCCCGCTCGCGTCACCCCAATAATCTCCGAATCAGACGGATGCCCCAACTGTACCACAAAATTGCTGGGCAACGGCGACTGCGGCGACCCTTTATAGACCGTCTGGAAGGTCTTCCCGTCAAATCGGTTCAGCCCCTTATGCGTCGCCACCCAGATATACCCAACAGAATCCTCTACGATCCCCGATACATAATTATTGGAGAGACCCTGCAGCCGCGTATACCTGCTGAAATTGCTCTGGTCGAAACACTGCGCCCCCACTCCGCTGGAAAACAATAGCACCAGGGCTCCCAGCGGGAGTAAAATAGCGAGTTTAGGTAGTCGCATGGGGCGCAATAATTTTATTTTAAAGGTAACACACTTGCCAATATAAATTAATGCGTCCGCCACCTCAGCCCCTTGCGCCCCGCCATTGGGAAACCGGCTCCCCGCTTTAATAGCCCGCTGGCTGCCGATGGTTGTAACAGAACTGTTAAATATTCTTGGGAGCCCGGCCGACCCCTTCCCGTTTGGAAAAACACCTTGACCGTTGGGAAAGGAGCCCCCCTATAGTCTGACCACATCTCGATTTTTCTCCGGACAACGGCCCTATCCCTCACCCACCTCTCCTCCTATATCGGCATCTCCCGGGAAACCCCCAGCCGCCTGAAAAATCCATAAAAAATTCCCCCCACCTGTCACAAATCCAAAGGCTATCTTGTCTACTTTGACGGGACCGGGTCCTTTTTCGCCGGAATAAATGATATGGAGAACAAAGCCGACATTTTTTTAGAGTATAAACCTCTCTTATTCTCAATCGCCTACAACATGCTGGGCCACGTCGACGAGGCAGAAGAGATGGTACAGGACAGCTTCCTCAAATGGATGGAAGTAGAAATAGCCAGCGTCCGGCAACAAAAAGCGTTTCTCGTAAAAATGGTCACCAACGCCTGCATCAACCACCTCAACAGCGCCCGCGCCCGCCGGGAAAAATACGTCGGCATCTGGCTCCCCGAACCCCTCCAGAACTATACCCCCGACACCGGCCACGCCCGCATCGAGACCTACCACGCCCTCTCCATCGGCATGCTCGTCCTCATGGAAAAACTCACGCCACAGGAAAGAGCCATCTTCCTCCTGAAAGAGATATTTGCCTACGACTATTACGAACTGGCAGAGATCTTCAACAAAAGCACAGACGGCTGCCGCCAGATCCTCAAAAGGGCAAAAGAGAACCTCGGCAAAGACAGACGGAGATTCGAGATCGACCTGAAAGTGCACGAAAAGATACTCAACAACTTCCTCAGGGCGATCGACGAAGGCAATATGGACGGCCTTATCGACCTCCTCAAACAGGATATCCGGATGGTCACCGAAGGCGGCGGCGCTGGCCTCACCCTGAAAAACCAGCGCCTCAGGGCCTTGCCCAAACCCATCGTGGGAAGAGACAACGTCTCGAGGCTTATCCTCGCCATTCTACCCAAGATCCGCGAATCCGTGCCCAACTTCAGCGAAGACATCACCTTCGCCAATGGTATGCCCTGCATCATCACCTACTCGGGCAACCAGCCCCTTAGCCTCGTCGCACTGGAGACCGACGGCGAACAGATCCGTAATATCTACGTACAGACCAACCCGGAAAAGCTCAAACACTTTAGGAAATAGACGCAACAGAACAAAATCAACACCAAAAGAAAAAACAACACTCGTATGAATTCCCAGACACTTCTTAACCTCGCCCTCATCATCCACATCACCGGATTCACCATGTTGGCTGGCACCATCATCGCCGATTACGTCATCAGCCGGCGACTCAGCAAATTCATCATATCGGACAAACAAAGGGCCATCGCCGTCCTCGACACAACCGCAGGACTCGGGAGGCTCATCGGCATCGGCGGCGGTCTCCTCCTCATTACCGGCATCGCCATGGTCATGATTTTTAAGGGTACGGTGGCACAGATGCTGTGGTTCAAAATAAAGATGGTGCTCGTCATCCTGGTCATCCTCAACGGCGTCGGAGTGCTCCAACGGGGTACCGGTCAGTTGCGCAAAATGCTCGAACCCGACAGCACGGTCAACAACGGGCAGATCACCGCGCTGAAAGGCAGGCTCAACACCTTCCACTTCCTGGAGATCCTCCTGTTCCTGATCATCTTTATTTTGAGCGTCATCCGTTTCTAAATCCCTTGCTCATGAACATACTCATCATCGGGGCCGCCGGAGGCATCGGCCACGAAGCCGTACAACTGGCGCTAAAAGAGGGCCACCGCGTCACCGCCGTCTTACGCCATCCGGGCAAACTACAGATCGACCATCCCAACCTGTCCATCGTACAGGGCGACATCTTCCAGCCCTCAACCTTCGAAAAACAGCTCGGCGACTCCGAACTCATCATATCCGCCATAGGCGTCAGCGGCGCCAGCTTTTTCAACGACAAGCCGACCACCCTGTACTCCAAAGGCAACGCCAGCCTCGTCTCGGCCATGCAACGCATCGGCGCCAAAAGAGCCTTCTTCATTTCCGCCTCTGCCGTCGAGATAAGCCCCGTGCTCCCTGCCTTCGTCCGCTTCGTCGAAAAATATTTCGTCCAGCGCGTGCTGCGCCACATGTACGCCGACCTGCGGGCAATGGAAGCTACCATAAAGGCCAGCAGCCTCAACTGGACCATCATCCGTCCTCCCCAGCTGACCAAAGGCCCCGTCACCGGTCACTACCGGACATCCGTCAACGCCTTCCTGAAGAACGCCCTCAGGATATCCCGCGCCGACGTCGCCCACTACATGATCCACAACGCCCGCAACGAATCCACCTACAAAGGCATCGTCGAAATTGGCTACTGACCGAAAAACCACAGGACAAAATAAGCGCCCGTCAGGGCGCTTATACTTTACATATTCTTGGTTCGACAAGGACTAAAGAACCGGCTTGCCGTCAAAAGTCACTGACTTCAGCAGCGCATCACCAACCTTTACCGCAGCCGGAGACAGCGGAGCATAGTTCAACCCGGTGCTGAACTTCTGACCGTCGTGGATCATCCACTGCAACAGCTTCATCATGTTCATAGCACGCGCCTTGCTGCGGCTGTTGTAACTCTGCTCTTTGTAGAGCACAACCCAGGAAAAGCCGGAGATAGGATAACCATCAACCGCATCCGTGTTGGTCAGAGAGACCTTGGAATCGGCAGGGATAGCGATGTTCGCAGCAGCACTGACACTGGCCGTGCTGGGCACGATGAACTTCCCCGCCTTGTTCTGCATCGTTGCATAAGGCATTGAGTTCTGCACCGCATAAGCCAGCTCGATATATCCGATAGTGCCGGGAGTCTGCTTGATCAGACCGGCAACACCTTCGTTACCCTTTCCACCGATACCCGCAGGCCAGTTAACGGCAGAACCCTTTCCAACCTTGCTGTTCCAGTCACCGCTGACTTTCGAAAGATAGGTAGTAAAGATATTCGTCGTACCGCTGCCGTCGCTGCGATGCGCGATCAGGATAGAAGTCGAAGGCAGGCTGACACCCTTGTTGATAGCGGCGATCTTTCCGTCATTCCACCTGGTGATATTTCCGAGGAAGATATCGGCCAGTACGGACGGGGTCAGCATCAGCGGCTTGGTTACCTCAGGCAGGTTATAGCTCAGCACCACCGCACCTGCCGTCACCGGGATATGTACAGCAGGGCCGGTCAACCCAGAGTCCTGCTTGCCGGACATCGGAGCATCTGTCGCACCAAAATCCACGGTCTTGTTGGTCAACTGCGAGATACCCGCCCCCGATCCAACGGACTGATAGTTGATCTCAACACCCGTCTTGGAATTATAGTCGGCAAACATCTTGGTGAATAAAGGATAGTCGAAAGTACTACCCGCGCCGATCAGTTGCTTGTCATCCTGGAAATTAGCGGTCCCGGGCGCCAGCATGCTCATGCTGAATGCAGCCACGATGACACCCGCAGCTACGGTCCTGGTTCTGGACAAATGGAGCTTCATTTGATTTTAAAGTTTAGTTAGTTAAGAGAGATTCATAGATTGCCTGGACCGCAAAAGAAAATCTATTAACCAGCATTTCATTAAAATCAACTTTATCGAAATATTATCATTTCCCTTCCTTCCATCTTCACCATCACCCTATAATCCCCCATTCTCCCCTCACCATCCTTCCCCGGTTCCCCCACTCCCCCGTCTCCGTCACCCCCCTGTTCCCTGCTTCCCCTCACCATCGGTCCCCGGACCCCCATTCCACCCTCACCATCGCTCCCCGGTCCCCCGCTTCACCGATCCCACATCCGATCGCTTCCCGGATTACCGCAACCCAAAGAACAGACACAAAAAAAGTATCGCCACCCCCGCATTCACAAGCATCGGCCCGACAAACGCCCTGTTCCCTATGATCCGCCCTACGAGAGAAAAAAGGAAAAGACCAGCAGCAACCATCGGAGTAAAGATCAATATCATCGCACCAACCCCGGGAGTACAGGGACCACTGGGCGATATCCGCTCACCAACCCAGACTACCAATCCATATATCACATAAAAAATTATGGTCCATAGAGTATATTTTCTTCCCTTATGCATATGTCTTATAAACATACAACTTAATTACCAATGATTTAAATCCACTCCCCGTCCTATATAGTATTTCCCCTCGTAAAACCCGCTATGAGATGCCGGCGGCAACAGTTATCTTTGTCGGATGATCTTTACAGGTCACTGCAGCTGTTATTGAAAAACCCTTAATCACCGTACCCACAGCAGGCAGTGATCATTCCCACCAATATTCTATGTTAGCCTTCTCTTAACATCCAAACCTGGGGCCGGCATTGTTTTACCCAAAAACTAAAACGATGTTGAAGTCATCAGTACCCTTTTACGTTTGCAGCGTGGCGCTTATTATGGTGCCGCCACCCAAGGCTGATTCCGGCCAGTCAACCGCCGAATTACGAAAGACACTGCCCTACACGGCAGCGGTAGTTACCAGCCCTTCCTCCCATTCACGCGCGAAAAAGAACAATTTTTCGGTCACCCCTCCCGACAGACAGGGGATGAAATTCGTCAGCCATTATATCAGGAATAATGACGACGACCTGCTTACTATCAAAAAAAGGAGCGAAGGCCCCTTTACCATCATCGACTCCGTACTCAACCACTACGGCCTGCCCCTTCAGCTCAAATACCTCGCCGTCATCGAGTCCGAGCTCAAACCTTCGGCGCTTTCCCGCGTCGGCGCAAGAGGCCCCTGGCAGCTGATGCCCGGCACCGCCCACGAACTCGGCCTCAAGGTCAACCACCGCTCGGACGAGCGCACGAATTATTATAAAAGCACAAGGGCCGCAGCAAAATACCTGAAAGACCTGCACCGCGAATTCGGAGACTGGCTCCTCGTCCTGGCAGCGTACAACGGCGGACCCCTCCCCGTCTACAAAGCCATCCACCGGTCACACAGCAAGAACTTCTGGACCCTCCAGAAATATCTCCCCGCTGAGTCGAGGATGCACGTGAAAAGATTTATCGCCACTGCATTCTATTTTGAACGCACAGACTCCCTCAACAGCGTCCGGCAGTCCACGGGGCAGTCCACGGCTGACCTGGCCGCGATCCCTACCACCGCTGTCGCGGCACGGATCCCTACCACCGCGTCCCTCGCACAGACCACTCCCTTCAGGACACAGGCCGGCGAGACGCCCGACGAAAAATTTACCCGTCTCATGAAAGAGTCCGCAACCTCGCTCAAAACCTCGCACGAGCTTCTCACATACTAAACCAGACAAAAGAACCCGCCGGCAACGGCGGGTTTCTTAATATATCGGCGTGCGCTTATGATACCATTATTTGATCCTGTCCTTCGCCGTCCGCTCGAGTATCCAACCCGGGTACTCCGGACTCAGCCTGCTCACTTCATCCAGCCTGGCCAGCTCCTCCGCAGTGAACACAACATTCACCGAATCCAGATTCGCCACCAGCTGCTCCATCTTGTTCGCCCCAATGATCACCGAGCTCACCGCCTGCTGATGCAGCAGCCACGCAAGCGCCAGCTGCGCGACAGAAAAGCCCTTGGCCTCCGCCATCGTCCGGAGCACATCCACGATATCGAACGCCTTCTCCTTGTCCACCGGAATGATATCGAATCCCGATAGCCGGCCCTGATCAGGAGCCTGCCCCCGCTTGTATTTCCCGCTCAACAGTCCACCCGCCAGCGGACTCCAGATCATCAACCCGACCTTCTGATCCAAAAGCAGCGGTATCAGCTCCCGCTCGAGCTCTCTGCTCGCCACCGAGTAATACGCCTGCAGCGAGACGAACCGCGACAGCCCATGATAACTGCTGTGCGCCAGCGCCTTCATCAGCTGCCACGCAGCCAGATTGCTCGCCCCGATATACCTCACCTTCCCGCTACGGACAAGGTCATTCATCACATCCAGCGTCTCTTCCAGCGGCGTCAGCGGATCGAACGCATGTATCTGGTAAAGATCGATATAATCCGTCTGCAGCCTCTTCAGGCTGGCCTCCGCCTCCCGAAAAATATGCTTCCGGCTCAGCCCTTCATCGTTAGGCCCCTGACCCATCGGCCGGAATACCTTGGTAGCCAGCACGAGATCGTCCCGGCGAAGACCAAGATTCCGAATGGCCCGCCCCGTTAGCTCCTCCGATACCCCGAACGAATACACGTTTGCCGTATCGATAAAATTGACGCCCGCATCGACAGCCGCCCTCACCTGCTCATCCACAGCATCCTGCCCCAGACTGCCTATCGGGGCAAAACGGCCGACACCTCCATAGGTCATCGTACCCAGGCAAAGCTCCGAAACCCTCATCCCCGTATTTCCTAATAAATTATACTTCATATTGTTGGTATTTTTTGCACCACAAAATTACACCGCCCGCTATCCGCAGCCTAACGTTCTTCAAAGTATAAAGTATAAAAATCAAATAACTGCCTGTTTCCGCAGGGACAGCGGCGTCACGCCGGTATGCTTCTTGAAGAAATTATTGAAATAGGTCGGATACTCGAAACCCAGACTGTCCGAGATCGTAGCAACGCTCCAGTCGGTATACTTCAGCAAAGCCCTGGCCTCGTTCACGATCCGGTCGGCGATCAGCGTGCTCGGCGACTTCCCCGTCACTTCCTTGACCGCATGATTCAGGTGATTGACATGGACAGAAAGACTGTCGGCATAATCACCGGCCCTCTTCAGCTTCAGCTCCTGGTCCGGCGAATCCACCGGGAACTGCTTCTCCAGCAGGTCCAAAAAAGAAGTGGCGATCCGGCTCGCCGCATTGCCGTGTACCTCTCCCTCCGCCACAGGCTGCAGCTTCAGCGAAAAATGGATCAGCAACGCCACATAACTCCGCAAAACATCATATTTGTAGGCGTATTCTCCCGAATATTCGGCGATCATATCTTCATAGGTCCTCCGCACCATCGCCATCTGCACCTTGTCCGGGAAAAATACCTTGTCGCTGCCCGGCCTGAACAAGGTCGACTCACGCAGGATCTCCATCCGGCTGCCCGCCTTCAGAAAAGGTTCCGTAAATATGCACTTATACCCCTTTCTCTCGGGCGCCTCGCTCTCCAGCGAATACGGCACCAGGGGGTTCGTAAAGATCAGCGCAGGCCGGTCGATTACTACCGACCTGTCCGCATAATGTAGCGTACTCCTTCCCTCCAACACCCATATCTTATAAAAGTCCCTCCGGATGTACGGCGATGCCTCCTGGCGACCCGTAAACAAAAACTTCTCTACTTTAAATAATTCCACCCCATAAAATTAAGAAAATCAAAGGACTTCCGGCTACCCCTCAAATCACCCGGTCAGGGCGATCTTATCCCCCCTAAATTCGTACCTTAACGACATGAAAATTGCAACATATAACGTCAACGGGGTCAACGGCCGCCTCCCCGTCCTCCTTCGCTGGCTCGAAGAGTCCAAACCCGATATCGTCTGCCTGCAGGAACTAAAAGCTCCCCAGGAGAAATTCCCCGAGTCCGCCATCCGCGACGCCGGCTATCACGCCATCTGGCACGGACAAAAGAGCTGGAACGGCGTCGCCATCCTCTCCCGCAAAACCCAGCCACAGGAGATCCGCCGCGCCCTGCCCGGCGACCCCGAAGACATCCATAGCCGCTATATCGAGGCCTCCGTCGGCGACCTGACCGTCGGCTGCCTGTACCTGCCCAACGGCAACCCCGCACCCGGACCCAAATTCGACTACAAACTCGACTGGTTCCGCCGCCTCACCACCCACGCCGCCGACCTCTTCACCTCCGGAAAACCCGTGATCCTTACCGGCGATTACAACGTCATGCCCACCGAGATCGACGTCTACAAACCCGAGAGCTGGGTCGACGACGCCCTCTTCCGCCCCGAAGTCCGCCTGGCCTTCAAAAACCTCGTCGCACAGGGATGGACAGACGCCATCCGCCACCTGCACCCCGACGAAAAAATATATACCTTCTGGGACTACTTCCGCAACGCCTTCGCCCGCAACGCCGGCCTGCGCATCGACCACTTCCTCCTCACCCCACAGCTCGCCAAACGCCTCAAATCCGCAGGCGTAGACCGCGAGGTCCGGGGCTGGGAAAAATCCAGCGACCACGCACCAGTCTGGATCCAACTGACCTGACCCCTCCTCCTACACCGTCACATAACCCTCCTCATCCTCATCCCTCCGCCTCGAAGAAACCTTCTCCTGCAACGCCTGGAAGATAACAAACAATACAGGTATGATGAATACACCCAGGATAACCCCGACCAACATCCCCCCCACGGCGCTCCACCCAATGGAATGGTTGCCCTGCGCCGACGCCCCGGTCGTAAAGATCAACGGCGTCATCCCCACAATAAAGGCGAACGAGGTCATCAATATCGGACGAAGCCTCAGCCTCGAACCCTCCAGCGCTGCCTCTACCAACCCCATACCCTTCCGCCTCCGCTGAACCGCGAACTCCACGATAAGGATAGCATTCTTGGCCAGCAGCCCGATCAGCATGATCAACCCGATCTGCACATAAACGTTATTCTGCAACCCCGCCATCCCCACAAAAGCAAACACCCCCAATATCCCCGTCGGCACCGTGAGTATCACCGCCAGCGGCAGAATATAACTTTCATACTGCGCCGACAATAAAAAGAACACGAACAGCACGCTCAACAGGAACACAAATACCGTCTGATTACCCGCTCGTATCTCCTCCCTCGTTATGCCCGTAAACTCATAGGCATATCCCTTCGGCAACGCCTTCTTCGCCGTCTCCTCTACAGCCTTGATCACATCCCCCGTACTGAACCCCGGCTTCGGCGTCGCGTTAATTGTAACGGCATTGTATAAGTTATTACGGGTCACCGTCTCCGGACCATATACACGGACGAATTTAGCGATCGAAGTAGCCGGCACCATCTGGCCCGAGCTGTTCTTGACATAGACACCTCCCAGCGAACTGGCATCCAGCCGGTAAGGGACATCGGCCTGCGCCATCACGCGATAGTACTTGCCAAACCGGTTGAAGTCCGAGACAAAGCTGCTGCCATAATAGATCTGCATCGTATTCATGAGTTCGGTCACAGATACCCCCAGCTGCTTTGCCTTGTCCTCATCTATCTCTATATTATACTGAGGATTGCCGGTATTGAAAGTGGTAAAGGCCGAACCCACCTCAGGCCGCTGCGACAAAGCGCCCACAAAACCCCAGGCCGTTTGCCCCAGTTTATCCAGCGGCCCGCTCGACCGGTCCTGCAACATCATCTCCACACCGCTGACATTACCAAAACCCTGCACCGTAGGGAAGTTCACAAAGATCGACATGGCATCGCTTACCTGACCCGTCTCCCCGATAAGCCGGCCGGTGATCTGGGCAGGATCCTTTGCCGGCCCCCTCTTATCCCTGGGATTCAGCCGGCAGAAGACGACTGCATTCGGAGAAGCGAACGAGCTGGTCACAAAGTTCATCCCATT
The DNA here is from genome assembly GCA_018267585.1 of Bacteroidota bacterium. Taxonomy (GTDB): domain Bacteria; phylum Bacteroidota; class Bacteroidia; order Chitinophagales; family Chitinophagaceae; genus Puia. The sequence continues at coordinate 28,222 of JAFDYE010000904.1, forward strand.
CACGTTCCAGACGTCGCTGGCCGCCCCATCACGCATAACGATCTTGCTTATATTGTCTGTAGCGCGCGTAGTCCTGCTCAACGAGCTGCCCGCAGGCGTCTGCGCCACAGCTATGATAAAACCCTGATCCTCCTCAGGAATAAACCCCGACGGTGTTCGCCGGACAAGAAAGAACGCCCCTATACACACGATCACCAGCCCCGCTATCGCCAACCATTTCCGGCGCACCAGGAACTGCAGACTCCTTATATATTTGTCCGTCATAGCCGTAAAACCCGCATTGAACCCCGCAAAGAACCGGGCCGACAGCCCCCTTCTTGCCCCCTCTTCATCATGCGGTCGCTTCAGGAACAACGCACACAAGGCCGGGCTCAATGTCAACGCATTGACAGCAGAAATGATAATGGCCGTCGCCAGCGTGAACGCAAACTGCTTGTAAAAGACCCCGGCAGGCCCCTGTACAAAGCTCACAGGCACGAACACCGCCGCCATCACAAGCGTAATGGAAACGATCGCCCCCGAGATCTCATTCATGCTCTCGATAGTCGCCCTCCTCGGCGGCAAATGCTCCCGCTCCATTTTGGAGTGGACAGCTTCCACGACCACGATGGCATCGTCCACCACGATCCCGATCGCCAGCACCAGCGCAAACAAAGTCAGCAGATTGATGCTGAAGCCAAACAGATTCAAAAAGAAAAAGGTGCCGACAATGGCCACAGGCACGGCGATGATAGGGACCAGCGTAGACCGGAAATCCTGCAGGAATATGAACACCACAATGGCCACCAGTATGAATGCAATGATCAGCGTCTCCTCCACCTGCCCGATCGAAGCATCCAGGAATTCCTTGGCATTGTACATGATCTTGAAATGCATGCCCTCAGGAAGATTCTCGTCGAATTCCTTGATCTGCCTTTCCAGCTCGGTCAATATCTGGTTGGCATTGGACCCCGGCGTCTGCAATACGCCAAAGCCCGAAGCTGGCTTGCCGTTCAGCTTGTTGGAGGAAATATAGGTGTACGCCCCGAACTCGACACGCGCTACATCCTTCAGCCGCAGCAACGACCCGTCGCTGTTGGCCTTGATCACCATATTCTCATAGTCCGTATTCTTGTTCCGCTTCCCCTTATACTTTATTACATACTCGAACGATTCAGGACTGCTCTGGCCAAGCCTTCCCGGCGCAGCCTCGAGGTTCTGGTCCTTGATCGCATTTAAGACATCCTGCGGAGAAAGACTATTGGCGATCAGACGATCGGGCTTCAGCCAGATACGCATGGAATAGTCCTTCGAGCTGAAGACCTGCGCCTGCGCCACGCCGGGAATACGCTGCAGCTGAGGAATGACATTTATCCGCAGGTAGTTCTCCAGGAAAAGCTCATTGTACTTTGCGCTGTCGTCACTGTAAAGCCCCACGAACATGAGAAAGCTGTTCTGTATCTTCTGGGTGGCGACACCGGCCTGTATCACCTCCGGCGGCAACTGACTGTTCGCCTTCGACACCCTGTTCTGCACATTCACGGCATCGATATCCGGATTGGTGCCCTGCTTGAAGAATACCGTCAGGTTCATCGTGCCGTCATTGCTGGAATTGGAGGTCATATAGCTCATGTTCTCCACACCGTTGACAGCCTCCTCTATCGGCACCGCTACCGTACGCGCAACCACTTCGGCATTGGCGCCCGGGTAAACCGCCGTTACCTGTACACTGGGCGGCGCGATCTCCGGGAACAACGTGATAGGCAACGAGAAAAGGGATAGCACCCCCAACAACAACAATATAATGGATACGACCGTAGACAAGACCGGTCTTTCGATAAATCTCCTTAACATACAATTCGTTTTAAAGGTAATATCAAAGTGGCTTCGCCTTAAGCAGGCTGTCTGTCGAGATCATTTGTGGATTGATCACCATTCCATCCCTCAGTCCCCCGAACAAAGTAGTGGACATAGAGCTCAGAACAACCTTATCGCCCTCTTTCACACCCTCCGAAACAAAATAATAGTTCGTGGTGTTCCCCGTAATGGTCAGCGGCCTGGTCGCTATCTTATTGCTATCGCCGACCGTATAAACAAAGACCTTCCCCTGCAGCTCAAAACTCGCGTCCTGCGGGATCACCAGCGCAGATTTCATCGTGGTGGGAATCCGTACCTTACCCGTATTGCCGCTCCGCAGAGTCCCTTCCGCATTCGGAAAACTCGCACGAAATCTGATAGCCCCTACCGTCTTGTCGAACTGCCCCTCCACCAGCTCCACCCTCCCCGGCTGGGGATAAACGCTGTTATCCGCCAGCACCAGCTGAACCGGCGGCATCTGTTTTACCTTCTCGGCAATGGTATTTCCCGGGTATTTCTGCTTGAATTCGAGGAATTCAGGCTCGCTCATGGAAAAATACACCCGCATGTCCCGCGTTTCCGACACGACAGTCAGCGCTCCGGCCTGTGCCTTTGTAACAAGACTCCCCGCCTTGAAAGGAATAACCCCCACATACCCGTCGCTGGGCGCCGTAATGGTCGTATAGCTAAGGTTGACCCGGGCATATTGGACCGACGCCTTCGCCTGATCCACCGCCGCCTTGGCAGTATTGTACGACGTCTGCGCCGATTTCAGCTGTATATCCGAAACCACGTTATTCTGTACCAGCGGCTTTAGCTTGTCTACATTTATCTGCGCATTCTCCAGCGAGGATTCTGCAGCCTGCAGACTGGCCTGCGCAGTGTTCAGCTGCTCCTCGTACGGCCGCCTGTCGATCAGGAACAGCGTTTGCCCCTTATGCACATACGCACCTTCATCCACTTCGATGGCGGTCAGATAGCCATCGATCTGAGGCCTTATTTCAACGTCCTGCTTTCCCTGCACAGATGCCGGAAAATCCTGATATGTTGTGGCAGGCATCGCCTTTACCGTAATTACCGGCAACGACGGCGGAGGCATGGCCCCACGAGCGGCCTCTGCATTACCGTCCTTACACGCATATAAGAGAATACTGGCAGCAAGTGAGAAGCCGGAGGCCCTCAACGACCATACTACAGGAGAGAAAGATGAGGTGCGTTTCATTTTACAGGTATTTGAGATGTTCTTGATATAAATTTAGCGATTTCCTCCAATCCCTTCAGCACTCTTATGCCTTCCTCTTCAGGGTGATCACCGTGACCTCGGGCCATATACCTAATCTCCCCGAGAACGCCAGGAAGCCAAAACCCCTGTTCACATAAAGATACCGTCCTTCGGTCTCCATCAGCCCCGCCCAGTTCAAATACCTGTACTCCACCGGACTCCAGCGAAACCTGTCCGTCTCCACTCCGAACTGCGCCCCATGCGTATGCCCCGACAACGTTAGATGGATCTTTGTCGGATTATTCCGGATCTTCTCCTCCCAGTGCGTCGGGTCATGCGACAGACAGATCTTAAAAGCGCCGGGATCAACACCCTCCATCGCCTTTTCCAGATTGCCGATCTGGATAAAACCCTTTCCCCAGTTCTGGACGCCGATCAGCGCGATCTTCTGCCCATCCTTCTCCAGATGAACATGCTCATCCAGCATCAGCTGATACCCCAGTTGCTTGTGATGTCCTTTCAGCTGCTCTAAGTTATCTGATTTCTCCTGGTCGGAATTCCACTTTATGTAGTCCCCGTAATCATGATTCCCCAGAATGGAGAACTGTCCATACGGCGCCTTCAACTGGCCAAACCGGCCGATATACGGCTCGATCTCCCAGGCCGCATTGTTCACCAGATCACCGGTGAACACGAACAGATCGCTCTTCTGCTCCTTCGCCAGGTCGATGCCCCGCTGGACCGCGTCCACATTGTCGAAAGAACCCGAATGGATATCCGAAAGCTGCGTGATCGTAAACCCGTCGAACGCCGCCGGCAGATCGTCGAAGAACAAAGTCGTCCTGTGCACCCGGTAGTCGTACTTGCCTTTCAGCATCGCATATAAGAACGACGTCATTGGAACCGCAGCGAACAGCGCCGCCACCTCGCTGATGAACCTCCTCCTGCTCCCGTCCACCTTCTTCCCCGACGCCCGGCCATAACCCCAGTAAAAGAACCGCCCGATATCTCCCAGCAACAATATCACTACAAAAAATACCCTGGTCACTATCAGCGCCAGCACCAGGCTCAGCACCCATTCATGATAAGGCCGCATCCCGCTCGCCGTCCTGAAACTGCCCAGCCCGGTCAGGAACAACAGCGTTATCCCGATAGAAACAACCAGATATCCCCACTTGACACCCCCCGCCAGACGCCTCGACTTCCAGCCTTTCGTCAGCGTCTTCAGCCCGCTGAACACATACCAGTCCATCAAAATACCCGCCACGATAATGATCAATAGAACCCTGACAATTCCGCTACCATGCATATCCTGCAGATTTTTACATAAATGTATCTCATTTCATCCCACGCCGACCCAAAATTTGTATGACCGGTATTTTATTTTATACCTCTTTAACTATCTTCAGACATCCATAAACTAACCAACCATGGGCCTCATACGCGCCTTCCTGCAAACCCTTCCGCTCCTCATCCTGACCATCTCCCTGCACGCCCAGCAGCCCCTCCTGCTACGGCAGCCCGCCATCAACCGGGACGGAACCCTCGTCGCCTTCTCCTTTCAGGGAGATATCTGGACCGTTCCCGCCACCGGAGGCAGGGCCACGCGCCTCACCATCCACGAAGGCTACGAAGGACACCCGGTCTTCAGCCCCGACGGCAAACAGATCGCCTTCTCCGGTGCGCGCTACGGCAATAACGACATCTTCGTCATCCCCACAGAAGGAGGTACGCCCCGCCGCCTGACCTTCCAGTCCGGCGAAGACATCATC
>JAFDYE010000905.1 GCA_018267585.1 Bacteroidota bacterium
CGGGGAGACCTTAGACCTTCTTTAGCTGGGCGAGTGACCACCAGTTGCCGGAGTCGTCCTTAAAAAGCGCTTCTGTACCATAGAACTCTTCCTTTGGCGGTTTGGTGAATTGGACGCCTTTGGTCTTCAGCTCTTCGTATGTCGCGTAGACGTTGTTGCAGGTGAGGACGCCGACGCCGAAGGTCCCTTTGCTTATGAGGTCCCTGAGGGCCTCGGCCGATGCCTTTGTGTGTCCGAATCCTTCTACAACGGGGGTGAGGTTGATCTCGAGTCCGGGGTTGTCCGGGGGGGCGACGGTCAACCAGCGATGGCCGTTTCCCATTGGGACGTCGGTGATGATCGAGAAGCCTAATTTGTTGGTATAGAAGTCGCAGGCCCTGGTCTGGTCGAGGACATTGATGTTGAAGTGGGTGAGTCTGGTGATCATACTATTGTTTTAGCTGTTGAACTGGCGCAGGTGGTGGTCTGCGTGCTTGTACGACATGTATCCGAGCTGTTGCCTGGTCATTTTACCAAAGAAAGGGTGGATGATATATGTATCCACGGGGACGGAATATTCTTCGAGCAGGCTTATCCATTTTGCTTTTTCGTCTTCGACGTTGCTGTGATCGACGACGAGTATTTCTCTGGCGGTAGGCGTGTTCGGGGTCAGCGGCTTGTCGTCTTTCATTATGCTCCGCAGGGCGATCTTCCCAAAGATACGGCCTATGAAGCTTCTTTTGGATCTCAGGTGTCCCAGCGCCATTTCTTCCCATAGCCGGCAGTGTTTGAGCATCTGGTCGACCGACATTTTGCCCCATTGCGCGGGGCTGTTGGCGTTGAGCTGTATAATGCGCGCGATCAGGCGCTCCCGTGTTGATCTATCGGCTACCGTAAGCATATTTTCTTTTTGTAAAGAACGGGGGAAAAGCAAGACAAAATTTCTCGAAAATTGCTGTTTTTCATCCGTGCATAATGATTGGCTATGGCCGGATGGAACCCAGCGGTTTCAGATGATGCCGTATTTATGGGCAAAACAGGCGGGGATGAAGCTGAGGGGCGAGTCTTTCATCCGGGTTTTGGTCTGGCGGTGTTTTCTCAGATACTGGGATGGTGTTTTGCCTTCGAGTCTTTTGAAGAGGCTGCTGAATGAGCCAAGGCTTTCGAATCCGACGGCGTGGCAGGTCTGCGCGACGGGCGTGCCGGCTTTCAAAAGCTGTTTTGCTTTTGTGACCCTGACGCGGATCAGGTATTGGTGGGGTGTTTTGCCGTAGACCTCTTTGAACTGGCGGATGAAATGGAATTGGGAGGAGTATGCTGCCCCGGCGATGTCGTTGACCTCGAGCGGCTGGGCAAAGTGTTCGTCGATATAGAGTTTGGCCCGGACGATCCTTTGATAGACGAATATATTGGGATAGAGCTCGTTTGCCATGTGACTAAGGTAAGAAAACTGTCGGAGAGAAGCGGTTGTCAGTTTTTTGTTAAATTGGAACCGAATTGGCGAACGAACACTATACAAGACTTGATGACGAGCAGGAACTGTTGCAAAGGA
>JAFDYE010000906.1 GCA_018267585.1 Bacteroidota bacterium
GTAATGATCGAAGAGACATTTACAGATGTCCTGCTCGAATACGACGAATTTGTGCAAAAAATAAAAACCAGTTTCGACGGGGGAGACCCCAGGGTTCTAAAAAGCGCCATCCACAAGATCAAACCTCTTTTTGGATTTGTCGGGCTGACGGATATTCAGGCCCTGTGCGTCCGTTTTGAGACTGCCTGCCAGGAAGCGGACTCCTGCTCGGCCCTGGCCGGCGAATATTCTTCGCTGTTCGGACAGCTGGTCCGCGCCAAGGCTATCATCCAGGAAGAGCAGGCGCGGCTGGTCCTTTTTAACAAAAATGGTTAGCCCGCCTCGGGTAATGTCTTGTTCAGCGCCTCCAGTCCTTCCTTCAGCTGCGCCTGTGTCGGCCAGCCGTAACCGATCCGCATATAGTGCTTTGGCATATCAAACCAATGGCCGGGACCGACATAGGTGCCGTGCTTCTCCAGCAGTATCCGGTAGAATTTATCCATATCAAGATCCTCGGGACGCCGTACACGGGGAAAACATACACAGCCGCCTCCCGGTTGCACCCATTCGAAGTCATCCTGTTGCTGCATCCACATCTTTACGATCCCGAACTTTTCGGCAATATCGGCCCTGATTCGTCCGTGGTATTCCGACTTATGCAGGAAATACCGATAGGCAAGTTCTTCATCGACAACAGGCCCGCAGATATGCATCTGCTCTTTGGCAGCGAGGAATCGCTGCATCAGCTGCGCATCGCGGCAGACGATCCATCCGGTCCTCAGTCCCGGCAATCCGTAGGTCTTCGACAGCGACGAGACGCTGATAACATCCGGCGAAGCCGTCGCCGCCAGGGGCAGCTGTTCTCCGAATACCATATCCCGATAGGTCTCGTCCACCAGCAGGCGGACGCCACGGTTGCCCGCCACCTGCACCAATTCTGCCAGCCGGCCGCCCTCCAGACGGACGCCCGTTGGATTGTGAGGGTAGGTTACCGAAATATACTTGGTGCTCGGAGCGATAGCCCGGCCCACTTCCTCCGGGTCCAACGCAAAGCCGTCTTCAAACCGGAGGTCGATGAAGCGAACTTTCGCCCCGATGGCCCGCGGCGTCTCGATATTCGTGGCATAGTTGGGTCGGACCACTACGATCTCGTCGTCCTTCTCCAGGAGCGTGGTGGCAATTATGAACAATGCGCCTGCCGCGCCGACGGTGAGGAGCACATCCTCCGGCCGGATGGGACCGGAAGACGCCTGCGGGGCAGCATCCCAGGCTATCAACCGTCTCAGCCCTTCGTGTCCCGCGTGCGGTCCATAGCAAAGGACCAGGTCGCGCAGGTCCACGTCCAGCGGTATGTCCCTGAAAAAGGCGTCAGCATACGAACTTTCGGAAAGATTGTTCCGGATACTCCCGTATCCGAGCTGTTCGGGCGATTCAATTTCAATAGGCATTCGGCGGTAAAGCATCTGAAAAGGATTTTACGATGGGGGGTTACAGCTTTCGCACGCTGGAATATATCTTATTAATTATTTCTACCGTTTTAAACCCCTCGAAACCGCTGGCGTTGGCGCCACCCTGCGCAGGTTGACCGCTGACGGCCGCCACGACGTGCGCATATACCTTGTCGTGGTTGGACATGGACCCCTGGTAAAAGCCGTAGTTGTTGGCCGGATTGCCCGGCGGAAGATCGTCGATCCTATAGCCTTCTATATCCTGGTACTCCAGCTCATTCAGATACTGCCCGCCGATCTTTATGGTTCCCTTTTCGCCGAACAGCGTCAGTGACCCCTCCATGTTCTTACCGTGACTGTTGACCGTATAGTTGATCGTTCCGATCGCCCCGTTGCAAAATACAAGGCTGATCACGCCTGTATCTTCGATCTGGATGTCCCTGTGCGCAAAATTTCCCGTATAGCCCTGCGCTTCCTGTATGTCCCCGGCGATCCAGTAGAGCAGGTCGATAAAATGACTGAACTGGGTGAAAAGTGTTCCCCCGTCCATATCCTTGGTCCCTTTCCAGGAACCAGCATAATAATCTGCGTCCCTGTTCCAGAAGCAGCTGAGCTCAAGGCTGTAGAGTCTTCCGAGGCGGCCGTCATCGATGAGCTTTTTTACCGCCGCTACGGGCGGGTTGAATCTGTTCTGTTTTACGATGAAGAGCTGCCGGCCCGCCTTTTCCGCCGCGTCGATCATATTCCTGCAGTCTTCGGTGGTCAGCGCCATAGGCTTCTCGCAAAGTACATGAAACCCTTTATTCAACGCCATTATGGAATGTACCGCGTGCAGCCCGTTCGGCGAGCAGACAGCCACCACATCAGCCTGCCGCGCGCCGGCTCCGCCGGCGACGCTCCCGACGGCGCAGAGCATCCCGTCGACAGATGTATAATGATCCGCTCCGTATTTTTCCGCAAGCTTCTTTGCCCTTTCTTCGACGACATCACAGACAGCAACCAGCTTCCCAAGCTGATGTATTTGTTCCGCATGCCGCTGCGCGATCCGTCCGCAGCCAATGATACAGAATTTAACCATGTCATATCAGCTTAAACGACCAAAGCTATTATATTTTCATGGTTATTAAAAGGGGGATGCCCGACGAACCGCCGCAGCGCGACCCGCGACCGTCCTCGCCCCTCTAGAACAGGCTGATCTGCTGCCCCGGCCTCCTGAACTGCGAACAATCCAGCTCCCACCGTTCGGCATTGAGCCCATACTTCTGCGTATACCGCTGATACTGCTGAGCGACCAGCTCAGCGATATTCCCTTCTCCCCGCATCCGCACGCCCCAACGGCTGTCGTTGACCTTGCCGTCGTGGCTGGCCTCGATGAGGTGCCATACCTTATCGGCCCTGTCCGGAAAGGTCTTGTAGAGCCAATCATGGAAAATAGGCTTGATAGCGCCATTGAGCCGGATAAAAGTATAGGCGGAGAAAGTAGCGCCATTCTCGGAAGCCGCCTTCATGATGCGCTGCATCTCGTGTTCGTTCAGCCCCGGGATCATCGGTCCGAGCATGACGCCGGTGCGGACCCCCGCCTCGCTGAGCTCCTTCATCGTCCGCAGCCTCTGTTTCGCCGTTGTTGTGCGGGGCTCCATCAGGCGGCGAAGCTCCTCGTCGAAAGAGGTCGTCGACACCAGCACAGAGACAAGCTTCTTCTTAGCCATCTCCGACAGGATATCCTTATCGCGGAGGATGCCCGCATTCTTCGTGATGATCCCCACAGGCTGGTTGAACTCGGCGCAGACTTCCAGCAGCTTCCGGGTAATGCCAAATTTCCTCTCGGCAGGCTGATAGCAATCCGTATTGCCGCTGAGCGAGATCGGAAAACACTCCCATTTGGGATTCATCAGGAATTTGCGCAGCAGCTCGGGAGCGTTCTTCTTGACGATGATCTTTCGTTCGAAGTCGAGACCGGCGCTGTATCCCCAGTACTCGTGAACGTTGCGCGCATAGCAATAAGTACAGCCATGCTCGCAGCCCTGGTAGGGGTTCATGCTGTACCACATGCCGACATCGGGGCTGTCGACCTTATTGACGATGCCCTTTGCGTTGTCCTCGAGGTATTGGGTCTCCACATTGGGTTCGATCCAGTCATCGATGCTCTCCACATGCTCTTTGACCACCTCGTTCTTAAGGAAACGGTTCTTTGGATTGACCTGGGCGCCCCGCCCTTTTAAATATTGAACAGGTGAAGGTTGTTGTTGTTCTTCCATAATAATTTCGTTGATCTAACCAAACAGCTCCCCCTGCCGCGTATTGACCGGCAGATTCTGGAACACCATCCGCTCTACGATCTGCCACGCCCTGTCGCCCTTGCGACGGCGAAGCAGCAGCATCGCATCCGCGACAAACCGGCCCGTGAAATTCTTATTGCTGTATTCGAGCCAGCCTTTCTCGTACTGCCAGGGCAATAGTTTTCTCGCGACCGGTACGTGCGGCTCTTCGATGAAATGGGGCTTGTTCTCCTTATCCAGCTTCATCAGCCGCTGGACGTCCTTTATCTCGTTGAGCAGCGCTCTTATCGGCAGCTTGCTGATGACATTGATAAAGATGGTCTGAGAAGGATAGCTTCCAAAGTCTTTCAATTCCACCATGAATGGAGAAAACCCCATGGCGATCGTACGCAGCCGCTGGACGATACGATCTTCCATCAGGTCCAGCTGCGTGAACCGCACCAGCCCCAGGTGCGGCTTGCCCCCGATAGCGGTAGGCGCCTGGTAGACCTCGTAAAACTCCTTCTTCACCCGCTGGATCCTGTTGCACAATTCCTCCCGTGGATTGAGGACCAGCATGTATTCGTTGGTTGCCAGCTGCCGCTTGTAGTTCTCGTTGAGGACGGCAGCGACGGGTCTTACAGCCTGTTTCATGTTCTCTTCTTTAAAAAGTAATAAAGATCTATTCAACGTTTTCAAATTGTCTCGGGCAGCAGACGGAAGATGTTGACCGTCTTGCAGGCATCGAAGGAATGCCCTCTCTTCAGCAATACCAGCCGATCTACCAGAAAGCTCTCGTGAAAGTCCTTCCGGGAATATTCCGGCATCGCCCTGTTATAGACCCGCTCCGTCAGACCGCCGGCTATGCTGAGATAGGGGTTGCTGACGAGGTTGACGGGCGGGCAACCGCAAGAGCGGATGAATTCGTCGATCGCCCTTAGCTGGTGCATCAGCTCGAAAAAAGGCTGGTGATCCTGCACCCGCAGATAGATCGTATGCGGCGGAAACCCGCTGTAATTATTAAGGGTGATATCAAAGCTCCTGTGCCGGTTGCAAATGCGCTGTATCCATCTGATAAGGGTGTCCTCCATCAGTTCGCCCGCCTGAAAAGCGGCCACGGTGATATGGGGCCTGTTGCGTCCACCCGCCGGAAGACCAAACTCGGACGCCAGCTGCCGCTGTTCATGCAGCAGCCTTTCTTCCAGCTCCCCATGAGGGTATATCACGAGCAGGTACTCGGCCCGCTGCCCCATGTCCCCGGCCAGGCTCATACCGCTGCCGGCGGCCACATTTCTTCCCCCCTGATGGGCCATATTCATTCCCCCGATGGCGGAATTCATCCCCCCGACGACCGAAGAGATTGGTACATAATTCGATTGTTTTACTAACCCGGTTTTCATAAAATAATTTTTATCTGACCAATAATTTAGCATAAATTTACTAAATAAATTAGTATTCAAAATAATTTTTTTCCTCCCGGTGATCCGGCGAAAAATCATATAATATGGAACTCGAACAATTTTTTGGGCTCAACTTTAAGGGCAACCGTCACAGTCATCGGGAGGCGCACTCCGGCAATGCCACCGGATCCGGCGCAACGGGGGACGAGTATATGGCGCGGGATCGTTATAATGCAGATGGGTATTCGAGGGACGGGAATGAGGCGCCGGAAAGGTATCTGTCGCCTGGTGGATATGCGGGTGACGGCAACGTCGGGGATGGTTATAAGGGGAATGATTATCCAATGGACGAATACATGGAAAGAGGCATCGACCTCAACGAACAGCTGGTCCGTAACAAGCCCGCCACCTTTTTTATGCGGGTCAGCGGCGACGCAATGATCGGCGCCGGCATCTTCAACGGCGACGTCGTCATCGTAGATCGTTCGGTCAAGGCAGCCAGCGGCAAAGTGGTCATCGCCTCCTTGAACGGAGAGCTCCTGATCCGCCGGCTGGAAAAGACCTTCAACAAGATCCGCCTGGTCCCCGAGACGGCGGGACTTTCGCCCATCGACGTCGATATCTCCGGCGCGGAGTTCTCTGTCTGGGGGGTGGTGACCTATGCCATCCATAGCCTGTGAGCGCGGCGCCAGGTCAAAAAAAAATCTCAAAGATTTTAAAATATCCCTGCAGTTCATCCGTCTTCCCTAAGAGATGGATGACCTTTTGACCATATCACCGGCTATGCCTGATTCCGGGAGAAAAAATATCGCCTCCGTGATCGGCCGTTTTGGCAAACGGCTCATGGGCTTTATTCGTCAAAGGGTTAAGAGTGAGGCCGATGCAGAGGATATCCTGCAGGACGTCTGGTACCAGCTGACGACGGCGGTCGACACCGGCCCAATCGAACAGATCAGCGGATGGCTTTTTGCCGTGGCGCGCAACAGGATCATCGACGGTTATCGCAGGAAGAGACCCGAGTCCCTGGAGGACCTGCAAACCGCCTCCTCAGGACGCGATCCGGACAACGACGAACTCAATTTCGCGTCCATCTTCCCCGACGACAGCCGCAACCCGGAGACGGCTAATCTCCGGGCCCTTTTCTGGAAAGCGCTGCAGGAAGCCCTGGACGAACTGCCGGAAGAACAACGGTCCGTATTCGTATGGCACGAGCTGGACGGCCTTTCGTTTAAAGAGATAGCAGAGATCACCGGAGAAAATATCAACACCCTCATATCGCGCAAACGATATGCGGTTGTCCACCTCCGGGAAAGGCTGCTCGATCTGTACCGCGAGATCGTGGAAAGTTGAACAATAAAATCTATAGTATATGAAAGGTTTTTGGTTTCGCAAAGTAGCAGGATTTATCTGTATGGCGATCGTCGGCGTCCTTGTATTCGGCGGGATCGTCATGCTGCTATGGAATGCGCTCATGCCCGCGCTGTTCCACCTGCCCGTCATCAGTTTTTGGCAGGCGCTGGGCCTGCTGCTTCTCACCAAAATATTATTCAGCGGCTTCCGCGGAGGCGGCCCCCCTTCCCGCTGGAAGAATAAGATGAAACAAAAATGGATGAACATGACGCCGGAAGAAAGAGAAAAGTTCAAGCAGGAGTGGGGTCGCCGCTGCCGCCCGCCCTTCGGTGGAGCCCCCTTTTCAACTGAAGGGACATCTGAGCAGTCACGGACAGCCCGTCAACCAATCTCCCCTGAACCGCAAACCGGAAAGGAGGGCAGCGTATGAGCTACCAGAACCTTTTTCCTATGAATGTCATCGCCGGAAGGACCGGTACCTCCCGCCAGTTCATCAGCTGGGCGCTGCAGACACTGCACATACAAC
>JAFDYE010000907.1 GCA_018267585.1 Bacteroidota bacterium
CCTCTTTGCTGGGCCGTCCTGGTCAGTATCTGACGGAAAGCCGCCTTTTTTAAAGCCTGGGCCTGACTGGCTCTTTGCAATCCGGCCTTGTTGGGTACAACCTGAGCACTCAGCTGGAGCCCGGAGAGAAGAAGAACGAAAAAGGATACGGACACAAGCAGCGGGACCCGGCAATTGTTCATATGAAGTATTTAAAACTTTTCTAAAATTACAGTATTTATGCTTTTACCAATTATTGTACCCATTCTGTCGGTCGCGCTGGGTCTGGCGCCCCTTGCGGGGAACCCTCCTGGTCCGGTCTCTGCAGGCTTGGGAAACCCGATCTCCTTCCGGACTAACCCCGACCGACCGAGCTCTGGAAACGCTGCCGACGCGGACCAACTGATCCCCGGAAGCGCTGCCGACGCCGACCGGCCTAATTCCGGAATTCCGGTCCCCCTCCGGACCAACCCGGACCAGCCGGAAGGCCCGGTGGCCCAACAATCCGGTATCTGCGGCACCGTCTACGCGATCGGCGGGAATCGTATGCCGGCCCCCAATCGCCGCCGGGTGGACTCTGCGACCCCAAAACACCCTTCCCATGGCGTCAAAGCCACCGTCTATATTTACAGCCTTACTTCCGACAGCCAGGTCGTTCACGCCGACCCAACCCACTACCGGGCAATCCTCACCCCCCTCATTTCCCGGGTCGGGACGGATGAGAACGGAAAGTTTCAGGTATTTCTGCCGCCGGGGACTTACTCTGTTTTCACAAAAAAAGGCGTGCTGTTCTATGCTTCCCAAAGGGACGAAAAGAACCACATAGCGCCGGTAGAAGTTTTACCCGGGAAGATGACCCAGGTGTCGTGCAGTGTAGAGTCCGATCATAAGGCTGTTTATTAAGTTTACGGCATTTTAACTTTCCCGGTTGCTTCACCGGGGGGCAGTTTTGTGAACCGGGAGCCCGGGGCCGTCTGCAGCCCGGTGGTCCGACCGATCCGGAATAATTTACAGTGGAGTGAACTGACGGACCGGCGGAGGTTTTTTCGTATCTTTGCGCCCGGCAATGAACAGTGAGGTTCTTCTTGAGGAATTTTTGCATTCTCCCCGCCTTTTTCAGTTGGCGGACAGGCTCTTATTGTCCAACCCGCAGCGCATCGCCTGTAAGAACCTGCAGGGCAGCTCTCCGGCCTTTCTGATCGGCTCGATATTCCGGAATGAAACTACCAGCCAGCTCAATCACCTGGTCGTCTGTGAAGACGCGGAGGCGGCGGCGTATCTGCACAACACCCTCGAGAGCCTGACCGGCGCCCTCGACCTGTTCTATTTCCCCTCTTCCTTTAAGAATAAGAAGAACTACCGGCTTCTCAACAGCAGCCACGTGATGCTGCGAACCGAGGCCCTGACCCGTCTTTCGGCCCAAACGATGAGTCATCTTACCGCCAAAAAGCTGATCATCACCTATCCGGAAGCCCTCTTCGAGAAGGTGGTCCTTCCGGAAGCTCTTTCTGACAATATCATCTCCCTGAAGGCGGGGGATACCCTCGATCTCAACGGTCTGCTCGGAAAGCTGGTGGACAAAGGCTTTGAGCGGACGGACTTTGTATATGAACCGGGACAGTTCGCCCTCCGGGGCGGGATCCTGGATATCTATTCCTTTGGGAACGAGAAGCCCTATCGCGTCGAGCTGTTCGGCAATGACGTCGACTCGATCCGCATCTTCGACCCGGAAACCCAGCTCAGCGAGCGCAAGCTGCTGCAGGTGAACATCATCCCCAACGTCGATAACCGGCAGGACAGCGGCGAAAAGATATCGCTGCTGGAGTTCCTTCCCGAGAATACCGTCGTCTGGATGCAGGACTGGGCCTTTACCCGGGAAAGGCTGATCATACAGGAAGATGACCTGCAGCTCTTTATCGACGGGGTGCAGGCAGAACGTGATATGCAGGCCGCACGCCAGGAAGAGGAGAACGCCCGTCCTTTGGGAAAGGCAGGCAGCCGTGGTCGCCGGGCCTTGCCGCCCGATACGGCCATCGACGGGGACGAGGACAAGCTGGAGAAAAGAGAAGTGACCAAGGACGAGTTCGTGACCGCAGAGGCCGTCACCAGCCAGCTGCAGCGATTCCATGCGGTGGAGTTCGGACCGTCGGCCGCCTCCTGGCCAGACGCCTTTGTCGTGGAGTTCCATACAAAGCCTCAGCCCTCCTTTAACCGCCAGTTCGACCTCCTCATCAGGGACCTCAAGTCCTGGGAGAATAAAAAATATACCCTCTATCTTTTTGCGGAAAATCCCCGCCAGCTCGAGCGGTTGTATACCATCTTCGAAGACCTGAAGGCGCAGGTCGCCTTTACGCCGGTGCCGCTGAATATCCACGAGGGATTTATCGACGAGGACTTGAAGCTGGTCTGCTATACCGACCACCAGATCTTCCAGCGGTATCACAAATACAAGGTTAAACAGGCCTATAATAAGAACAAGGCCATCACTCTTCGCACCCTTCGCGAGCTGCAGCCGGGTGACTATGTGACGCATATCGACCACGGGGTGGGGGTATACAGTGGCCTGCAGAAGATCGAGGCCAACGGCCGTCTGCAGGAGGCGGTCCGGATCATTTATAAGGACAGCGACATCCTCTATGTCAACATCAACTCGCTGCACAAGATATCCAAGTATACCGGCAAGGAAGGCACCGTCCCCAAGGTGAACAAACTGGGTAGTGACGCCTGGCAAAAACTGAAGGAGAAGACCAAGACCCGGGTAAAAGAGATCGCTTTCGACCTGATCAAGCTCTATGCACAGCGAAAGGCCGAGAAGGGATTTGCCCATACCCCGGACAACTATATGCAGACTGAGCTGGAAGCGTCTTTTATCTATGAGGACACGCCCGACCAGAGCAAGGCCACGGGAGACGTGAAGAAGGATATGGAAGCACCATCGCCAATGGACCGGC
This sequence comes from Bacteroidota bacterium, assembly GCA_018267585.1. Taxonomy (GTDB): domain Bacteria; phylum Bacteroidota; class Bacteroidia; order Chitinophagales; family Chitinophagaceae; genus Puia. Next base: position 2,931 of record JAFDYE010000907.1, read on the forward strand.
TAGTATGCGGCGACGTCGGATTTGGCAAGACGGAAATAGCCATCCGCGCGGCTTTCAAGACCTGCTGCGACTCCCGCCAGGCGGCGGTGCTCGTGCCGACGACCATCCTTGCCTTCCAGCACTATAAGACGTTCAGCGAACGGCTGAAGGATTTTCCGGTGAAAGTGGACTTCGTCAACAGATTTAAGTCCTCCAAGGAGAAGAAGGAGACGCTGAAGAAGCTCGAGGCCGGCGAGATCGACATCATCATCGGCACCCACGCGCTGCTGGGGAAGGAGGTCAAGTTCAAGAACCTGGGTCTGCTGGTTATCGACGAAGAGCAGAAGTTCGGGGTGGCGCACAAGGAGAAGATCAAGACCCTGCGGACGCATGTCGACTGTCTCACGCTGACCGCCACGCCGATACCCCGCACCCTTCAGTTCAGCCTGATGGGCGCGCGCGACCTCAGCATTATCAATACCCCGCCGCCGAACCGCCAGCCGATACAGACCGAGCTGCACGGCTATAATGAAGACTTTATCCGCGATGCCATCTACTACGAGACGGAAAGGGGCGGTCAGGTCTTCTTTATCTATAACCGCGTTCAAGGCCTGGCCGAGATGTCGGCGATCATTCAGGGGCTTTGTCCGGACCTCAGCATCAGCTATGCGCACGGCCAGATGGAAGGTAGCGAGCTGGAGGATAAGATACTCGACTTCATCGACAAAAAATATGACGTTCTCGTGTGCACGAATATCGTGGAGAGCGGCGTGGACATTCCCAATGTGAATACCATCATCGTCAATAACGCGCACCATTTCGGGCTCAGCGACCTGCACCAGCTGCGGGGCAGGGTAGGAAGGGGCAACAAGAAAGCCTTCTGCTATCTGCTGGCGCCGTCGCTGGCGACGCTACCTACGGATTCGCGCAAGCGTCTGCAGACCCTGGAGCAGCACAGCGACCTGGGCAGCGGCTTCCAGATCGCGATGCGGGACCTCGATATCCGCGGCGCCGGCAATATGCTGGGTGGGGAACAGAGCGGCTTTATGGTAGACATCGGTTTTGAGACCTACCAAAAGATACTCGACGAAGCGATAAAAGAGCTCAAGCGTACCGAGTTCCGCGAGCTTTTCAAAGAAGAGATATCAAAGCAGGAAGACTATGTCCAGGACTGCACCATCGATACGGACCTCGAGATACTGATCCCGGACAGCTATGTAGAGAGCATTACGGAACGGCTGAATCTCTATACCCGGCTGGACAACTGCGACACGGAAGAAGAGCTACAGCAATTTCACAGCGAGATGATCGACCGTTTTGGCCCTATCCCGCCGCAGGTGGACGACCTCTTCGACACTGTTCGTATCCGGAAACTGGCCGTGACGCTGGGTTTTGAGAAGCTGATCCTGAAAGAGGAGGATCTCCGCTGCTATTTTATCAACCGCCCCGACTCGCCTTATTTTGAATCGGATATTTTCAGGCTGATCCTGGAATACCTGCAGAAGCACACCAATAAGGCCAGGCTCAAGCAGGCCGGCAGGAATTTCCTGCTGGTGGTCGACGATATGAAGTCGATGGCGGACATTCTCGGGTTCCTAAAAAGAATGGCGGCTTTCGTTGAAAAATCAGTATATTCAACGACCTAAAATCCTGAATTTATGGCAGAAGAATATCCACTGAGCGCTCCCTCCAGTGACGAGCGGACGTTGGGCATCCTCTCACATATCCTGTCGATCGTCCCCGGTGTTGGCATACTGGGGCCCCTGGTCATCTTCCTGATCAAAAAGGATTCTCCCTTCGTGGGGGAGAATGCCAAAGAATCGCTGAACTTCCAGATCACGGTGTATCTGGCCCTGATAGCCGGCGGGATACTGACCCTTGTGGTTATTGGCGTGGCGATCCTCTTTGCGGTCGGCATCGCTGACCTCGTCCTGGTGATCATCGCTACGATAAAAGCCAGTGAGAACAAGATCTACCGTTATCCTTTCAATCTGCGCCTGATCAAATAGGGGAAGTTCTCGCCCGAACGCAGAGGGGGAATCGCTACAGCTGATCAAATAGGGGAAAGTCCATTGCTGATCGCACTGGGGAATCCCGGGAATGAGGGGAAAGATGTCGCCTGATCGCCATGGGTGGAAATCCGTGGGTCTGATCGAATGGGGCGGAAGGTTCCTAGAGCGCCTTCTCCATTATATAATGCGGGATGGTGACCTCTGTGAATTCGTCACCGGTGATGGAATAGCCGAGCTTCTGATAAAAGCCGATGGCCGTCTTGCGGGCGTGCATACATAGTTTCCTGTAGCCGAGGTCACGGGCGATGTTCTCCGCGAAGATCATGAGGGCGCGGCCTACGCCTTTACCCTGCATATTGTTGGGGACTGCCATCTGACGAAGGCGGACAGTATACGGATCAACGCGGGTCAGCAGACAGCATCCCAGAAGCTTTTCGTCTTCGAAAGCGCCCATGAGGATGTCATCCTTTTCCTTGTCCAGTTCTTCCTTATCAAAGGACAGACCCAGCGGTTTGCGCAGTATGTCGTTGCGCAAGGTCACCATCTGCTGGTACTCCTTCGTTCCATGATCTATCATCCTAAGAGCCATGCTGTTACTTATTTCGGGTCAACCCCTGAGGAAGGGGCTAACAGTCATTAATGGCCGGTTCGCGGGACCTGTCAGGCGAGCAATCCGGGAAGGCCGAAGTTATCTATTTTTACAATTCCAGACAGCAAAAATTCGAACAATGGGAAAAATGGGTCAAAATTAAAAATTGGCCCATTTGTTCGGATTTGCCGGGAAGTATTATTTTTGCAGCCGTATAACTATAAAAATTTTACACATGTCAGACATCGCTACAAGGGTTAAGAAAATTATCGTCGACAAGCTCGGGGTAGAAGAAGCCGAAGTTACGAACGAAGCTTCCTTTACAAACGACCTGGGTGCAGACTCTCTGGACACCGTCGAATTGATCATGGAATTCGAAAAGGAATTCAATATTTCCATCCCGGACGAGCAGGCAGAGACCATCACCACTGTAGGTCAGGCCATCGCATACCTGGAAGAACACGCTAAATAAGTCAATACAGCCCTTTACTGCGCTTATAGCTTTTTTGGAACATTTTATTGGATCCGCCTTTTCAAGTTCAAGAATTTGGCTTAGAAGGCGGATTTATCCTTCAACTACCCTGGCTACCGGAAGTCCCCGGCTCAGCTGACGGGCACGCGGACCAAGTGACTACGGCCCTGGCAAAGCCCGGAAAAAGGAGACAGATATTAGCCAATTGCCGGGATCGGGCTAATTTTTGAAAAAGAGCGGTGCCGGCTTGAGCGGCCGGAAGTCCCGGGCTCGATCGACGGGCGGGATGGGCAGGGAAGGACGGTCCAGCGAAGCTCAGACGATGGACAGATAATTAACTGATTGTAGGGATCGGGTTAATTTTTATCAAAGCACGATCCCAACCTGAGCCACTGGAAGTGGATCGCCCGAAGGGCAGATAATTAACTGATTGTTGGGATCGGGTTAATTTTTATCAAAGCACGATCCCAACATAAAAAAAATCCTGGGAAAAGTCCTATATGCAATTGAAAAGAGTAGTTGTAACGGGC
>JAFDYE010000908.1 GCA_018267585.1 Bacteroidota bacterium
CTCGACACCACCCGGCGAAAGCGTATTGACCCTTACATTCTTCGGCCCCCAGTACGAGGCCAGGAATTTCGTAAAGCCGATCACCGCCGACTTGGTCACAGGATAGGACGGAGACTTATAAAAGGTCTGCTCGCCCGCCTCATTTTTATAAATGCTCTGGTCCGGCGCCACTATCCCATAGGTTGAGGCGATATTGATAATGCTTCCCCCTCCCTGCTCCGCCATCACACCGCCAAGCACCTGCGAACAAAGAAAGACCCCGCTCACATTCACCTTCCAGGATTTATCCCACATCTCCAGCGGATAGTGCTCGAACATCGACTGCTGACCGGCCAGCAACGGATTCTCGAACATATCGTTGATCGCCGCATTGTTGACCAGTACGTCGATCCGCCCAAAAGCCGCCAGTATCCGCTGTTTCGCCGCCGCCAGCGACTCCTGGCTTGTTACATCCATGCCCACCGCCAGATGCTCCGGGCCCAAACGCCCCGCCACCTTCTTACAGGCCTCTTCGTTCAGATCGGCTACCACCACTTTTGCTCCCGCCTCCGCCAGCGCCTCACAGTGATGCGTACCTATCAATCCGCAGGCCCCTGTGACGATGGCGACCTTACCGTCCAATGAAAATAGATCCATGCTTATGCCTTACTTACGGGTTTCATATTAAAATTGCTCACCTTACGGAACACCGCCTCGACGGGCTTACCCTTCAGCCGGGCCGGCACATCCCCGGCCCCGACGGCCTCCTTCAAAAGCCCCAGCACTTCCCGATAAGCCTTCAGCGTATATTCCACATCCTCATCCGTATGGGCGAACATCATGTTGTGAAAGCCGCTCCACAGGATGCCGCGCTTGATCATCTCCTGCTGCACATAAGACTTCAGCTCCAGCGGATTGCCGGCAGAAGCATCAAAAACCACCATCGACCGGCAGTCATATCCCGTACACCTCGTGTACCCGCTGATACCGAGCTCAGCCGCCAGCGCATTATAGCCATCCTTCAGCCGCTTTCCTTTTTCGGCAAGATAGGCCGGTACATTCTTTTCGATCAGCTCGCGGATAGTAGCTACCGCAGCAGCCAGCGACAAGGCCTCCCCTCCAAATGTCGTATAGAAGAATACGTCTCCTTCGAACAGCGACATGACATCCCTGCGACCGGTCAGCAGCGCAATGGGCATCCCATTAGCGCAGGCCTTGGAATAGCAGGCCAGATCAGGCGTCACACCGAAATACTCCTGGGCTCCGCCGACCGCGATCCGGAAACCGGTCCACATCTCGTCGAATATCAGCAGTGTCCCGTTGGCCGCACACAGCTCTTTCAGCTCCTGCAAAAAATTATTCTTCGGCGCCTCGAATACAAAGGGCTCCAGGATCACGCAGGCCACGTCCTCATCCAGCGCATCCTTGACAGAATTGATATCATTGTATTCAAAAGTGCCGCTCAGCTCCTTCACAGCCTCGGGTATCCCCTGGTTGCGGCTGGTTACTCCGATATACCAGTCGTGCCACCCATGATAGCCGCAGCACAGTACTTTATTGCGCCCGGTAAAGGCCCGGGCGACACGCACCGCCGCGCTGGTCACGTCCGCGCCCGTCTTGCTGATCCGGATGGACTCCGCATTGGGAATAACCTTGTGGATCAGCTCGGCCAGCGTCACCTCCAGCTCGTGCATCTGGGAGAAAGTGATCCCGTCCTTCAGCTGCTCAACGATCGCTGCATCCACCCGGGGATAGGCATATCCAAGTGACAGTGGCCCGATCGCCGCATTATAGTCGAGATATTCGTTGCCGTCCACATCCCAAACGCGCGCCCCTTTTCCCTTCTTCAGGTATTTCGGCGCAACGCCGTTAACATACTGGCCAGGCCCCTTCGCCATCGTCTGGGTCACAGGCGTCATAATATGCCTGGCCCTTTCGTATAAATTATTGGACTCCGTAATATCGGGATAGTTTTCGTTGAATGTTACCTTATTGGGCATATGTGATTATTTTATCCGCCATTTGTTCCGGTGTAAATCCTTCTGTTTCCAGCACCTGGTTCAGCGTACCCGCCTTGAACCAGCGCTCTCCCAGCGACAGCGGCTGCACATCCGCCGTGATCCGCCGGCTCAGCAGCACTTCGGCCACGATGGAATAAAGCCCGCCCGTCCTGAAATGATCCTCTATCGTCACCAGACGCTTCGAACTCGCGACAGCACGTACGATCGCCTCCTCATCTACCGGTTTGAGACTTCTCATATTGACGAGACCGACCGACAGTCCTTGTTTCTCGAGCAATTCCCTGGCCCGAAAAGCATTCTCGAAGAGGAAGCCATAGACCAGCAGGGTAATATCCGTACCCTCGCTCACGACCTCTGCCTTTCCGGGAGTAAAGGCTTCATGCTCATAGCTCCCTTTCTTGTGATTGATCCGCACATATGCCGGCGCCGGTGACGCCCACACCCCGGGCAGCATCTTCACCAGGTCGTCCTCATCCGCCGGACAATAGACCTCCATTCCCGGTATACCCCTTAAGATGGATACGTCCTCGATCGCCTGATGCGTAGGGCCGTTGCCATCCGACAGGAACCCGGGGATAAAACCGCTGAGCTTCACCGGAAGACCGGCAATCCCCACATCCGTGCGGATGAACTCGAACGCGCGCATCGTCAGGAACGGCGCCAGCGCATGGATGACAGGGATCCTTCCACGAAGCGCCAGCCCGGCCGCCATGCCGACCATCGTCTGCTCGGTTATGCCCGTATCCACGAATCGACGTCCCAGAACCTTTGGCATATTGCGCACCAACGCCCTGTTCTCTGCCGTCATTACAATAAACCGTTCGTCTTTTAACGCCGTCTCTGTCAATAGTTCTTCGTAAGTCATTACGTTGTTTTTACCTTACTACCAATGTTTCTGATTCAATAGAAGCCTCCGCATTTCCATGCAATTCTTCCAGCAGCTGCGCGATCTCTGCCTCGGAGAAGACACAGAACCACCTGTCCGCCCTCGCCTCGATGCTGGGCAGGCCCTTGCCACGGACGGTATCGGCGATAATAACATTTACCTTACCCTCGACAACGGCGCCAAATGCTTCCTGCAACCGCATAAAGCTGTGCCCGTCCACCCGCTGTACGTGGCAGCCGAAAGCCCTGAACTTGTCCTCCAGCGGCTCCAGCGGAATAAGCTCCTCCGTCCGGATATTCGCCTGGAATTGATTCCGGTCGACCACGACCGTCAGATTGTCCAGCTTGTAGGCATTGGCCACCAGCAAAGTCTCCCACACGCTGCCCTCGTTGAGCTCTCCATCCCCGGTGATCACAACCACACGGTTGTCGGCACCCCTCAGCTTGCAGTCCAGCGCTACGCCCGCCGCAACCGCAGGCAGATGCCCGAGTGAACCAGAGTGGAACTCGACCCCGGGAATATTTCTGTTCGGGTGCCAGTAAATACTATCGGAAGTTGAAAGGTGATTGGCAAGCCTGCCCGCATCCAGGAGACCCATCTCTACAAACGTCCCGTACAGCGCCGGCACGTCATGCCCTTTTGACAAAAACAAAAAGTCCCGGTTCGGATCACTGACACTTTCCCCTTTCCGGATATAGCTCGAATACAAATAGACCATCAGCTCGACACAGGACAGCGAAGCGCCAATAAAACATCCCCCGCCTGCCGTCATCCTGATTATATGTTCCCTTACTTTCAGCGCAATATTATTCAACGCACCCGTATCCGCCTTTACATCCCCCGCAGCAAACCGCGTCTGCTCCCCATCGACCGTCTTCAGCTCGCCGAGGTGGTTGCGATACCAGTTGACGCCGGCAAGCGACCTGTTGATATTGTAGATATCCGGCCGCCTCTCCAGCAGCTCAAGGATATCGTTTACGCCAAACAGCGGGTTCAAGGGATACAGCTCATCCCAGACAGCCTTTATGAATTGGTAGTCTTCCTCGTAGTCTATCGTCAGCCGGTGGGTCATCGAATAGTCCAGTCCGCCGTCCATGACCACATTGCCGATACGGTACCGCTCCGGCCGCTCCCAGATATAGGGAGTGGTATGCTCCCGCTCAAAAGCCCGCGTAGCATGCCGGAAGGCCTCTTCCATCACGCTCATCGGCATTATTTCCACGTCATTCCCATCCGGGAACGTGGCCGGATGAAGATTGCTGACAAAATCATAACCGTCCGCATTCTCCAGGTAAAAGGCGATCACCTTGTCGATAACAGTTGGGTCGATCAGCGGACAGTCGCCCGGTATCTTGATGACCGTATCCGCCCCGTATTTCAAAGCCGCCTGGTAATGCCTGTCGAGCAGATCCTGGTCATGGCCGCGAAAACATTCCAACCCCTCCTGCTGACAAACTTCCCATACCAGGTCATCCGCCGGATTCGTCGTCGTCGCAACTACAACCTGGCCGCATAGCCTGGATGCTTTCACCCGCTCGACCTGCCGCACGAACAGGGACTTTCCCGACAAAGGACGAAATACCTTGTCCGGCAAACGCGAAGAACCTCTTCTCACCTGGACAACCGTAACGATCTTTCTTTCTCTTGTATTCATTTAAGCGATTTGAAGTTTGGGCAATCTGTACCTGGGCAAAA
>JAFDYE010000909.1 GCA_018267585.1 Bacteroidota bacterium
CTCCCCCCTCACCATCCCCCATTGCGGGTAGCCGCGGCTGCCCCAAAAAACATCCCCCGCGGAACCACCAGTCCCGTAAAAGTCAACCCCGGGTTCACCCGTTCGACTCTCCCCTTAAAAAAATAGGAAAATGCTCTTCCTCAGATACTTTAGCGCCTTGGTGATATGAGTCTCGATCGTTTTAGGCGAGATAGACAGCTGCGCGCTGATCTCATTATGCGAAAGATTATTGAACCGGCTCATCTTGAACACCTGCCGACACTGCTCGGGCAGCTCCTCGATAGCAGACAGCACCGTCCCCAGCTCTTCTTTATATATAATTCGCTCGTCCTCCGGCAGCTCAGTAATAAAGATATCCGACAACTCCTGCGTGCTCCTGATCTTCTCTTTCCGGAGCAGATCGATCAGAATGCTCCTCGCGATACGAAACAGCTGCGTCGAAATGGAATAATGCTCCGAAAGCCCCTCCCTTTTTTCCCACAATCTGATAAAACTCAGCTGGACCGTCTCTTCAGAATAATAAACCGAACCAGTATACCTATAGATATACTGGTAAAGCTTTAAATGATATTGTTCGAAAACTTTATAAAAAGCCTCCTTATTACCTTCTTTTATATCCTTTATTTGTATGAGCACAGCTTGCGTTATGGGCCCAAAGGTCTTGCTTGGTTTTGAATACAGGTATCAGTATAAGATTATTTTACTATTAATACTCATACGATCCCCTATCTGCTATTCAGACTTCGGATGAAATCGATTACATCGCCGCGCTCTTCTCCGGACGTCCTCCAGTGTAGCAAGAACTCCGTGAGGCAAACTACTATTTCTCAACAAACCGAATCCTGTATTCCTGGATCAAAGCGGGATTCTCCGGCGTCAGCGTAAACCTTACCTCCGCATCACCCCTCTCCCCCTCGATCAAAAAGCTTCCCCTCAAATTGTTCTCCGCCCTCATCTCCCCAACCCTTACCACCTTCCCCATTCGCGCAAAGACGGCCTCCGCCTCCTTCTTCAACCCATCCGGAAAATAGTCCTCAAAAAAATTGACCGCGAATATCCCCGAGCCCTTCCCCTTCTCCCAGCCGGGCAACAAAGCCACCAATTCCTTCTTCCTCTCTTCCAGCACCGGCGTCACGGGAACGGCCCTCGGCCTCAGCCTGGCGAGACGGATCAGCGTATCCAATACACGCATATTGATCGCCGATGCATTCGCATAGGTGAGATTGGCGCAGCTGACCACACCCACCCCGTAGTCCGTAAGCATCATCCAGTTGCTGCCAAAACCCGGCAGCCCGCCCGTATGCCCCACCATCGTCCGGCCCTTGCAATCCCTGCTCCATCGAAGACCAAAGCAATAGGCCGAGCTCAATGCACAGACCGGTCCGTCGGGAGAATAGCTGAACTGCGTATTCAGAGAATTGAAGGTCCACGGCTGCTGCATCTCCCGGCAGGAGCTCCGCTTCAACGGGCCCTCCTCGGCCCCGCTGCGCGAAGGCCAGGCCGCCAGCTGAAATGCCTCGTACCTGGCAAAATCTCCGATAGTAGTGATCAGCCCACCCATCGCCCCGTAAGCCCCATCGTGCAACATCGGCTGCTCCACCCAACCACCGTTGAGCCAGCGATACCCGTGCGCCAGCCGCCGCTCAGGCACCTTCGTATATTCCCAATAGGTATGCGTCATCCCCAGCGGCCGCAGGATATGCTCCGTGATATAGTCTTCATAAGACTGCCCCGAGACCTTTTGCACGATATATCCAAGCAGCGTAAACCCTAAATTGCTGTACTCATAGCCGATACCCGGGCTGTTGGAAAAACTGATCCCCTTCGCCACCAGCCGAAGCAACGAGTCATTGCCGACGGCCAGCTGCCGGTCCCCCCACGGATTGTCTTCCGGGAAACCCGCCGAATGGCTCAGCAAATGACGAATGGTGATCGGCGGCGCGTCCGACGCCGGCCCCCGCTGCCCGCGAAGCTCGGGTATATACTGCGCAGCGGGATCGTCCAGTCGCAGCCGGCCCGCATCCCTCAATTGCAAAATGGCCACGGCTACAAAACTCTTCGTCATCGACGCGATCCGGAAATCCGTCTCCGGCGTCGCGGCGATCTTCTTCTCAACATCGCCATACCCGACCGACCCGGAAAAAACGAGCTTCCCGTCGGCTACAATGCCATACGCAAACCCCGGGTAATGATTCCGCGCGGCATAGTCCCTGAACAATCCGTCGATCACCGGAAATGCAGCGCTCATATCCACTGCGGTCTGCGCGAATACCGGCTCCAACA
>JAFDYE010000090.1 GCA_018267585.1 Bacteroidota bacterium
CAGGTCGAGGTATCTTTTGACGATGTGCAGACCGAGACCGGTGCCTTCTATATTGAGCGCGTTGGCGCCGCGGAAGAAGCTGCTGAAGAGGTGCTGCTGGTCTTCTTCGGAAATGCCGATGCCTTTGTCCGTGACGGAAAGGGTGAGGATGTTTTCGGGTGAAAGGACTGCGTCGAGGCGTATGGCTGCGCCGTCGGGGGAGAACTTGACGGCGTTGCTCAAGAGGTTGATCATGATATTCTTAAGGAGCCGTTTGTCGCTGACGAAGGTTGCGCCGTCTATGGAGAACTCGCATATGATGTGCTGTCCGTCCTTTGCCAGGGAGCGCATCTCCTCGACCACTTCGTCGAGAAAGTCCTTTATTATGAATGCCGCGGGCTCAGCCTTTATCTTTCCTTCTTCCAGCTTGCCGAGTGACAGGAAGTCTTCGAGCAGGGTATTCAGGTGTTTGACAGAGTCTTTGATGCGGCGGATATGTTTGTCTCTTTTTTCCTGGTCGTCGCTTTGTGTGTATTTGCCGAGCAGGGCTGCTGAGCTGAGCACCGTGCTGAGCGGTGTGCGGAATTCGTGGGAGGCCATGGAGACAAAACGGGATTTTATTTCATTCAGCTCTTTTTCCTTGTCGAGGGCTTCGTGGAGCTCTTTTTGGGACTTTTCCAGCTCCTGCAGGGCTTCTCTAAGGATGAGAGTTCGTTGCTCGACCTTGGTCTCCAGGCCGGTATTCAGCTTCCTGATCTCTTCGGTTATCTTTTCCAGCTGCTGCTGGCGGGCGATCAGCTCCTGTTCTGCCTGCTTGCGTTGGGTGATATCCACGACAAAGGCGATCACGTACAGGGTGTTCTTCTGTTTGTAGTAGCTAAGGCTTACTTCAACGGGAAATTCCTGGCCGTTCTTTTTTCTCGCGAACAGGTCCCGGCCATGGCCCATGGTGCGGTTGCCGGGATGCTGATAGAAGCCCTCCCGGTACCCGGTGTGGCTATGACGGAAGCGCTGCGGTATGAGGAGGTCGATGGGCTCGCCGGGAAGTTCGTCCTTTTCGTATTCAAAAAGCCGGTAGGCGGCGGGGTTGAGCAGGACGATCTGCCCTTTGTCATTGGTGAGGATGATCCCTTCGGTGGCGTGGGCAAAGAGGGCTGCCAGCTGCTGCTGGTCGGCGTCGATGTTGCGATAGAGTCGTTTGAGGTACAGGACGAATACGGTAGCCATGACCACGATGATCAGCCCGAAGACGTGCTGGAGGATCAGCTGGCTGCGTCCGTCGTCGCCGGTGGCGTAAAAGGAGGCGATGATGATGAGGACTGCGCTGATGGCGCCGAACAGTGTCGTGTAGTAGCTCTTTTTCAGGAATACGGTCAGCAGTATGGCGGTGATCAGGCCGCCGTCGAAGAAGCTGAATGCGGGGTTCAGGTACTGCAGGACTGCGGAAGCAATGGTTACGATGGAACAGAACAGTAATACGTGTGTTGAATTTTCCTTGAACATTGCTTCAAACGTGTAGGTTAGCCGCTAATTTACAAATTTTCAGCAATAGCGTATGATCGCGATCTGGTCAAAGTTTTTGAGCAGTCCATCGTCTACGGTTTCCACGTCACCGCCGTTGGCGAGCACTTTAGCGGCTA
>JAFDYE010000910.1 GCA_018267585.1 Bacteroidota bacterium
CGCCTCGAAAGTGAAATGCACGACAACGCCGCTACCCTTACATAATCATTTTCTTATCCGAGCCTTCCGACATTAAATGCTTTGGCCAGATTTATCAGATAAGGTGTCTAATCTGTCGATCCTCTACGCCCGGTGCAGATGCATTATCTTGCCAGGATCAAAGGTCTCCCGTCGCCCCCCTCGGCAAGAACACGTGCCATGCCGGACACCATCTTCTTGCGGTGCGGTGGCTCCTCGAAGATCGTGTCCGCCGGGCTATAAAATTTCTTGCTGCGCTTCGGGGTTCCCACCTACGCTTCGCTGCGAAATTTCATACCCCGGTTCGCTGTCTGGCACGGTTCTTTCGCTGCGGGGGGCTCTGGTCGGGCGGCTCCCGTGTCCTGCGATACCCTTCGCTCGTCATCTCCTCATGTAGCACGCTCATTCGTCGATCACTCGCAAAGCGTATCCAGTCCACCCGCCGCCTCATTTTGTCCGCCACCTGCCGTGCGGCGCCCAGCTTCCACAATTAATCTGACGTTCGCTTCGCTCCCGTCCTCCAACCAGGGTCGAGCCGCGGGTAGTTGTCCGGCGGCCTCGCGTCGGGCGTTCAAATACACCCCTGCGCTCCGCCGCAGGGGAACGCCCTAGCTGCGGCCTTCCCCCGTCCAACACTGGGCGCCGCGTGGCGGGGTGGCGGTTCCCTTCCGGCCGTCCGTTCCCCTCCCGGCCGGAAGACCGCCAATTCCTAGCGACCTCCATCCGACCGCCCCATAGCCCATACAGCAGGCAGTCTATCCTTTCTATTGGCGTCCGCTTCGCTCCCGCCTTACAACCAGGGAACGGCATTACCAGACGCACGCGAATGAATGCCTGCCCACGAATTAGCGCCCGCAGCTGTACAAGCGGCCGCCGGCGATCGACTGCTGAAACCTTTCTCAACTACTGTTCGCCGTTGGCACCCCGCGGCGACATGATGCAGGGTAAGTCCGTAAAGCATTTTACCTGCAAGGCATCTTGTCCCCGCGGGGCCATGCTGTTTCCCGAATACGCTGGGAACTCTCCTCCTGCAGATAAACGCCACCCGTTCGAACCGGACCGACCGAGTGATCGAAAAAATACACCACAAATTTCGGCTCCTGGCCGGCCTCGCCAAACAACTACGGCATAAAACGGTCCTGTACAAATCCTCATCATTGAGGTCCGCTTGGGCGCCGTCACACCTTCACCAGCATAACCCGCAGCATTTATTCCGTTCCTATTTGGCATTCGGCCAGCCATCCGCCGGAGCCATCGGTTCAATTTTTCAATCACCTCAAATCAAAAGATCATGAAAAAGAAACCGACGATAAAAGAACAGGCGGCGATGGTCAATAACCTTTGCGTCAAGACCTACATGGATATTTTAGGCTATCCTGGCGGCATTATCGAACGCCAGGGAATAGCCGTCTTTAACTCACCCTTCGATGAGGCAGGCCGGCTGTACGTCGATAAGCAAACGAATAAGTTCCGGTTGAGCCACGGCAGGCTTCAAGGCGGAGCCCTAGATCTGGCTTGCGCCATATTCAAGGAAAGCCGGTCCAGCATTCTCCGGAACATTGCACTCTATCGCATCGATTGGCTGATGAGCATATGCGGCTCCCGCACCGGCGCCATCTGGTAATGTGGCACGGCCGTGGCATTCAACCTATAGAGAATAGAACTAGGTCTTGGAAGCTTCGAGGTTTCGTATTATCTTCACCGTGTGATAAAGAAATTGTGAAGTATGGAATATCTCGCTATTGAACAGATCAGCGGCATCAACACGCTTACTGGCCGCCGCATCTCGCCCAAAACAGCAATTACCCACGGAAATTTTAGCTCCCGATTCGTGCCACAAACCCGGTTCGTCAGTAGTCCGGTCACCGGAGGCTCACCGGTCATCCGGCAAATTCACCCGATCCTTTCTTCCCCCCGAAAACCCCATCTTTCCTGCGGCGATACCCTCCGGCGAGTGACACGCAAAAAGGCCCCAAAGCGTGGCTTGACCTTCGAACCTTTGGCCACTCCCCCGGCTTGTTCCCGATTCACCAGGATGCCTTCGTCCATCAGTAGCCGCTTGAAAACATTCGGTTGCCTCCCTATTGACCGGAGCCTTCCACAGGAAGTTTTCTTCAGCCCGCTTTGCCCTGCCATCTTATCGACTGCCATGGCCAATACAGCCCTTCCCAATCTCACCAGGTCGCGCACTCAAAGGCCATCGTCGCTATCTATTCTAAGCCCCCGCACCAACAGGTATTGCCCCTTTCCGATGATACCGCCCGAAATGTCTTGCCTGCTCCGTAATACACTGCCCTAAAAAAGTCCGGTTCTGGCAGACCTGACCAAACGCATCATCCAGCAGCAATGCC
>JAFDYE010000911.1 GCA_018267585.1 Bacteroidota bacterium
CACTCCCAGCTGCAGCAGCTCGCACACGAGCTGTTCGACGGCATCGGCCCCCGCCTCGTCGGTACCCCCCAGATGGAAAAAGCCAACGAATGGGCCGTCGCAAAATACACCGGCTGGGGCATCACCGCCCGCAATGAGCAATGGGGCCAGTGGCGAGGCTGGGAACGCGGCATCTCGCACATCGATATGGTATACCCGCGCACTAGATCCCTCGAAGCCACCCAGCTGGCCTGGAGCCCGGGCATGCGCAACAAGACCGTCACAGCAGAGCTCGTCATCCTCCCCGATGTTGAAGACTCCCTCGCCTTTCAGAAATGGCTGCCCGCAGTAAAAGGAAAATTCGTCATGGTCTCCATGCTCCAGCCAACCGGCCGGCCCGACTACAACTGGCAGGAATTCGCAACGCCCGCCTCTTTTGAAAAAATGAAAAAAGAACGCACCGCACAACAGGAAGCCTGGGCCAACCGCATCAAAAGAACGGGCTATACCAACCGCACCCTCCCCATCGCCCTAGAAAAAGCCGGCGCCGCAGGCGTCGTCGGCAACAACTGGTCCGCCGGCTTCGGCGTCGACAAGATATTCGGCGCCTATACAAAGAAGATACCAACCATCGACATCGCCCTCGAAGACTATGGCCTCCTAACCCCATGCCCCACCCAACATTCGTTTAGTAAAATTCCGGCAACGGCAACAAGCTCGTATTCTGCCGCTGGTGCCAGTACGGATACACCGGCTCCACCGCGCTCACCTCATCCAGCCGCTTCAGCTGGTCCACAGTCAGCTGCCAGTCCGCCGCCCCTAAATTCTCCTTCAGCTGCTCCTCATTCCTCGCCCCAATCACCAGGTTGACAACCGTCGGCCGCTGCAACAGCCAGTTCAGCGCCACCTGCGCCACAGTCCTGCCCGTCTCCTTTGCAATGATATCCAGCTCATCCACCACTTTGAACAAGAGCTCATCAGGAACGACCGGACCATGCGATCCGCCCTTGCTGAGACGCGACTCCGCCGGCATCGAATTGCCGCGCCTGAACTTCCCGCTCAGCCGCCCCATGGCCAACGGACTCCAGACGATCGTACCCACCCGCTGATCGATACCCAACGGCATCAGCTCCCACTCGAATTCTCTCGTCAGCAGAGAATAATAGGCCTGATGCCCGATATATCGCGCCCAACCATACCGCTCGCTGACCGTCAGCGACTTCATCAGATGCCAGCCCGAAAAATTCGAGCAGGCGATATACCTCACCTTCCCGCTCCGCACCAGGTCGTCCAGCGCACGCAACGTCTCTTCCACCGGCGTCACCCCATCAAAACCATGCATATGATAGATATCGATATGATCCGTCTGCAACCGCTCGAGACTGTCCTCACAGGCCCTTATCAGGTGATATCGCGAACTGCTGTAGTCGTTCACCCGGTCACTCATCGGAAAGGTCGCCTTGGTTGAAATAAGCACCCGGTTACGGATCCCCTTAAGGGCCTCCCCCAGGATCTCCTCCGAACGCCCCAGCGAATAAACATTGGCCGTATCGAACAGGTTGACACCGGCATCCATACAAGCACCGATCATCCGCTTCGCCTCTTCTACGTCCGTATTCCCCCATGCTTTAAAAAAGGCATTCCCACCCCCAAAAGTGGCCGTGCCAAAACTCAATACGGGCACTTTTAATCCCGATGCGCCTAAGGTCCTGTATTCCATGATTCTTGATTTAGCTTAGCACGAATTTACCCCCAATAACCCAACTATCCCGCCGCCCCCACCCTTTTCTTCTATCCCCACACCCATCTCCCTCTCCGTCCCTGCATACCCCACACCCATCTCCCTCTCCTTCCATGCAAACCTTACTCCCGGCTTCCTCCCGTCCCCGCTACCCCACTCCCCCATCTTTCATTTTTCACCCGCATATATTGTTCCTAAATTGCACCTTCCCATGATCGACAACGCACACAATCCCATATTCGAGCTCGCGGACCGGTTCGTCAACCAGACCGCCAGAAACGTTTTTTTGACAGGCAGGGCCGGCACCGGGAAAACCACCTTCCTGAAACACATCCGCGAAACCAGCTTCAAAAAAATGGCCGTCGTCGCACCCACGGGAGTAGCCGCTATCAACGCCGGCGGCACAACCATGCACTCCTTCTTCCAACTGCCCTTCGGCCCCTTTATCCCGACTCCCCAATACGGCTGGAATCCCGAAGCGCCGGGATACTCCGACCCCAATACCCTTTTCAGGAACATCCGTTTCAACGCCAACAGACGCCAGCTCCTGCAAGAGCTGGAGCTCCTCATCATCGACGAGATAAGCATGGTCCGGGCCGATACCCTCGACGCCGTAGACACCATCCTCCGCCACTTTCGCCAACAGCCCGACCTGCCATTCGGCGGACTGCAGGTGCTCTTCATCGGCGACCTCTTCCAGTTGCCCCCCGTCGTCCAAAAAGAAGAATGGCAGCTGCTCCGGGACCACTATTCCAGCCCCTTCTTCTTCGACGCAAAAGTCATCCGCCAGGCGCCACCCGTCTACCTCGAGCTCACCAGGATCTACCGGCAGAACGAGGCCGGATTCATCCATATCCTGAATAATATCCGCAACAATCGCCTGCAGCCCGAAGACCTCGAAAGGCTCCACGACTTCTACCAGCCGGAATTCATACCGCCCCGCAACGACAACTATATCACCCTCACCTCCCACAACGCCAGGGCGGACGCCATCAACCAGGACGAACTGGCCAAACTCCCCGGCCGCTCACACGCCTTCGAAGCCAGCATCACCGGCGAGTTCAGCGACAAATCCTTCCCGGCAGAAAAGACCCTCACGCTCAAAGAAGGCGCACAGGTCATGCTGATAAAGAATGATAAAGGGGAAACAAGACGCTACTACAACGGCAAGATCGCCGTCGTAAAAACAATAAAGGAAGACAAATTGATCCTGGAATTTCCCGACGAACCCGACTCGCTCACACTGGAAAAAGAGACCTGGAGGAATATCCGCTATCAATACGACCGGGACAAGGACAAAATAGAAGAAGAAGAGCTCGGCACCTTCCGGCAATACCCCATCCGACTGGCATGGGCCATCACCATCCACAAAAGCCAGGGACTGACCTTCCAAAAAGCCGTCATCGACGCCGGCGCCTCCTTCGCCCCCGGACAGGTATACGTAGCCCTCAGCCGCCTCACCTCCCTCCAAGGCCTCGTCCTGCGCTCACGCATCCGGCCCGGCTCCATCTCCACAGACCCGAGGGTCGTCACATATATCGAAGAACAGATGCCCGAAGGCGCAGCCGAACAGGAACTCGGCAACGAACAGCTGTCATTTATCACCGACACCCTGCTCCGCACCTTTCACTGGCCCCGCTTCGTCACCCAACTCCAGGACCACCATGCCGGCCACGCCCACCGCCAGATACCCGGCAAATCGACCGCCGTGCAGCTGAGCAAAAAATGGCTCGACAGCTCCCTCGCCCAGCAGGAGATCGCCAAAAAATTCTCCCAGCAGCTCGAGACGCTGCTCCCAGCCGCAGAGGCGGACGGCTACCAACAGCTGCTCCAGCGTACAACAGCAGCAGTAGACTATTTTTCCCGCGAGCTCCGCGAACAGATACTGACACCCCTCCGGGAACACATCGCCGAAATACGCGCCAGCAAAAAAGCAAAAAAATACCTCCAGGAGCTAAAGACCCTACAGCTCGTCTGTAGCCGCAAACACCAACAGGTCAGCGACGCCCTCAAGATCGTTTCCGGCCTCCAAAAAGGCGTCGACACGACAAAACTCCTATCCGATATCCAGGAAGACCGCCTGAGCCAGCAGCAACAACAACAGACAGAACCCAGAACCCAAAGCCCCGGCAAACAACAGGAAACCCGCACAACCCAACCCCCCGGCAAACAACAGGAAGCCACCACAACCCATACCCCCTCCAAACCCCAAAAAGGCGACACCAACAGGACCACCCTCCGCCTCTACCGCGATGGCATCCCCATCGCCGACATAGCCACCCAGCGCAACCTCAGCCCCGGCACCGTCGAAGGCCACCTGGCTTCGTTTATCCCTACAGGTGAGATCGATATAAAAGAGCTGGTTCCGGAGAACAAGATCGGCGCCATCCTCTCCGCCATCCGCTCGGTCGGCGGCTCATCCCTCGGCCCCATCAAAAGCCAGCTCGGCGAAAACTACTCCTTCGGCGAGATCAGGGCCGTCCTCACCTGGTCCCGGTCGAACCCTACTCCGTCCTGACCCAACCCTACTCCGTCCTGACCCAACCCTACTCCGTCCTGACCCAACTCTACTCCGTCCTGAGACTCTTCACCGGATTCGCCACCGCCACCTTCAACGCCTGAAAACTCACCGTCACCAGCGCGATCAGCAACGCCAGCACGCCCGCCAGCAAAAAGACCCACCACTCCAGCTCTATATGGTAGGCAAAATCCTGCAGCCACAGATGCATAGCCCACCACGCGATCGGAGTAGCCAGCAGAAAAGCCACCAGCACCAACTGTAAAAAATCCTTCGAAAGCAACCCGAACAATGTCCCGACCTTCGCCCCCAACACCTTCCTGATCCCAAACTCCTTCGTCCGCTGCTCCGCCGTGAACATCGCCAGCCCCAGCAACCCCAAACACGAGATAAGGATCGCCAGCGCCGCAAAACAATTCGAGAGACGATGCACCGTCGCCTCGCTCTTATAAAGCTCCCGGTAATCGTCGTCGACCCAGCGGCTGGAAAAAGGGAACCGCGGATTCAATTCGTGACACACCGTCTCCAGCCCCGCCAGCGCCTCCCTGGCCTTACCCGCCCTGATCCGCACCAGCGCCGTTCCAAAGGTCTCCTGCTCCCCAAACCGGACCACCAGCGGTTTTATCGGATCGTGCAGCGAATTGAAATGAAAATCCTTTATCACCCCGATTATCTTGCCCTTCTTCTGCCACATCGTAAGCCGCTTCCCCACCACATCCTTCGCATTGAAACCCATCCTCCGCATCGCCTCCTCGTTCAGCATATAGCCCACCGAATCTGTTGGATAGTCCGCTGAGAACTCCCGGCCCACCAGCATATTCAGGTTCATCGTCCGCACCAGGTCATAACCGGCGGACGTATTGGTGAACATGATCATATTGTTCGGATCCTTGCCGTCCCAGTCGAGCCCACCCGTGCCGTTTTCGATATTGGCCGGCCCCTGTGAAATTCGGCTGACCTCCGCCACACCCGGCACCCGCAGCGCCTGCTCCTTGAAAAGCTTGTACTTTCCCGTAAGATCACCCTCTAAAGGTATCGACACCAGGTTGTCCCGGTCATAGCCCAGGTTGATCGACTGCACATAGCTCACCTGCCCCGAGACGACAATGGTCCCGACAATAAGCACGATCGACAGCACGAACTGGAAGACGACCAGCCCCTTCCTGAACCACGCCGCACCCGGACTGAACTTCAGCGTGCCCTTCAGTATCCGTATCGGCTGGAAAGAGGAAAGGAACAATGCCGGATAACTGCCCGATACCACCCCGGTCACCAGCGTCAGCCCCAGCAGACTCAGCCAGAAAGATCCCGACCCCCACGGAAAAGAAATAGCCTTCCCCGTCATCTGGTTAAAGGCAGGCAACGCCAACAGCACGATCCCCAACGCCAGCACCACAGAGAACAACGACAGCAATATCGCCTCCCCGATGAACTGCCGGATCAGCGCCGGACGCACAGCCCCCACCACCTTGCGGATACCGATCTCCTTCGCCCGCTTAACCGACCGGGCCGTCGTCAGGTTCATGAAATTGATACACGCGATCAACAGGATAAAAATAGCAACGACGCTGAACAGCCGCACATACTCGATCCTGCCCCCCACGATGATACCATTCTTAAATGTCGAATGCAGATAAACATCCGGCATACGCTGCATCCCCAGCTGGATCCGGAATGACTTGCTCTGCTCTTTGTTGTAATTGTCCAAAAAATGGGTCAGCTTGCCCGCCACCAGGGAAGGATTGGCATCCTTCCGAAGCAGGACATAGGTTTGCGGGCCATTATTACCCCAATCCTTTGCCCAGCTGTTGTCGTCCAGGAAAGCCTTCCAGTTCACCAGGTAGTCATACTTATCCGATGTATTCTCCGGAAGGTCCTCAAACACGGCCTTCACCGTAAATTCCCGCTTATTCTCATACCGGACCGCCTTGCCGATAGCCGCGGCCGGGCTGCCAAAGAAATGGACCGCCATCTTCCGGGAAATAGCGATGCTCACCGGCTCGGACAGGGCTGTCGCCGCCTTACCCTCCAGTAAGGGATAGCTGAACATCGAAAAATAATCGGCCCCCGCAGCGCTACCCGATTCCTTTAATATCTTGTCACCCACCTGGAAAGTGGCCTGATCCCTCCAGGTAAACCCCGAAGCCATCTCCATCTCAGGCAATACCTTCTTCAACTCATCCGGCAATATCCCCGGCGTATAATACCCCGCCTCGATCTTCCCGTCATAATACTGCCGCTCGTACACCCTGTAAAGACGATCCCCATTGGCATGGAACCCGTCAACACTCTTCTCATCCCTGATCCACAACAGGATCAACAGACTGCAGGCCATCCCCATGGCCAACCCGAAAATATTGAGAAAACTATACCCCTTCTGCTTCCAGAGACTGCGAAGGGCGACCTTTAAAAAGTTTTTGAGCATAAGCAATTATCTCCCTTTCGGCGTTCATTTTTCCCAATGCCCCAATTACCGGGTTCTACGGGACGACACCGAAAATAGGACGCCCCAAACGAGCCTATGTTGCAACTCCGGAGGGCCTTCCCCCCAAATCCCGGGCGTTTTAACATTTCTATAACATGTGCCCGATAAAACTATTCCGTTTGAGCAAAGTCAAACCACCCATAAACATACCAACAATTATGAGACGTCTCTTTACCGTGATCCTGGCACTTGCATCCGTATCCTTCTTTGTTGTTAGTTGTAGCAGCTCAAAAATGTCCCGGAATAACTTCGTCCCCTTTACCCGCGACCTCAAGGCAAAGCTGGAAAAAGAAAATATCGACCTCAAACAGGTGCAGTTCTACGTAGACCAGAAATTGATCCTCAATCGGAATTTGGGCGACGAGAAAATAGCCGTCACCTCCGGCGTCGTAAGGCTGGAGAACGGTAAATACATCAACGAGGTCATCGTCCCCTCATTCACCCCCGGCGTCTGCGAAGGCATCGAAGGGGACAAGCTCATGATCAGCTTCGAAAAAGGAAATAACAACCTCGCCTTCGGCCCCGGCAGCGGCTACACGTTTAATGAATATGTGCTGTACGGTACCGAATGGAAGAACGGCACCGCAGCCGTCACCTATGATTCCAACAAATTCCGCGCCCGCTGCGGTACCTGCCAGGACGTAGCCTCGGCTACCCTGGTCATCCGCAAAAAAGTCGCCGAAAAATGGGAACACAAATCCCGAACGCTCAAAGGCCGGACCGTATCAAAATAATTCCCGGGCACCCCCCCGAACCACCACCACCCGGCAGGCACCCTCACCTGCCGGCCACACCAGGCCCCGGTTCTTCCTCCCTCGCCAATCTCACCCTAACCCGCCGGCCACACCCACACCCGGTTCATTCCCCTCGCCAATCTCACCCTCACCTACCAGCCACAACCACACCCGGTCCACTAGTCACCCCCCCATTCACCAGGTCCTCCAGCACATCGATCTTCCCATCATTCACCGACAACGTCTTCACCGACTCCGCACTGATAACCTTCACCAGGTAAAACACCTTCTCCCCATCCGTGACCTCCGTCACCACGTCCAGCTGATAACCCGGATACCCCCTCTTCACCACCGCCGCTACCAAGGCCGGCATCTTCGCTCCCGCATAATATTTCAACGAATACAAATAAGCACCCCGCCTGTCAAAAAACGCCTGATTCCGCTCGGCATCGCGAAAGAACGACACCTGATACCCATCCTCCGACTTGAACCAATACTCCCCGCTGACACCGGAAGAAAAAAGCCGGTGAAAATGCCGGTAAGCATGAATGTTGATCTCATTCAACGGAACATTACTGGAAATGTCCCCCCCGGTACCGCCCCGGGACTCCCCGGGCACCCACAGCATACCCGCCAAGAGGAAATACATAAGGCAAGCTTTCATATCCGATCGTTTTAAATGATGAACACTATCCCCCCAAATTGTCTTACTTAAGTTAACAATTAATTAATATTGTAACAAATAAATTTCAACCTACCTTAATTGGTTTTATTCGACCCGCAAACATCGGCATTTAAATTTTCCGATCTTTACGTCCGGGGCATTCAAAAGACCCCATACCGGGACAATCTGACTGAACTATGAGCAGACGAAGAACCCCCAAAATACTGTCGGGCTATACACAGCACAACAAAGTGCGCCTCGTTCACGGAGGAAAAGACTATTTCTCCACCCTCGTCAAGCTCATCGACAGCGCCAAAACCACCATCCACTTACAGACATATATATTCGACGGAGACGATACAGGCCGCACGGTCGCCGAAGCCCTCCTCCGCGCCGCAGCCCGCCAGGTTCACATCTATATCCTCCTCGACGGCTACGCCTCCCAGCACCTCGACAAACACATCATCCACCAGTGGAAAACAGCAGGCATCCACTTCCGCTGGTTCTGGCCCCTTCTCAAAAGCCGCAAATTCTACCTCGGCAGACGCATGCACCATAAAGTAGTGGTCATCGACGCCGCAATAGGCATGGCCGGCGGCATCAACATCAGCAACCGCTACAACGATATCGGCGACCAGAAAGCCTGGCTGGACCGCGCCCTCCTCGTAGAAGGACAGGCAGCCCTCAAACTCCACATTGTCTGCCGCGACATGTGGACCAAAGCCTACTGGAAAACAAACCAACCGGCAAAAGAGAACTTCGAATGGGTAAAAGGCATAGTCCCCGAAGAGGAATGCCTGGTCAGAGTGCGCCGCAACGACTGGGTACAGGGAAAAAACCAGATCTCCCGCAGCTACGTCGAAATGTTCCGCCACGCCCAGTCCCGCATCATCGTCCTGTCCAGCTATTTCCTCCCCGGCTCGATCCTGCGCAAACAGATGGCACAGGCCGCCGCCCGCGGCGTCACCATCAAGATCATCGTAGGCGGGGTATCCGACGTCCAAATCGCCCGCCTCGCCGAACAATACATGTACCGCTGGCTATTTAAAAATAAGATTGAGATCTACGAATACCAGGACACCATCCTTCACGGCAAAATGGCTACCTACGACGGAATATGGATGACCGACGGCTCCTACAACGTCAACCGCATCAGCGCCTACGCCAGCGTCGAGCTCAACATGGACGTCCGCAACGAAACCTTCGCCGCCTCCGTAGAAAAAGAATTGGAAGAGATCATTAGCAATAATTGCGTCCGGATCCTGCCCGGAGAGTACTTCCAGCACCACGGCTTCTTCCGGCGCTGCTGGCAACGCGCCGCATACGAGACCATCCGCCTCATCTTCTTCCTCTTCACTTTTTATTTCAAACAGGAAAAAGAATCCGGCCGCGACTAACCTCCATCCCCCACATCTACCCATCCCCCA
>JAFDYE010000912.1 GCA_018267585.1 Bacteroidota bacterium
AGTGGGGCAACGTTTCCGACACACTCTTCCAGACCATATCCCCTCTCTTTGAAACGATCCTCGACAAATCCAGGTTCCAGGCCTACACCCTCGCGACCGACGTGCCCAACTACCAGAACGGCCTCTTCAACCTGAGCAACCTCTGGGACAACAACTATGGCGAATTCTGCTACAACACCCAGCAGCCCATACTCCCCACCAGCGTCAAACCCAATATCTGGCCGGCCTGGGCGACATTCGACATGGGACAGACGGCCAAGCTCAGCCGATACGTCGTCTGGGACAGGGTCGGCGATGGCAATATATTTGTATGGAACTCCGGCGCACCGCAGACATGGGTCATGTGGGGAAGAGCCGACGTCCCGCAAGACGAGCTGATGCCCTCCGATACCTCCCAACTGCCCTCGCCCGGTAGCAAAACGCCCGGCGGATGGATTAACTTAGGCATCTTCACCGCACCTCCCAAACCCGCCCACAACCCGCTCACCAACGACGACATCCAGACCTGGAAGAACGGCTTTAGCTTCAATTTCTCGATCGATCTTCCAAAGGTCCGGTATATCCGCTTCGAATGCCTGCAGACCATGGGCGGTACCAATAACTATTATAACATGAACGAAATGTCGGTGTACGGAAATCCATTTTAACCCACCATCAAATTATTATGAAGTACTATACAAGAACCCTTCTGATAGCCCTGCTGCTCTGCAACGCCTTCTCCTGCTCGAGAAAACCGACAGACTACAGGGCCTTCCTCAACGGCAGCGAGAAAACGTATCCCGGCGCCGTTACTTCAGTAGCCATATCGCCCGGCAACCTCAGGGTACAGCTGACCTGGCACCCGAGCCCCGACCCCAGCGTGGCCAAATACGTCGTATACTGGAATAACTACGCCGACTCCCTCGTCATTCCCGCCAACAAGCACAACCCAACCGACACCGTAGGATGCCTTATCACCAGCCTCCAGGAATACAACTATACGTTCTTCATCAACTCGTATGACAACGCCGGCAACAAGTCCATCTCGACCGAGCTGGACAACGTACGCATCTACGGAAACATCTACCAGAACTACCTGCGCAACAGGCCTGCCAACCTCGACACGCCCTTCGTCCTTAGCAACAGCCAGTCGGACGTAACGATAAATTTCCGGAGACCCGACTCCATCAATATCACGACGGTGATCAAATACACCGACAACACAGGCACGGCCCGGCAGACACAGCTATCTCCCGACAGCTCGTCCATACTGCTCTCCAATTTCAAATTCGGAACATCCGTCCTGTACCAGTCTTCCTATATCCCGGTGAGAAGTGCCATAGATACCTTCCGCACCAGCTCCTATGACACATTCCCTGAAATATTCAAGCTGGTTCAGTGCGACAAAAGCCTGTTCAAAGAGACCCACCTGCCCAACGACGTCGTTGCCGGCTTCGGCACATCGATGAGCCAGCTCTGGGACGGCGCCACACAACCAAAAGGCTATCCCGACATCTTTCACTCCGACGGATCTATCCCCATTCCGTCGCACTTCAGCTTCGACATGGGCGCTACCTATAATAACCTGGTCCGTGTCCAGGAAATAGGACGCGACTGCTGCCACAACCCGAACGACTTCGAAGTATGGGGCATCGCCGATACCACGGGCGCAGCCACCACGCTGGCAGGCAACGACCCCGGCTGGAAGGACGAAGCCATTTCGAAAGGATGGACCCTTCTAAAAGAAGTCGTCCGTAGCGACGATGGGAAGGCCCCCTTCAACGCCGACCTTACCCCTGATCCACCACCCGTACGTTTTATCATGATCCGCGTACTGAAAACAACCGACAACGACGCCAGCTATTTCAACCTCAGCCAAATCACATTCTGGTACAAGCTATGATAAACAAACTATTTCTTACATGGGCGATCGCCTGTCTCTCGCAGGCAGGCATCGCCCAAAACCGTCCCCTTCGTCTTTGGTATAACGAACCAGCCACCACCTGGGAAGGCGCCCTGCCCCTCGGCAACGGTCGCCTGGGCATGACCCCCGACGGAGGCGTCAGCACCGAAACCATCGTCCTCAACGACATCACCCTCTGGTCAGGCTCCCCACAGGACGCCAACAACTACGAAGCCTACAAAAGCCTGCCCGAAATAAGAAAGCTCCTCTTCGAAGGAAAGAACGACCAGGCCCAGCAGCTCGTCGACAAGAACTTCATCTGCGTCGGCCCCGGATCCGGCGGCCCCCGCTGGGGCTGCTTCCAGATGCTGGGCGCCCTGAAGCTCGACTACACTTACGGCGGCCCCGCAGCCACTCCCACCAACTACCGCCGCACACTCTCCCTCGACAGCGCCATCGCAACATCCTCCTACACCATCAATGGCATAACCTATAGGAAAGAGTACTTCACCTCCTTCTCTACCGATGTCGATATCATCCGGGTATCCGCCGACAAGCCCGCCAGCATCAGCTGCACCATCAGCATCGACCGGCCCGAAAGACGAACCATTACCACGGACAACAATACCCTGAAAATGGAAGGCCGGCTCGACAACGGCACCGACGGCAAAGGCATGCGATACCTCGCCAAAGTTCAGGCTGTTCTGAAAGGCGGATCACAACGGACAGAAGACGGCAAGCTCGTCATCAGCAACGCAACAGAGGTGATACTCTATGTCTCGGCAGGCACCGATTTCAACGATCCGGACTATGTCGCCAGAACAACCAGGCTCCTGACAAAAGCCATCGCCCAACCCTACAAGACAGAAAAGAAAAACCATATCACCGGCTACCAGCGGCTCTTCAACAGGGTCGTCCTGAACCTCGGACCGGAGAGCAGGGAAGACCTTCCCACGAACCAGCGGCTTATCGCCTTCCAGAAAGCCCCACAGCGAGACAACGGAATGGCTACACTCTTCTACCAGTTTGGCCGCTATCTCAGCATCAGCAGCACCAGGGTGGGGCTGCTGCCACCCAACCTCCAGGGACTTTGGGCAAATCAGATCCATACCCCCTGGAACGGCGACTACCACCTCGACGTCAACGTAGAAATGAACCACTGGCCCGTCGACGTCAGCAACCTGTCCGAACTCGACCTGCCCCTCGCAAGGCTGGTAGAAGAAATGGTCCCCAATGGCAGCAAGACGGCAAAGGCCTACTACCAGGCCAACGGCTGGGTGGCCCACGTCATCACCAACCCCTGGCATTTTACCGAACCGGGAGAAAGCGCCTCCTGGGGCGCTGCAAAATCAGGGTCAGGATGGCTTTGCAACAACCTGTGGCAGTACTACGCATTCACCAACGACACCACCTACCTCCGCCGCATCTATCCCGTCCTCAAAGGAGCAGCCCGGTTCTACAAAGACATGCTGATCCGCGATCCAGCTACGGGCTGGCTCGTAACCTCTCCTTCATCCTCACCCGAGAACAGCTTCGTGCTCCCGAACGGCAACCATGCCAGCATCTGCATGGGGCCCACCATCGACAACCAGATCACCCGCGAGCTGTATGATAACGTGATCACCGCCTCCGGGCTGTTCCACATCGACAAAGCATTCCGGGACACCCTTAAGTCGCAGCTGCCCCAATTGCCCCCACCCGCAAGGATCGCTCCCGACGGCAGAGTGATGGAGTGGCTGGAGAACTATCCCGAGACTGAACCACACCACCGGCATATATCACACCTCTATGGCCTTTATCCCGCCAGCCTGATAACCCCGGACAGCACCCCGGACCTGGCCGAAGCCTGCAAAAAGACCCTCGACGCCCGCGGCGACGACGGCCCCAGCTGGTCCATCGCCTACAAGATGCTGATGTGGTCCCGCCTGTACGACGGCAACCGCGCATACCGGCTGTTCAAATACCTCATGCGCCCCACATTCGCCACCAATATCAACTACGGCGCGGGAGGAGGCATCTACCCCAACCTGTTCTCCGCCGGCCCTCCCTTCCAGATCGACGCCAACTTCGGCGGCGCAGCAGGCATCGCCGAAATGCTCATCCAGAGCCACGCCGGCTATATCAACCTCCTCCCCGCCATACCCGACGAATGGCGCCCGGAAGGAGAGGTCAAAGGCCTGAAAGCACGCGGCAACTATATCGTCGACTTCAAATGGAAGAATGGTAAGATCACCAGCTATCACATCTTTTCAAAACAATCCCGTACCTTAAAGCTCAAGCTGAACGGTAAGGTCCTCACAGTAAAAACCAGCCCAGTCAGATAACCACCATGCTACAACGAATATTCCCCGTCCTCCTCGCGGCAGCCCTGTCATCCAACGCTCAAACCACTCCTGCCTTGGCCCATCCCTCCACCCATCGGGCTACCCCTCCGATGGCCCATCCCCCCACCCAACGGTCTACCCCTCCGATGGCTCATCCCTCCACCCAACGGGCTACCCCTCCCATGGGTTGGATGAGCTGGAATAGCTTCGGCCCCAACATCAACGAATCCGTCATCCGATCCACAGCCGACGCCCTGGTCGCATCCGGTATGAAAGCCGCAGGCTACAAATATATCTTCATCGACGACGGTTGGGTCAGCGGACGCGACACCCACAACAACCTCGTCCCCGACCCAAAAAAATTCCCCCATGGCATCAAGGCCCTCGCCAACTATGTCCATTCCAAAGGCCTTAAGCTGGGCATCTATTCCGACGCCGCCGAAAAAACATGCGGCGGATTCACCGGCTCCCTCGGCTTTGAACAAAAGGACGCCACCACCTTCGCGGCCTGGGGTATCGACTATCTGAAATACGACTACTGCAACGCCCCCACCGACTCCGCCACCGCAAAAACCCGGTACAGGACCATGGCCGACGCCCTGGCCGCATCCGGCCGTGAGATACTCCTCGGCATCTGCGAATGGGGCGATAGACAGCCATGGCATTGGGCCGCAGCAGCCGGAGGCACCGTCTGGCGAACCACCGGCGACGTCCGCGACAAATGGAAAGCAAAACCGGGCGAAGAAGGCATGGGCATCCTCAACATCGTCGACATCAACGCCGGCCTCGACCATTACGCCCATAAAGGACACTGGAACGACCCCGACATGCTCGTCGTAGGCCTCTACGGAAAAAAAGGCCCCGCCTCCGACCTCGGCGGCACCGGCTGCACCGACCAGGAATACCAAAGCCAGTTCAGCCTGTACTGCATCATGGCCGCACCCCTCGCCGCAAGCAATGACCTGCGCAGCCTCAGCGGCAAAACCGCAACGATCCTCACCAACAAAGAGGCCATCGCCATCGACCAGGACCCGCTCGGCATACAAGGCAAACGCATCCTCAACGACGAAACCTGGGAGATATTCACCAAGCCGCTCGCCAACGGCGATATCGCCCTGGCCATACTGAATAAAGCAGACAAGCCCACGCTGGCCAATTTCAGCTGGATCGAACTCGGTCTCACCGACAGCAGCTCGTACCAGGTCCGCGACGTCTGGGCCCACCGGACAACCACCATCAACCAGACAGTAGCACCGCACGAGACCAGGCTCCTGAGAATAAAGCGCATAACCACACAAATCTCCCTCCCCCACCTCTTCAGCGACAACATGGTCCTGCCACGCGATCACCCCATCAAAGTCTGGGGCCACGCGCCGAATAACCAGCGGGTCACCGTCACCTTTCACGGACGATCCGCCACAGCCAACGCCGACAATTACGGCAAATGGTCCGTAACCCTCCCGCCCCTCGGCTATGGCGGTCCCTATACACTAAAGATCACCGGCGCATCCAATAACATCGAATACAAGAACGTCATGATCGGCGACGTATGGGTATGCAGCGGCCAGTCAAATATGGAATTTCCCGTCTCCGGCTGGTCCCGTGTCAATAACTACCAGTACGAGATCGACCACGCAGACTATCCCGATATCAGGCTGTTCACGGTAGAGAAGGACATTAGCACCCGCCCCGAAGACGACGTGAAGCCCGCACAATGGCAGGAATGCAGCCCCGCCACCATCAGCCCCTTTTCCGCAGTGGGCTATTTTTTCGGAAGGGAGCTGCACCGAACGCTAAAGATCCCCATCGGCCTGGTCTTCTCAGCATGGGGTGGCACCGACATCGAATCCTGGATCAGCAGAGCCAGCCTCGACACAAGCACCGAATACCGGGATGCAGTAAAAAACCTCCCCGTGCTCAACATGGATTCGCTAAAGACAGCCTTCCGCAAAAAAATGTTCCGGCTCGTCAACGACTTACAGGGACAGTTACCCGACAGCGCAACCATCGGCTCCTGGAAATCGCCGTCCTTCAACGACCACAAATGGCCCACAATGCAGCTGCCCGGACTCTGGGACAACCAACAGCTCGGCAACTCGTTCGACGGACAGGTCTGGCTCAGAAAAGAAGTTGAGATAAGATCCGGGTCACCAACCGATACCGCCACCCTCTCCTTGGGGATGATCGACGACAACGACGAAACCTTCGTGAATGGCATTCCCATAGGAGCCACCAACGGCTATAACCTCAGACGCATCTACAAAATAACCCCGGGTATTCTCCACGAAGGCAGCAACGTCATAACGATAAAGGTCGACGACACAGGCGGCGGTGGCGGCGTCTACGGCAACAGCGACGAGCTCTACCTGTCCTGCGGCGCCACAAGAACAAGCCTCACAGGCGCCTGGACCTTCCAGGTGGCATCCATCAGCGCCGGCAACGGTAATTTCGGACCCAATAGCTATCCCTCCCTGCTGTTCAATGGCATGATCCACCCCCTGATCCCATTCGCCATAAAAGGCTTCATCTGGTATCAGGGCGAGAACAACGCCAAACGCGGCTACCAATACCGGAAGGCCATGCCGCTGATCATCCGGGACTGGCGCAACCAGTGGAAAGAAAAGGACGCCCCGTTCTACTACGTGCAGCTCGCCAGCTTCAAAGGCGAAGAAGGTACCTCTAACAAAGGCAGCACCTGGGCCGAGCTCCGCGAGTCCCAGACCCTCACCCTGTCCGTCCCCCATACCGGCATGGCAGTGACCACCGACATCGGCGAACCGGGCGATATCCATCCCAAAAACAAACAGGACGTCGGCAGGCGGCTCGCACTCCTCGCCCTCAGAAACACCTACGGAAAAGCCGTCGTGGCGCAGGGCCCCGCCTACCGATCCATGGAAATAAAAGACAACCGGATAGAGCTGACCTTCACCGGAAAAGGCTCCGGCCTGGTCCTCAGAACACCCGGCACGTCCGCCAACTCTCCCGCAATACCCGACGGTTCCAAAGGCTTCGAGCTCGCCGGCACGGACCATAAATTCTATCCGGCAACCCCGATCCTCACGGGCGATCGGATCCTCCTCACCGCATCCGAAGTCCCACACCCCGTCGCCGCCCGATACGCCTGGGCCGACGACGCCAGCAATGCCGGCCTGTTCAACAAAGAAGGCTTACCAGCCACCCCCTTCAGGACCGATCAGTGGGCGGAAATAACAAAAACCGTAAAATATACAATATATTTGCACTAGCACAGTGTAGTACAGACACAACCCCTGGCGGGACAGGCTAAACGCACAAACTCTAAAAACTACTTTATCTATGCGCGACGTATTCCAGGAAATACGACAGCTGGAAGGCATAGCAGGACTTTCAAAACACGAACAGCTCGTTCAGGGCATCATCAATGCCATCAATGATAAGATCCTCTCCCAGGGAGACATGCTTCCTTCTGTAAATAGCCTTATCCGTGAATTCGGCTTCGCCCGCGAGACGATCGCCCGGTCCTACAAAGACCTCACCAGCCGCGGAATAGTAGAGTCCAAGAACCGCGTTGGCTTCTATGTCGCCAACGGCGATACCGAAAAACAGCTGAGACTGGCCCTCATCATCTTCGCCTTCGACAGCTTCCAGGAAGTCTTTTACAAGACATTCCGCGATCTCCTCGGCGAGACCACGCACGTTGACGTCTTCTTTCATCATAACAATATCGACGTCTTCGAAAGCATCATCTCCAGCGTGAGAGGAAAATATGGGATGTACGTCGTAGCGCCCATCCCTCATAAAAGGACCGCCGCCATCCTCCACACCCTCCCCATGTCCAAATTCCTCATGATCGACCGCTATGAGCCCATCGGCGGGGACTTCTCACACATCACCCAGGAATTCGAGCGCTCCTCCTACGAAGCATTCAGCAAGCTCAGCAATACCATCAGATCCTACAAGGGCATGGTGTATTATTACCGCCCTTCTTCCGATACGCCGATCGAGATACTCAACGCCTACAAGAAATTCGTAAAAGACTACAAGATCCACAGCACCATCGCTACCACCTACGAGCCAGGCTCGATCCAAAAAGGATACGTATACTTTACCATCAACAATACCGAGCTGTGGGCCATGCTCAAAGACTGCATAGCAAAAGGACTGACGCTCGGAAAGGACGTGGGCATCCTGTCGCACAACGACGACGTCGTCAAAGAGATCATCTGCAACGGTATCACCACCTACTCGGCCGACTTCAAATACATGGCCGAAAGAGCCGCAGAATTTGTCCTCCGCCGGGAGCCGGTACGGGAAACCATTCCCACCACCCTGATCCGGAGAAACTCACTTTAGACGATAGAGCTTCACATCACTGGCAGGCACGCGTACCGCCATTTCTCCGGCAAAACTCGTGACCTCCCCGCTGAATAGTTCCGTCGCGCTGCACAATTCGCTGTTAATCCCTATCCTTTTCAACGACACCGAATACGTTCGCTCCTTGTCACCATAATTAAAAAATACTACATATCTAACCCCGTCCAGCACCTGCGAAAAAATATTCACTCCCCTGTCACCCGTATTACCCTCCACCGGCCGCCAGCTGACCCCCTTCCGGGCGATCCCCAATAGTCCCTCATTCTGCAACAGCCGCTCCGCCATTCCCCTCCACTTCCCGGGAACCGAATAGTCATCCCCTGTAGTCAACGTACCCGTCACCAGCGAAGCCGCCAGCCGCGCCCGGTTCATGCCATCAGGCGCGACATTGAACACGACATGGTCGGCATCGATAAAATTATACATCCGCCCCAGCCACCAGCCATAACCCGTGCTGTTCAACGTATATTCGGAATTGTCGATCGCCGAAAAGGCGTCACAGGCAATTCGGCGCATATGGACATACCGGCTGGTAGCCATGCTGGGAGAAATAGCGGCATACAATAACATACTCCCGTCAAGCACGCTGTCCACCAGCGACATCCCCCGCGCGAACGCCTCCGCCCCCGTCGTCACGGCCGGGTCATAAAAATGATCCGCCTCGACAGCCCCGTGCCCGAGAAAATCGACCTTGATCATCTCAAAACCCAGCGCCTTTAATTTGCTCAGCACATGCACGATCATCCACCGCACTGCCGGATGCGTAGGATCCATCGCCCTTCCCCCATCGATATCCACAACCTTCCCGTTCTGCCTCGTCCACACCTGCTCATACCGAAAGCTCGTCCCCGCAATGGCCCGCTCACGCTTCCCCCACTCCGCAAAGGGCGTCCAGTACACACCCGGATGCATCCCCTTCTCCCGGCAATAAGCCACGAACTCCTCCAGCCCGCTCACATCGCCATCCAGCCCGCCCGGCGTCATATTATCCCAGAAAGCATCCAGATCGATAAAAAGACTGCCATCCGATCGCCGGAACCTGCCAACCGAGTCATGCAAAAAATCCACGACGCCCTTCACCTTCGCCAGTGTCAGCTTGTCCTGTATCGCACCCCAGCTGTTCCAGACGATCGGCACCGGCTTGTTCCAGCCGAACACCACCCGCGGCCCCAGCTGCATATTCAGCCGCGCATACTCCTCCAGCCCGATCCTCCAGTCGGCCC
Source organism: Bacteroidota bacterium (assembly GCA_018267585.1). GTDB lineage: Bacteria > Bacteroidota > Bacteroidia > Chitinophagales > Chitinophagaceae > Puia. Next base: position 9,783 of record JAFDYE010000912.1, read on the forward strand.
AGCGCCCAACCACCATCCGCGGACTGCGGCAATATCCACCCGTCAGCCCCACCATTCCATGCGGGACGCGGTCATGAGTGATCGTCGAATCGGACAGACCCGCAAACAAGGACACCGTATCGCCGACAGCAACCCCGCTCTTCCAGACATCATGCTCCAGCGATCCCATAACGATCCCCTCCCGGGTCTCATCGTCATATATGGCGGTAACCTCCGAACTCACAAATCTTCCCTTCCCCAATTCCCGCGCATCATACCGGACATACATGTCGTTATCATAGGGCACCTTCAACGCCCGCATATTCCCTCCCGAAAATCCACCCGTCATCACGGACATATAATTGCACCTGGCCCCTTCTACCCTTACCTCCATCTCAACATAATCGCGCGAAGGATCAACATAGAACAGCTGCCGGAGCCTCCCCGTGGTCACCGTATACAAATTCCCCGTCCTCACTACCTTGCGCGGCGACGAAGCCACCCGCGAATCGAACACCCCATCCCCTTTGCAATAGGCATAAGCATGACTCACCACCTGCCGCCCGTTCAGCACCACCGAATACACTCCCCTTGTCCTATCATACACGATCCGGTTCCCCTTTCCAAAACTCCAGGACTGCTGCCCGAACACAACACCCGACACCCCAAGCAACACAACCAATAGAAGAACACGATTGCCCGACATAAACATAATTTTATAGTTTTATTCTGCTGTGATCTCGACAACCATGCTCGTCAATTCCTTCTTGCCCAGGACGGAAAGCCCCGCCTTCATCAGGTATTCCCCGGTAAACGTCCTCCCATCTTCCACAAGCTCAGCCTTCGTCCCGGGGTACTTGTTGATCTCCTTCACCCGATAGACCTTACCGGCATCCAGCCCCTGCAGCTGCACAGGAGCCCAGCTGCTCCCATACCTGGGATGCAGCACATAGCCAAACAGCACGGCCTTCTTCTTATCCTTGTCCACATACATCAACGCAGCCCGATCGCTGCCATAAGGCGCCAGCAGCCGGTAGAGATCGCCCTGCCCGATCGTAGCACCCAGCCGGCGATAGTCCTTCAGCGCCTGCTGACTGAAAGACAGCTCCTTGTCCGTCATCTTCGACACGTCCAGGTCATAGCCCAGCCGCCCCATCATCGCCACGTCCGTACGAAATTTCAACGGCTCCTTGCCCCAGGACGTGATATGACAGGCGATCGTATTGGCAGGGAAGAAATACGAATATCCCCACTGTATATACACCCGCTCGACCGCATCGGTATTGTCGCTGGGCCAGAACTCGGTAAAATATTTCAACGCCCCATAGTCCGTCCTTCCCCCGCCCCCGCTGCACAGCATCATCGGCACAGCCGGATGCTTCGCACGCAGCCGCTCTAGCACAGCATACAGCGCCGTTACATAGTCGATATACAGATTGGACTGACGGCTACCGAGATAAGGAGAATACGCATTTGTCATCATCCGGTTGCAGTCCCACTTCAAATACGCGATACCGCTGTGCTGCGTCAGCAGATCGTCCACAACGCGAAAGACGAAATCCTGGACAGCCGGATTGACGAGGTCAAGGACCAGCTGGTTCCGGAAATAATTCTCTGCACGGTTCGGCAGCTTCAGCACCCATTCAGGATGCTTCTCGTATAGCTCGCTTTTGGGGCTCACCATCTCCGGCTCGACCCAGATACCGAACTTCACACCCTTCTCCGCGGCATCCTTCTCCAGCCTCGCTATCCCATGCGGCAGCTTGACCTTGTTCTCCTGCCAGTCCCCCAGCGAAGTATGATCATTGTTCCGCGGATATTTATTGCCAAACCAGCCATCATCCAGCAGGAACATATCCGCGCCCAACCGGCGCGTTTCGCCGAACAGGGTATCCAGCTTCTGCTCGTTGAACGCAAATTGCGTGGACTCCCAGTTGTTCAGCAACGTCATCCTCGACCCCCTGCCATCCAGCACGCCATAACTGCGGGCCCAGTCGTGCAGGTTGCGGCTCGCCAGCCCCCTGCCCTCATCCGAATAGGTGAATATGAATTCAGGCGTCTTCAGCGTCTTACCCGGATCGAGCACATAGTCCGAGGCGTAAGGATTCATCCCCGGCAGGACACTCAGCCGGTCCTTCTCGTCTACCTCGAACAGCAGCTGAAAGCTCCCCGACCAGCCCAGCGTACCAGCAAGCACCTTACCCGTCTCCTCCGTCGACTCCCCATCCAGCGATAACAGGAATACCGGCGTCTGGTACATATCCGCACGGGTGCCCAATTTCGAGTCGATGATCTTGATCCCGCTGGTCAGCCGGCTCTCCTCCATATGCATCTCCCTGGCCCAGTCGCCATGCCACTGCGTCAGCCAATAGCTGTCCGCATGAAAATGCAGCATCGAAGAAGAGAAATTCGTCACGCGAACCGGCGACTTCTCGGCATGACTGATCCGAACACTCGACGTAATGACATTCTCCCGCAAATAGGCCTTCAGCTCCAATACCACCGTGACAGGGTACACCGGATCCTTCATGACAATGCACGTCACCCGGATATTATTGTCCGTCGTGCTGTCCACCCGCCAGCTATCCACCCGCAGGTCCAGGGACGGATTCCCATCCGCATGAACGATCCTGATCGCCGGCTCAAAAAGATAGCTCCCTCCCCCCTGCGCATACGCTTCCATCACCGTATCAGCCGGCGCAGAATTTGAAGCCAACCTGGTCCCCAGATAGGACTGGTACAACCTGCCGCTGGCCCCTACCGTAAAGACCATACTGATATCCCGCGTATGTACATCGATTCTCTCCTGAGCCATAAGGCCGGGACAAGCAAACAATAAGCTCATTAGCAAACAATAATTCAAATAAGGTTTTCTCATCGTAAATCGTAAATATTAAAATTAGTGTGCAAGACCTAATGGAGAAAAAAGTACGAACATCCCGATCATAGCCGCCAAAAGCAGCGCAAAATACCAGTGCCGCTGTTTCCAGGGCGCCAGCGTTGCAGACCCCTCATTCACGATCCTGTAGGGCGTATCCATCGGATAAAGCCTGCCGATAAGAAGCATCCCCCCAACAGTGACTACGAAAAGGATAGCCAGTACGTGTAAATAGTGCAGCCCGGTATGGAACACGAACTGGGTAAGCATATAGCTCACTACAAAGAATATCAGCCCCGCCTTCGCCGCTATGGCCGGCGTCTTTTTTGTCAAAAAACCAACCGTCATCACCGTGAATATCGGCACGCTGAAAAAGCTGGCCGCCTTCTGCAGATAGTTGTAGAACCCACCGCTGAAATTGATGATCAGCGGGGCGAAATAAATACCACCCGCGATCACCAGCACCTGGAATAACCGCGCCCCGCGAAGAATAGCCTTCTCGTCCGGACGCCCCCCATTCCGCTGCTTCCACGGCAGATATACATTCACAGTGAACAAGGTCCCCAGACTGTTCAGCCCCGCATTGAACGTGCTCAGCGCACCGCCAAACACGATAGCCGCAATAAATCCCGATATCAGCGGCGGCATCACGTCGCTGACCAGCCGCGGGAACGCATCCACCGAATTCCCCATCCCCGAATAAAGATGCACCGCCATCAAACCGGGCACATTCAACAGCAAAGGCGCCATCAGCTTGCCCACACAGGCCAGCGCAATACCCTTCTGGCTCGTCGCCAGGTCACGCGAAGCCAGCGTCTCCTGAACGATATACTGCTCCATACCCCAGTAGTAAATATTGATCAGGAGCATCCCCGTGAACAATGTACTGAAAGGCACCGCGCTCCCCTCCCTTCCGATAGCATTCAGGTGTTCACGGTGATCGCTGACCAGACGTTGTATTCCTGCGACCACACTGCCCCCTCCAAGATAGCGAAACCCATAATAGGTCAGGAAAGCCCCACCCAGCACCATACCGACGCCCTGGACCACATCGCTGATGGTAATGGCCTTCAGCCCGCCTAACAGCGTATAACAGCCGCCGATCACACCCACCAGCAATACCAGCACCCGGATCGACGCAAAATAGCTCAGCCCCAGCCACTGATCGATATGCAATATCCCGTTGAGCGCAACCGCGCATCCATACAGAACAGAAGGAATAAGATTTACCAGATAGCTGACCAGAAAAATAATGGAGACCATCCGCTTCGTACCCCGGTCAAACCGCCTTTCCAAAAAATCAGGCGTCGTCACCGCGCCTATTCGCAAATACACCGGCATCAGCCACTCCGCCACCACCAGCATCGCCAGTATCGAGCTCATCCCCCAGCACATCACGGACATATCCGTCGAATAGACATACTCATTCTCGCCCACAAATTGATTGGCGCTCATATTCGTCAGAAAAAGAGAGCAGCCGATCATCCAAAAGCCAAAATTCCTGTTGCCAAGAAAATAGGCCAGTGAAGTTCCCAGCTTCTGTCCCCTCGTCTTATACACGGCGATCCCCGCAGCAAGTACAGTGAACGCTAAAAAGCTTATGACTACGGTCGAATTCAAAGGTATTCTATTCTATCCTATACTATACTACAAACATAAAGTTTTTTTCTTACTAAAACAATCTTCCGCTATGATGATCTTTCTTCTTCAAAACCCCCGAAAGATAATCAAAGTACCTATGCCTTCCCCAGGCCTCCCTGCTGCCGATCACATAGAGCCGGTCCTTCGCACGGGTGACAGCGACATTCAACATATTGGGACTCTCAGCAACCCAGTTCCTGGCGGCGACAGCCCCCCTATCCGTACCCAGCACAAGGATCACCACCTCCGCTTCCTTCCCCTGAAAAGAATGGATCGTCCCGCATTCCACACCATACAGCTGTCTAAACCTGCTTCCACAGGACTCCACAACAGACCGGAAAGGAGAGATGACAAATATTCTTGCCCCAAACCCCACCAGCATCCTGATCAGGTCCTCAGCCACCTGCAGTTCCTCGGTGACCGCATGCCCGCTGACAGTTATCGGCACAACATCGATCCACCCGCTGATACCGGTTGGATATTCCCGGCCCGCGTCCCGCGAAACCTTCACCATTTGCCCGTTGTAAGCAATGGCATTCGAGACGGAAAACATAGGCTCACTACACCTCCGATGCGCACGCAACGGCGCCCCGGTCCATATGCTGCTCCCGACATAAGTCCCATAGGTACTAACCCTGTCCGCCAGGAATTGCGCAGAGTGCAGCAACGGACTCCACTCTTCCCCAACCCCATACTTATCCTGGAAAAACCTGCCTAGTGCACGCGGAATCGTCACGACCGGCGGTATCTGCAGCGTGTCACCGATGACGATACACCGCTGCGCCCGCCAGATCGCACCGCATACCGATGGCAGCGTCGCCTGCCCGGCTTCATCGATCAGCAGCCACCCGATCGAACCTCGACCTGAATTATAGAACTGACGCTGAAAAGATGCCAGCGTCACCGATACTACCGGGATGCAAAAGAAAAAACAATTCCATAACCTCGACGCGACAGCCTCGTCCAGACCGGCGATTGGCTTATTTGGCGATAGGTTTACGAACGTATTGAGATTTGCGTTAAAATAACGGGCATTCAGACGAATGGCCAGTGCTGTCAGACGCAGGCTTTCCAGGAATATCTCACTGCGGAGGATATTGATCTTCTCCGAAGAATAAGGCGTCATCTGATGAATATCCCCCATGCTTCGTTCCAAGAATCCCTTATCCGGCAAATTCTCCGGCGTCAACCCGAACTCAGCAGCAAGCAGATCTCCGAATCCATCCAACCTTTCCAAACCTGCCCCGTCACCGGCCAATACCTCCTGCAACAGCTCATGATATTCTCCGGCCAACCCCTGAAAACGCTCGAATTCCTCTATAAGAACAGTCAGCCTTCCGGCAACCCTGTCATACTCCAATTCATTCTCTCTCATAACATCGGGATCCTGACATCTCTCCTTCAGGAGCTTTCGGAAATTATGCTCCTTGCTGAACCAGAACCTGCTGATAAAAGCCTTCCGGTTATCCGACCTTCCAAGAGCCGCACTCACCATTCCCCAACAAGGCTCATCTTGTATTTTACTGGCGACTTCCGAAAAATAATCCGCATGACCAAAACTTCGTCGATCGATACCGTTCGCGACCGGCAGCTCTTTCGATATGTTCTCGACAGCCGCATTGTTATTGCTCGCCACGACAATTCCTTCAGTGCCGGCCAGGGCCTCATTGATCCCATAATAGCCCATCGAGCCATCGAGCACATTCCACTTCGTATCAAAAAGATTCCTTACCCCAAATTTCAATATCCTCCGGGCCCTTCTGACAACTACATCCGCAATTATCTCTCTCAATAAAGTCGTCTTCCCCGTCCCGGGCGGTCCGTTGATCCCCATCAAAACTGCATCCCCGCACAAGCTGGTATTCAACGCCGCCTGCTGAGCGCTATAAAGTCCAAAAGAGGGATCGGATGGCCATCTCCCCGGAGACTGATGCCGCGGATGCAGCTTCCCGAACAAAACCCTTTGCCGGAGCATATCGACCCGCGCATCCGCATCCACATCCTTAAGCAAAAATGTCTTCAACGGCTCACCCGGGTCCTCGCGGCTATCGATGAGATTATTCAGATCCTTCACATAATAACTGTTCAGGAAGGGCGCTTCCGCAGTAGCCTTCTCGTCCACCTGCTCCGAGATACACCTTACCCCGGCACGCAACGGTAACTCACCGTGGGCCAGCTCCCGCAGGACCCTGAGCTCCTTCTTCAAGGCACGCCAATCGATCATATCCCGTTCCATAAGATCCTCACCAGCCTTCCGTAACAATCCCGGCAGTTCGTCCTGAGCCATCTTCTCGCGAATGATCTTTATGCCATAAATAAAGGCCGCAGGCGAATACGTTCGTTCGACCGGCAGCCCAAGATGATTGACCACTACAGCAGAAAGACAGGTATCCCCGCCGACAGGCTCCCGATATTCCTTCGAGTCGCTGAGCCGGGACAACAACGAGATAACATCCTGTTTACTGACAACATGAAAATAAAGGGTATGTCTCCACTGCTTCCCTTCCTTTGGAGAAGGCAGCACTCCCGGCTCCCAGGGCAGGTCCTCTCCGTCCTTCAGATCGGAGAACTGCTTTTTCCATTTCGCAACGGGTGCGTCCGGAAGATTAAAAGTCTCTATCGCCCTCCAATACCGGAGGATATTTTTATAGTGGTCCTCCATCACCCGCGTCTCCCCTCCAGCACCTTTCTCGGGTCATCCGACTTCTTCAACGCCATCTCCGACACGCTGTTCAAAAATTCGACCTTCAGACCGTTCTCTTCAAACCGGCACGTTATCGCATCTCCGAAGATCGCCTCCACAAATCGCAGATTCAGCCGCAGTGTATGTTCGTCAATCCACGTGGCCGTACCCGCCACACGCGATGGCATCGGCACAAGATCCGCTGTCCCGAACACATACGCCTCCCGGGGACCATTCAACACCCATTTCTCCCAACCAAACTGCAGCTTCGTCCGCCGCCCACCCTTCAAAACATTCAGCACACAACCCTTATCCGAAAGATCGAATTCCAGTTGATTGATCCCAAATTCATTCGCCGCAATGACCCAGGCTCCGCCCGTTGAGATCGCGTTACCTCCGCTCGTTGAGACCACAGCCCCTCCGCCCGTTGAGATCGCTTTCCCTCCACCCTTCGCCCCTTCCTCCTTCGCCCCTTCCTCCTTCACCCCTCCACCCTTCGATCCTTCCCCCTTCGATCCTCCACCCTTCGATCCCCCGCCCTTCACAACCGGCAGCTCCAGCATTGACAGCTCCCTCTTCAACGCCGCATGCTCAACACCGTTTTCAGGCAACTCCCCCTCCCGCATACCCCCGGGTATATGATCCCAGATAATATTCATCGACTTCTGCATGTCGGGGGTCTGACTCGTGACCACCATCACCGCATCGTACTGCGGCATGACGATACAGTATTGTCCGTAAGCGCCATCTCCCCTGTAAAAGCCATGCGTACAACGCCACCACTGATAACCGTATCCCTGCGACCAGTCCCCGTTGTTGACCTGCGATTCCGTCTGCTTGCTTGTCGCCTCATCCACCCATGATCCTGTCAGAATAGTATTCCCCTTCCACCGGCCCTTCTGCAGATACAGCTGCCCCAGCTTTGCAATATCCTCCGTCTTTAAGCGCAAACCGTAACCCGCCGTATTCAGCCCTTGTGGCGAGACCTCCCAGTCATAGCCGGTGAAGCCTAACGGCTGAAATAACCTTGGCCTTAAATAATCTTCCAGGGTCTGACCCGTCACCTTATGAAGAATGGCGCCCAGCATATAGGTGTTGCCCGTGTTATACAAAAAATGCGTTCCAGGCGCATACCCGACCGGCTGCGCCAGATAGGCCCGAACCCAGGTATCGGACGATGCCCGCATCTTCGGCATCGTATCTTCCGCATGCCCCGTATTCATCGTCAAAAGACTCCGCACTGTCACCTGCCCCAGGTTATCACTAACCGCCGCCGGCAGATCGTCAGGAAAGAAGGAGACAACCTTCGAATGAATATCCAGCTTCCCCTCCTTTACCAATAAGCCTATCGCGGTGCTTGTAAAGCTTTTCGACAAGGAATAAAGACTATGTACAAACTCCGGCTCATACGGCTTCCACCAACCCTCCGCCACCACCTGCCCATGCCGCAATAACATAAAGCTATGCCAGCTGATCCCCGACGCATTCGCCGCCGCCACAAATTCGCGTATCGAACGCGACGCCACACCCTGCGACTCCGGCGTAGCCCGCCTGAACCGCTCCCCGCCCCACAGATCTATCCCCTCACCCATGATCCCTAACCCCACCACCCCGATCCCCGCAGTCTTAATAAATTGTCGTCTATTCGTTTTCATACCAAAAATATAGGACGAAATCACCAATTCCCCGAAAAAAAACTCCCCGAAAACACCTACAAATTACTAAATTTTTTAGTAATTTTATTTGGAAAACCCCGCTTCCCCTCTTACTAATCCCCGATCCAACTATTCCCATTGCCAAAAAAGTGAGCCAGAAAAACTAAGAATCTGGCCCAAAAAACCTAAGAAACCGAGCCGCGCCAAGCGATAACTATTATAAAATACTTTCTTTGATTATGATGATGAGGGATCAACGGTATCAGTCCATTAAACCTTTGTTCTTGAAGAATAAGATCCAGGCCTTTCGGGACATTTTTAATGTTGTACCGCGTTCGGTCGTTGCATCAGACCTCGGAAAAGAGAACGACCGTTTTATGGAATTAACCGGCAACATGGGCGAGTTCACCATCCGGGAGCTCGCGCTGATCGGCAATTTCTGCTCGCTGACCCTTTCCGAAATGTTCACGCTGGTCGCCAACGAATACCCTACCCCGTCAATTAGCCATGAAGACTATCGCTACGAAATAGTCCGGGCCAACTACGACGAAGGAAAAATCCACGTCTTCGGGGACATCTTCAACTACATCCCGATCTCGAGGGTCGCCACAACCATTCACAAGAACAGGTCCCGGCTAGCAAAATCCATAAAGACCCAGATAAAGAACCTTACCCTGGCTCCCCTCGTCACCGTCGGAACACTATGCCACCTGGACATCAACGAAACACTACAGCTCATAGAAGCCCAATACCAACAACAAAAACAACCACAAAAAAAGATCCTGAAAAGATCGTCTTAGAGATCAAGCCATAACCATAGCCTTCCTTTAGACCTTTATCAGCCTTTCTGCCTGCCGGCTCTTGCGAGCCGGCTTTTTTATAAAATTCCCAACAAACACCTATATTCGAAAAAAACGCAAAATGCAAAACCTCGAACGTCAGGTCCGCAGCTTGAAGATATACGCTGCGATCCTGACCATCCTTGTCCTGGGACTCGCCGCCATCACCCTTACCCTCCTTGATCGCTCGAACAATTTCAAAGAAATTACCGCCGAAAGGATCAACATCATTGAAAAAGACGGAACCCTCCGCATGGCCATCAGCAACCACGAACGCCAGGACCCCGGCTCCTTCAACGGCAAAAAGATACCCAAAAGAGACCGCGCGGCAGGGATTATCTTCTTTAATGACGATGGCGACGAATGCGGCGGCCTGACCGCCAACGGCAACAAGCAAGGCGCCGACATGACCTATTCCGTCGACCAGTACAAAACCGACCAGATCATGCAGCTCAACTATAGCCAGGACCCCGGCTCCTCAAACACCCCGGGCCGCGCCTACGGATTAAAATTATGGGACCGGGACGACCGCTATCCCATCTCCTACCTCATGGACTATACAGATTCCCTCAAAAAACTCAACGACACCGCCGCCTATAACCACGGGATCAACCAGCTCCGCGCCGAAGGCGCGCTCAGCAGAGAACGGCTCTTCGTCGGCAAAACCAGAGACGGCGAGTACGGCCTCTTCCTCAGAGATACCGCCGGCCGCCCAAGACTAAAAATATGCATCGACAACCAAAACCATCCCCTCATCGAATCCCTGGACGTTAACGGAAGACCCACCCACTAAACACCCGGCCCGGCCTCCGCTGCCCTTCACCATCGGCAACCCGACCCAAACCATGCTTTCCTTCACCATCGGCAACCCGGCCCAAATCCGGCTTACCCCCACCGGGGGAAACCTTCATCCCAAACAAAAACCGCATCACCGGGTATGGCTTTATAAAAAAGTGAAAGACCCCGACCGTAAAAAAGAAAGTCCCAAAGACCGTAAACACATACTTCATCCCGATCCCGTCATGGAACCGTGTGATATAATACACGAGGATCACCATCACCGTCTGGTGCAGAATATAAAAAGGATACACCGCCTGATTCACGTACCCAAGCACCCGGTGCGAACGGTTCAGATACTGCTTCCCGTATCCGATCAGCCCGAACACCCATGACCAGGCCATCACCGGCCGCAAAGCCACATTCAGCCAGGCCAGCGACCCGCCACGCGCCTCCCGGTTAAGGGCGAAATAGTACAAGCCCACCAGGCAAAAAAAACCAATGCTCATCGCAATCCGCCTGTTCCGCTGCAACGCATCCATCAGCTGAGGCGCCAGGATACAAACAAATCCCGCCAGCACAAACAGCAGCCAGTACACAAAATACGCCCCGTCATGTACCAGGTCCGGAAACTCGTCAAAGGGATTGCACAGACAGATAAACCACGCAACCGATGGCAACGCCAGCAGGAACACCAGCTTTCCCCGGCTCAACCACCCCAGCGCCCGCTGCAGCCTCCCGCTCTTCATCATCCACGCGAACAAAGGCGCAAATACCAGGTCATAGATGAACAGATACGCAATGAACCACAGGTGATGCCAGCTCAGGCTCCCGGCAGGATAAAACCTCAACTGAAAAACCGTCTTATAAAAATCCCAAAAGCTCCCCCGATATCCCTGCGTCAGCCGCTCCATATATATCTGCGGCGGCACGACCACCAGCATCCCCACGATCAGCGGCACCAACAGCCTCGTGCAACGGAGACCGATAAAAGAAAAAGCGCTCCTCCTCTGCATCATATAGTAACTGACCGTCCCGCTGATAAAGAACAGCAGCGGCATCCGCACCAGGTGCATCGCGATATTCAGCATAAGGATCAGCTGACTGCTCTCCTTGTCCTTTATATGCCACCACAGATCGTCGGCATAGGCCATTCCCGAATGCAGGATCAAAACACCGGCTATAGAGAGGATCCTCAGCCAATCCAGGTAACTCTGACGTTGTGTAGTTTCCATGTTGTTTATTTTTCTGTAAAACAACAGCTTCCACCCCACCCCCTCAATTTCTTTTGACCAATAGACAAAAAACCCTGCCGTCTGGCAGGGTTTTGATTCATTTTACCACCCGCGGTCCCGCTCAAACCGGCCCCGCGACCTCACTACCATCCCGGCGTCTGCTTATACACCCCATTGCTGCTCGATATCACATCCGGATTGATCGGCCACGCGATCTTAGCCGGGCTATAGCTCCTCGCCGGCCACACCTGCACGGGATCATACGCCGAGAAAGGATCCGTCTTGACCTTGTGCGACCTTCCATGCAGCGGCGCATTGATCACCGCCACATCACCCCACCGCTTCAGGTCCATACACCGATCCGTCCACTCACAGGCCAGCTCACAGCGACGCTCATGCTTCAGATCGGCCATCGTCGGCGCCGCAATAGGCGCCAGCCCCACCCGGGCGCGCACTTCATTCAGAGGCGCCGCCGCATCCGCATTCTTCCCCTGCATGATCAACGCCTCGGCCTTGAACAGCAGTATCTCCGCATAACGCATCAGCGGCAGATTCAGACTGGTCGTGGGATAGTCACCATTCTGGTTGATATTCGGGTTGGTCCCCGCATCCCCGTTGCTGCCATAGGAATAAGGCTCCATGTATTTGTTGATCTGAAAACCCGACAGACTGTTCGTGGAATAATAATTCCTGGACTGCCCAAAATACGTGAACTGATCCCCAAAGTTCAGGATGGTGGCAGCCCTGCGCGGATCATTGGCCTCATACTCATCGTACAGCTCTTCCGTTGGCTGAAAATATCCCCAGCCGTTGTATAGCCCCCATCCCGTATTCTCCAGCACAACACCCATGAACTCCGATCCCCCGAGCGTGCCCGAGTTCACGGACCAGATATACTCTGTGCTCCAGTTGTTCGCGATCTTGAAAACAGCCCTGTAGTTGGCGTCCCAGCTGCCCTGCCCCGTGATCAGCGCCCTTCCGCACTCGTTCTTTATCCTGTCACAGAGATCCGGGATCAGCGCCCACTTGCCCGCATCATATTGCGCCCAGTAGGCATAGACCTTGACCAGGTAGCCCAGCGCAGCCGCCTTGTGCGCCCGGCCCTGATCGGCCGGACCATAAGTGCCGAACAAGGGCAGCAGGTCAGCAGCTTTCTGCATATCGCTGGCGATCTGCGTATAGTTGTCGGTAACAGACTTGAGCTGCGGCGGTATCCGCTTGCCGTACTCGGCGTTCTCTACGCCATCATAAGGCACACCCTGATCCTTATGACCCCACAGATAGGCGATCCAGAAATGCGCGAACCCACGCATGAAATAAGCCTCGCCGAGTGACCTGTTCTTAAGATCGGAAGATATGTTCTTCGCATTCTGCAAACCTCCAATAGCCTCGTTGGCCTTGGTCAGGGTCGCATAAAGGTCGTTCCACGCACCAGCCATATACCCCTCATGACCCGTACACACAAAATTCTTGATATTCTCTCCGTCCGCCTTGGGCCTGCCCACGATGAGATCATCACTGGCATTCTGCATCCAGAAGAGGTTCCGTCCCCAGGTATTCTCGTAGGCCATGGACACGTATAATCCGTTGATCCCCTTTTCTACGTTGGTTTCCCCATCCCAAAGATTGGCAGTGGACGGATTGCCGTTCGGCTTCGTATCAACCCAGTTCTTGGAGCACGAACTGAATAACACAAGCAATGCTACTATCGAATAGATCCTTTTCATAGTTGTAATATTTTTAGAGACTAAGTTTTACTCCGCCTGAATACACCCTCGATACAGGGAACTGCCCTCCATCCAGACCATTCCCCCCCACTTCAGGATCCATTCCGCTGTATTTGGTAAAGGTGAACAGGTTATCCCCACTGATATATACCCGCAGACTGCTTTTCTTGATGAACCTGGGGAAGGTATATCCGATGATCAGGCTCTTGACCCGCAGATAGCTGCCGTCCTCCAGGTACCAGTCGGACGCAGTCTGGAAATTGTTATTGGGATCGTTTGCCGAAATGATGGGAATATTGGAATGCGTATTCGTAGCGGACCAGGCGCCCAGTATCTTGTCCCAGCGGTTATACCCCTGCTCCGCTCCATTGAGCGTGGACTCCTTAAAGGCATGGAAAAGCTTCACGCCACTCACCCCCTGCATGAACAGGCTCAGGTCAAAACCGTGATATCTTACGTTCGCGGTAAATCCATAGGTGAACTTGGGAGCCGCGCTGCCCATATACACCTTGTCAGCATCCGTTATCTTTCCATCCTTGTTCTGATCGACGAATTTCAGGTCACCCGGACGGGCGCCCGGCTGGATCCTGGTTCCGGAAGGCCCCACATAGTCATCGACTTCTTTCTGGGTCTGGAAGATGCCGGCCGTTCTCACCAGCCAGTAGGAATAATAAGGCTGACCCACTACACTCTGGAAAGGGACCAGCGTACCCCTCCAGGCATCTGTGAACGTCCATACGGACTTTGGATTGCCATCGATATAGTCCACCCTGTTCTTCAACGTTGCCAGATTGCCTCCCACCTCATAGTCGATCCTGCCGATCTTACCCTTCCAGTTACCCGAAAACTCAAATCCGGTATTGCGTATCTTCCCCTGATTGACCAGCGGCGCGCCGATACCCATGGTATTGGGCCAGTTGGTGAACTGCTGCTGGATAAGATCATAAGTCAGCTTGTCGAAATAGTCGAAGGTAAAATTCAGCCGCTCCCCCAGCAGACTTACGTCGAGGCCCAGGTCCTTCTGCTCGGAAGTTTCCCAGGACAGGGAAGGCGTCACCGCATTCGCCATATACAGCGCCGGAGTATAAGGACTGCCATTGCCCACCTGGTAGGCATGATCCAGGTACAGCGTCGGGTAGCCATAATAAAGCCCGATCGACCCCAGGTTCCCGATCCTTCCCCAGCTCGCCCTGACCTTCAGCAGGTCGACGAGAGGAACATGGAAGAAAGGCTCGGAGCTGATCTTCCACGCCGCAGTGACGCCAGGCAGTCCCTTGCCCCTGTAACCCGCGGCCAATCTCCCCGCTATATCATACCGGTAGCTGCCCGAAAGGAAATAGCGGTCAGCCCAGCTATACGACAGTCGGCCAACATACGATAAGTTCCGGTCCTTTGTTTCGTAGTCCTGTGGCTGCAGCCCCGTAAAATCGGCGGCATTCACCAGGAATTGCGCCCACGTCGCCTCGTCGTCGAACGTCTTGCCCGACGCCGAAAAGCCCATATTCCAGTCTTCCTGCGAGGTCGTGGACGCCATCGCGCTCAGGCTGTGCCGGCCAAAATGATGCTCATAGTTAGCGGTATTTTCCCATATCCAGTAATGCTCCCTGTTCGTCTTATAGGTCAGCGTATTCTGATTGTTGGGTTTTCCCGGCTCGGGCCGCTTGGGCTCAAAGTCCTTGTACAACCAGCTCGACGACCGGTAGGAGAACCGCGTCAGAAATGAAAGTCCCGGCAAGATATTCGACACCTTCAATTCCGATATGGACTGGATATCAGTCGTCTTGTCATACGCTTGATTACGCAGCAACGTAGCCACAGGATTGATCGCGTCACCGTGGATACCATTGTACTGGGACCCGATCGGACCTACCCCGCCATAACTGCCGTCGCCATAGTAGACCGTAGCCGACCTCGGCATATAGATCGCCGAAAGGATCGTCCCGCTATACCCGTTGTCAGTCGCAGTTCCGCGGTGATCATTATTGTTGACGAATACATCCTGCTTGAACTTCACATGCGGGCTAAAAACATAGTTCGCATTCATCCGTCCCGAAATATTCTTGGCATACGTATTCAGCAAAGTACCCTCATTGTCCTCATACCTTCCCTCGAACAGCGTAGAGAACTTTTCCGTTCCCGAATTGACGGCAATGGTATGACGATGGACCAGCCCCGTCCGGAAGATCGAGTGGATCCAGTCAGTCCTCGTCACCTGATCATACGGGTTCTTTGTCGCATCCCAGCCATCCAGCGGCTGCTGCCCGGCGTTCGTGGCGGCCAGATTCGCTACCTGAGCCGTCTTGTCTGCCCTCAGCGACTGCGGAAGCCTCCACGCCGTCTTTGCGCCGGCAAACGCCGTATAGTCGACCCCTGGGCCGCCCTTTACAGCCTGTCGGGTCGTTATCAGGATAACCCCGGCAGATCCCGAGAATGCGCCATAGATCGCCGCCGAAGCAGCATCCTTCAACACCGTTATCGACACGACATCCGCCGGGTTATAAGGCGCATTAGGCACCCCGTCTACAACATAGAGAACAGACTCGTCCCCCCTTGACCCCTTTCCGCGTATGACCACGGAAGGCGCCTTATCCGGATGCCCTCCATTGTCCACCACCGTGACACCCGCTACCTGCCCCTGGATCATGTTCTCCACATTCACCACCGGCCTTTCTTTGATCTGATTGATATTCGGCACTTCCGACACCGCAGCCGAAAGGTCCTTCTTCCGCACGCTGCCATACCCGATGACCACAACCCTGTCCAGGCTGGTATTCTTGTTCTGCAGGACCACGCTAAGAGAGATACGGCCATTCTCCTTCATTTCATACCCCGTCAGCGTGTCGCCGGCATAGCCAATATGGGAGATAACGAACTGATACCCGCCACCGACAGGAACCCTGGTAAAACTAAAAATACCCTTGTTATTGGTGGACGTGCTCTGACTGAAGCCATTCACGCTGTTCAGCAGTCGCACAACCGCGCCTTCCAGACCTTCCCCGCTTTCATTCCGGACAATACCGGTCGCGGTGTTGGGGTTGGTTTGCGCCATCCCCCGCAAGGCCAAGGCTAATAAAAATAGTCCCGTCAACAGTTTGTTCATAAGCCTTAATTTGATGTTTTTTGTTCAGGTTTTAAGAATAGACCAGCCCATCGGGCCCATGGGCCGCGTCACAACGATGAATATGATGATTGTTTATTTCGCCTGTATAGAAAAGCTTTTCCCTGCAGTCCTTATAAGGGTTAATTCGTTGATCTCACACACCGTGCTCAGGAAAGACTCCAGCGTCTCATTCCCGCTGTTGAACACCCCGGTAAATTCCGTGTTCCGCAGGTTCACCGCATCATACGAGATCGTAACAGTGCATTCCTTCTGTAGCTGATCGAATATCTCCGCCAGTGACTCCTTTGTAAAATTCAGCACCACCGGCTGAGGCCTGGCTCCGGCAGCCACCTTCGGATCTTCTTTCTTCACCTCTACCGTAAAATTGCTGCTGTTCATGAGTACCTGCTCCCCCGGCTGCAGATACACATCCGAAAAAGACTTCCCCCGTACTACCACCCGCCCGCTGTATAGCTGGACAGTGGTGACCGGCTTGCCCCTGTCGCTCACCCGGAACACCGTCCCCAACGCCGTCGTAACGATATTCCCGGCATGCACAGCGAACGGCCTCGCCTTTTCCTTCGCCACAGTAAAGACCCCCTCGCCCTCCAGGTAGATATCCCTGCGGTTATCGACATAAGGGTTGCTATAGCTGATCTTGCTCTTTCCCGACAGCTTCACCTTGCTGCCATCAGGTAAAGTATAAAATTGTGCCTTCAGCGAAGAATTCTCTATCGTCTTAAGCCCGCCGGTCGCGGCAGCAACCACCGGCGCCGCAACTGAGACCGGCTTCACATTGCCCGCACTGCTCCCGCTCCCGGACAGCAGCCTGATCCCCCACACGACCACCAGAACCGCCGCAGCAGCCGCAACCCAGCCATAACTCAGCCTCCTCTCCGGCGTCCTTCCCGCATCTTCAGCCCTTCCCGGGTCCGCTCCGCCATCGCCCGCCTTTCCATCTCTCTCCTCGGACATTCCCAGGCCACCCTGTACCTTCCCCACCTTCCGCTCGATCACCCCCAACATCTTCTCCCTTGGGGCGCCCTGCCGCATATCCACCTCAAAACCATCCCAGCTGCCCTCCGTAAGATACTGGGCAAGCTTCTCCGGATGCTCGCGGAAAAACGACCTTACCAGCTCCTCATCCTCTTCACTACCCCCTCCGGAAAGAACCAGTTCAATCAATTGTTTGGAAATGCGCATATCTATTATTCGTTTGAAACTTCTCTTACCCTTAGTCCGGTAGAAAAAATAGTTCTCCCCCCTCACCATCCCCCATTGCGGGTAGCCGCGGCTGCCCCA
>JAFDYE010000913.1 GCA_018267585.1 Bacteroidota bacterium
GAACCCATACTGCCCAGGGTAATGACCACTTCCTTCACGCCCCAGCCGGCCAATACATAAGCGCCCTCCCGGACATCCGTCTCACCGGTCAGAACTTCCATTTCATGTTCGTTAACCTTTATAACATCCACATACTGAAGCGCTTCCTTTTTTGCAGGCCAGTCGATCGCCAGCACGTTCTGATTCTGGACCTTTCTGAGATAGCCCTGGGCATCCAGCGATACTTTGCCGTGTTGGGACAGGTTGCGGATGACGTCGACCGGGATATCACCCGCCAGCAAGGGGCCGAGATGGTAATAACGGGCGTCGACCTGATTCAGTTGGTCGACGGTAAAAGGATCGGCCTCTTGTAATACGCGCTGTTCGCGATGGTCCTGGTTCTCGGGGTAGATATTCTCGAAATAGACGGTATGCCGGCTAGGGTAGACCTTTACGTCGATGCCTTTCTTCCGCAACTCCTCGACCGAGTAAAGCTCGCTTTGTGCGAGAGCCGTGACCAGCGTGTAGCGTACGTCCATACGCGAAAGCGCATTCGAGAAGTAAAAGGCCGTGCCTCCGGCCATATGTACGGTCGATCTGGGAGTTACTACCTTGTCCAGTGTGATATGTCCTACGCAGCAGATTTCGTATTTGTGCATTTCCGGTTTACAATTTATTAACATCCTTTGTTCAGGAACATTTTGTAAAATTAGCGCTTTTTTTTCTAAACGGGAGCAGGCTTTGCCCTATTATGCTGTCGTCCTCTTCCCGGGTGTGCGGTCGGTTTTGATGGATATGATAACTTTTACTTCGGGAATTTGCAAACCTGCAGTTTTCTTCTTTACTTTGTATTACAAAGTGCTTTTAAATACGATGTACCGATTCTCTATTTCTTATTTCCTGGTGATGCTGGTTCTCTTCGCGATCGAGGGCTTTATCGGCGCTCGCATGCACGACGCGATCATCCGCCCCTATGGCGGAGACTTCCTCTGTGTCATCTGGCTGTATTGTTTGATAAGAGCCTTCGTCGACTGGCCGGTATGGAAGGTCGCAACAGGAGTCCTGCTTTTCGCATATGCAGTAGAGACCACACAATATTTCGGACTGGCAAACCGACTTGGCTTCCGGGGCCCTTCCCTCATGCGCACCCTGCTGGGAAGTTATTTTACCTGGACCGATATTTTCTGCTATACGCTGGGAATACTAACCGTCATCAGCATGGAGGGACTAATATGGAAACGTTTGTAGAAAAAGGATCGATCGTCCGCCGCATCTGGGGTAGCGCCGACACCATCCTGTTCATTTTCGCCGGCGCCTCGGCCGAGTTCGCACTGAACAAGGCGGTGGACTGGCTGTATTTTACCGGCAAGCTGCCGGCCGACCCGCTGGGCCGCCTGTTCTCGACCGTGGCTTACGCGCAGCGGATCGTTTTTGCAGAAAAGAAAAGGGCGCTGTCCGCTATCGACGGCATCACAGCCGTGCACCGAACGGTCGAAGCCAGCCGCGGTGCACAAATACCCGACGAAGCCTATCTCGACGTACTCTTCCAGCTGATCGACTATTCGATACGCGCATTCGAGCTGTTGCACCGTCGGTTGACGCCCGCCGAGAAGACCGAGGTCTTCGACGTCTTCCATCGCGTAGGCGAACGGATGCAGCTGAAGAACCTTCCAGCCACTTACAACGAATGGGCAAAGATGAGGGATGACTACCTGCAACAAAACCTGACCAGCAGCACCTTCACCAAAGACCTCTATCACCGCTACCGTCTCAGTCTGGGCGGATTCCGGTATCAATTGCTCCTGCAGGCGCAGGTATTGCTCGCACCACGTCAGGTGAGACGGCTGCTCGGGCTGTCCCCAATACCCTTCCTATGGCCGGTAGTACAGGTGTACAAAGCGATCCGGTTCATACGGCTGGACAGACTATGCAAGCTGCTCATCCTTCCCAAAAAATATAGCGGGGAAGTCTTCAATCTCGATATGGCGTAGACTACATGTCTACTTCCAGCTCCTGACCGGTAATGGCGAAAAAGAAATTCTGCAGCTGGTGCACGGATTTGATACCGACGCGGGTGGGAGTAGAGTGCCGCAGACGCAGCCCCTCAGAAGTAAATTCAAAATCCGTATGTGTGTTGCCGTAGCTGATGATCCACTCGTCACGGACAAAATTCCGGAAACCGCATTTTTCGAGGATCTTGGGTGTCAGCGCGATGGCAGTAACCTCCTGAAAATCGATCTCTTTGACCAGCTCGACGACTTCCGTGACATAGCTGTCTTCGTAGAAACGACCCGAATTGGCCGCGACCTTCCGGCTGATATTGATCTGCGTATCGTAAATGAGGGAGTTGGAGAGGAGCTGCTGTACTGTGATCACTTCACCTTTGCGGTTGAACACCTTGTTGCCCAGGCGGAGTTCTTCTTTGTGTAACATAGAGTCTATTTAAGATTAAGAAATACAACGAATTGTGTCATGGTATTTCAAGGGTATAGACTCTATTACGGATCAACTTCGGGGAGCAAGATACAAGGCGATAACGAAATTTGCAAGCCCCTGTGGATAACTTGGGCTGCTTGTCTTATCTTTAGTTAAGTGTCCGGAGTTTCCAGATAACCTTATTGCTCACTCAAATAAAAACCTGCTTGTATGCATTCACGTCGTGACTTTCTCCAAAAGCTGACCGGCTCGGCTGTTGCACTCTCTTTTTTACCACACGATCTTTCAGCGGCCGCCCGCGACACCCGACCCTACAACGGCCCCATGCTTCGGGTCGCCATCATGGGGCTCGGCAGCTATGGCACGCGGGTAGCCGAAGCCATGCAATCCTGTAAGAAAGCCAGGCTGGTCGGCGTCATCAGCGGCACCCCGTCGAAAATAAAAGCATGGCAGGCCAAATACAATATACCGGAGAAGAATTGCTACAATTACGAGACCTATGACCAGATAAAGAATAACCCGGACATCGACGCCGTTTATATAATCACGCCAAACGCCTTGCACAAAGAAGCCGCCATCCGCGTAGCAAAGGCAGGCAAGCACGTCATCAGCGAAAAGCCCATGTCTGTCACCGCCAAAGACGGTCAGGAAATGGTCGACGCCTGCAAAGCGGCAAACGTCCGGCTGCTCGTAGGCTATCGCATGCACTTCGAGCCGCACACCCTCGAGATCATTCGTATGCGAAAAGCCGGCGAGCTCGGAAAGATCCTTTTCTTCCAGGGACTATCGGGCTTTACCATCGGCGACCCGACACAGTGGCGGCTAAACAGGACCCTTTCCGGCGGCGGATCGATGATGGACATCGGCATCTATTCCATCAACGGCTCGCGCTATATGATCGGCGAAGACCCTATCTGGGTAACCGCACAGGAAACCAAGACCAACCACGACAAGTTCAAGGAAGGCGTAGACGAGACCATCCAGTTCCAGATGGGTTACCCCAGCTGAGCAGTAGCATCCTGCCTGTCAACTTACAATATGAACAATCTGGACAGATTCTTTCTCAACGGTTCTTCAGGATTCGCAGAGCTGCTGCCCGCTACCGGCTATGGCCCCATCCGCGGACGAACCAACAAAGGCGAACTGAACCAGCCGGTCGTCACCCACCAGACCGTGCAGATGGACGAAATGTCCGGCATCCTCCTGGAAGGCAAACAGCCTGTCGTACCGGTAGACGGAGAAGAGGCCGTCAAAGACCTGAAGATCATCGACGCCATCTACGAGTCCATTGCAACCGGAAAAAAGGTGGACCTGCACTTATAACCGATAAAAAGACAAAGCCTCCCTCGGGAGGCTTTGTTTATGGGGAGCAATCATCGGATCATTAGGCTTCTACCTGAAACGCGATCGGTAGCTCAAGCCTCGTCTTCACATTCTTACCTTTTACTTTTCCAGGTTTCCATGTGGGCATATTGCTCACTACTCTCAGTGCCTGTTCGTCCAGGCCATTGCCCAGCGGGGCGCCAATGACATGGGCGTCTTGCACCTTACCCTGTTCGTCTACGACAAAGGATACTTTTATAGTTCCCGACGTATTGTTGTCGATGGCCTGCTGCGGATACTCTATATTGTTATTAACATAGTTATCCAGCGCAGTCTGACCACCGGGAAATTCGGGCATCGCTTCAGCACGCGTATACACTCCCTCCCTGTCCTTTTCGATCCTCACTGTACTGCTCTTATCAGGCATTTTAATAGACCATCTTCCTTTCTTTCTAGCAACGGTTGCGGATTGTGACGATGAGGCATTGGTTGCTGCAGTATCAGAATGGATGATCGCGGTGGACGCGGAAGTATCGGAGGACATCGTCTCGCCGGATGCCTTGTCGTTGTACGACTTATAGTCGTTGCTGTGACAGGCAGCCAGGCCAAAGAGAACAAAGCTTCCGATGACGAACGAACGGGTTAGTCTAGCTTTTTTTAGATTCATAACATCGATTTGGTGAACGAATACTAATACTATCAGCGTATCTTAACCTGTAGTAGTCGTTTCAAACGGGATGCCACGGTCCCTTCCCGCCTGTTGCCAACCCGGATATGTGGAAGTATGTAGACAATCTGCCACAGCCTAAGGGAGCTTATCCTTGGCGATCACCGTCCAGTCTTCGCCGCCATGCCCCTCGGCGATATACCGGTCCATTTCGGCGGCAATAGCCGGAATAACAGCCAATTTGACCCCCGCCTTATCAGCGGCATCCATAAAGAGTCCCGTATCCTTCCGGGCCATATTCAACTCCCACGAAGGCTTGCTGTAGTCTCCGCTGGTCATTCGCTTGAGACGCCCGGGTAACATTGCGCCGGGATTCCAGTTATCGAACAGGGCAGAAACATCGCTGACGGAGATATGCATGGACTTGGCCAGCGCCAGCGTATCGGCCAGTCCGGCCGTGAACGTAACCAGGAAGTTATTTCCGATCAGCTTCATGGCCGCCGCCTTGCCCGTCTCTTCCCCAAAATTCAGCAGCTTGCCCGTCATTTTTGACAGGGCCGCTTCATTGCTGGCAATAACAGACTGATCCCCGGATACCAGCATAAAGCCGGTGCTTTCAAGGGCGTTGACAGGACCCATAAAGACAGGGGCGTGCAGATAGGTATACCCTTTCGCCTTCCAATCGGCCGTCCTTTTGACAGCGCCCGCCGCGGATGTGGTCGTATGGTCGATGATGACCGCGCCCGCCTTGAGCGCACCGCTTGCTGCCGCAAGCACCTCGTCGACGCTTAGGTCATCCTTTAGCGTGAGGTGAACGGTATCTGCCCCCCTTACTGCGTCCGCAACGCTGGCAAAGGCCTTCGCTCCGTACTTTTCCATCTCTGTCGCTTTCGCTGCAGTCCGGTTCCATACCTGTACTTTTTCACCCTTGCCGATCATCGCCCGGACAAAATTTGAGCCCAATAAGCCCATACCTAAAAATGCTACCATGGAATTTTTTTATAAATTTAAGCATTACTATGGAACACATCAGCCCTTCTCCTATCGACACAAGACAGCTTTTCAGGCCTTTGAACGACAAATTGCTGGAATTGCTGCATTCCCTGACGCCGGAAGACTGGACGCGCCCCACGGTCGCGAAGCTCTGGAACGTAAAGGACGTAGCCGCCCATTTGCTGGACGGCAATATCCGGGCGCTGTCCATACAGCGGGACAGATACTTCGGAGAGACCGCGCCGGCCTCGTCGGCCTA
>JAFDYE010000914.1 GCA_018267585.1 Bacteroidota bacterium
AGAATACTCGCTGTACTTAGAAATTGACGTCTGTTAAACTGTTTGTTGTTGGTATACATAGCTGTTATTTTAAATCCCACTTACATATCCATAATCCCTGCTCTAAGCGCAATATTGTGCCAGCACATAACTTGTTGTTAATAAGGGGCATATGCTAATTGCCCGCCGTTTCTCTTCGTCGATATGTCGAGAAATATAACCTTAGCATTGAAATCCCACCAATGACCATACGCCGGCATCGGCCATCATCACCTGCACCGGCCCGCTCATTCCCTTATCGGCATTTCGACAATCGGGCTGGAATTCGCGATATCTCGCCGCTTTAAAACCGGAGAAACCGCATTATCAGTCTGTTCATCAGTCGGTTGATTCCTGGTATGAAAGTTTGAACACAAAAAATAAACATCATGACAACCGAAGTAAAACCAGCAGGCAGACTACAAGGTAAGATCGCATTGATAACTGGAGGCAACAGTGGGATCGGACTGGCCAGTGCCAGGCGCTTTGTGGCGGAGGGGGCGTTTGTTTATATCACCGGCAGGCGGCAGAGCCAGTTGGACGAAGCTGTTGCTTCCATTGGAGGTAATGCGAGGGCCATCCGGGGGGACGTCAGTAACCTGGCGGATCTTGACCATA
Source organism: Bacteroidota bacterium (assembly GCA_018267585.1). Classification (GTDB taxonomy): domain Bacteria; phylum Bacteroidota; class Bacteroidia; order Chitinophagales; family Chitinophagaceae; genus Puia. The sequence goes on from JAFDYE010000914.1 coordinate 637, forward strand.
TCTATTCGGTGATTGCAGCAGAGGGCAAGCGTCTGGACATCGTCTTTGCCAATGCCGGGCTGGGTGCCCTTGAAGCGCTTGGCCATATTACCGAGGAGGGGTTTGATCTGGCGTTCAACGTCAATGTAAAAGGAACCGTGTTTACCGTTCAAAAGGCCTTGCCCCTGCTATCTCCAGGCGCATCTATCATTCTCACCGGATCTTCCACCGGCTCAAAGGGAACGGCCGCCTTCAGCGTGTATAGCGCAACAAAAGCCGCGATCAGAAATTTCGCACGAAGCTGGGCATTGGACCTGCGGGGAACAACTATCCGGGTAAATGTGTTGTCTCCCGGAGCGACCACTACACCAGGTCTATTGAATTTGCTGGATACCACGGGCGCCCAGCAACAGGCCCTGCAGAGCTTCTGCGATCAGTCGCCCCTGTCCCGGGTTGGCGATCCGGAAGAGATCGCCGCGGTGGCGGTTTTCCTGGCGTCCGACGATAGCACGTATATGACGGGAAGCGAAATCTTTGTAGACGGTGGACAGGCTCAGGTATAAAATGCGCGATTGACCATGAACTAAAGAGAGGGCCGAGTTGATCGGCCCTCTTTAATTCGATCACTTGCTTACCTTCACCGCCGCCGCCATGATCACTGCGGCCACTTCTTTGGGGTGGGTCATGAAAACCACATGACTTCCATCGATCCGGATGATGGTACTATTTGACCTTTTGTATCCGCTGAGCGTAATCACAGGATTGATACTCTTATCCCCATTGGACGAAATCCCAAAACAGGGCTTTGTTTTCCAGGCTGCTGCTGTCACCGGGGTTTCAAACGCTTCCACGGGTATATATCCGGAGGAAGCATACATGAAATCAGCCATCTTCTGGCTGACATCGGCGCAAAAGCCCGCATGGAATTTCGCCTTGTCGTAAAAGATATTTCCCTTCTCATCCGGCGGGAGTAACCCATTTTCTGGTTTAGGCGGCGCACTTGCCGCGAGCTTGATCGTGTTTTCACCGACTTCTGGTTGAAAGCCGTTCACATACACCAGCGCGGCTACTTTTGGATGGACGCCCGCTTGTGTAATGACGGTGCCACCCCAGGAGTGACCAACAAGGATCGCCGGGCCGTCCAATTTATCGAGCGCGACGTTAGTGGCATCCACATCAGCCTTTAATGACGTACACGGATTTTGAACAAGCGTAACGACGAAGCCGTGCTTCGTCAACTCTGCCCAAACCGGTTGCCAACCGGACGCATCTGCAAAAGCGCCATGAACGATGACCACATTCTTCACAAGTGGAGACTGGGCATTCGAGCTGGTGGAACTGCAAAAGTTACCTACCAAAACGCCAAATAGGACGAATCGGGGAAGCCATGTAGACAATTTTTCTGATTTCATCTGAAATAGTTTTCGTTCTATTATTCTAATGGAGTACCAATTACTAAGGCATTTACGCTCAACCGATCAGATAAACCGCAAGTTCGATTCGCCAGCGATATACAGCCATTTTCAAGACCGATTGTCGACATATCATCGACGGCGAATCTTTATTGGGATTTCAACCGAGACACCCGAAAACATCGACATATCGTTAAGCCGCAATTGCAAATTCAAGCCTAATGCCTTAATTATTATTTGGTTACATGCTGGCACCCTTTTCTAATAAAGGTCAGCATAGTAAAACATCCAAACTCCACTTATATGCGTCTCTCAAAAAATCTATTGCGCGTTCTCCTGGCAGGGATAATGGTCCTGTTCGGTTGTACGATCTACGGTCAAGGCGGCTCGCCCACTTATCAGGATGGCATGACCGTGCAACTGGACAGCACAGGAAAGAAATACATCCGCTTCTTGATCTGGAGTGATTTTATGGCTCGTTATACCCGGCTCAACCCCGGGACAGCGGTGAACGGTGTCGCCAGTGACGGTATGTTTGATTTTAGCGTAAGACAGTTTCGCTTCGCTGTCTACACTCAACTCAGTCCCCGCTACCTGATCCTCGCCACTGTCGGTATGGATAACCAGACCTTTTCCAGTGGAGGTACCGCTGGAGGGGGAAACACGGGCAACGGAGGCGCCACTTTTGCTGGAACATTGGGAAAGAAGCCAGATATCTATGTACACGAGCTATGGAACGAATTCACCATATTCCCGGATAACGACTTCAAGACGAAAAGACCGAACTTTGCTTCCTTGTATATCGGAACCGGGCTACATTACTGGGTTGGGATCAGCCGAATGAGTTCGCTCAGTTCCTTTAACTTCCTGGCGGTCGATGCTCCACTGTACAACTGGCCATTGATAGACAATTCAGACCAATTGGGCCGCCAGGTGGGTGTATACATCAAAGGCAAGATTGGCCCGGTGCCGTATCGCTGGGCAATTAATAAGCCTTTCACTGTCATTAATCCGCCTGTGGCCTATGCTCCCAATGCCCCCGAGATCAACTATGCGGTCGACAACAACGCAGAAGGGAAATTATCTACTACCGGCTATGCTTCCTGGGACATCTTTGAACAGGAGAACAGTCTGGTCCCATATACGACCGGAACCTATGTGGGCACCAGGAAAGTACTGAATATCGGAGCCGGCTACTATTACTCCGCTGATGCCACATCGACTCAGGCAAACAACACCAGTACATCGCCGTTTATTAAACACAACATTGCCATATGGGCCACGGACATCTTCGCGGATCTTCCATTCGGTGGTCCTCAGGAAAACTGGGCCGTTACCGCTTATAGCGTTTATTACCACGATGATTTCGGACCGAATTACTTAAGAAATGGATCGATTATCAACGAAAATGTCGGCCCTGCCAAAAACTACCAGGGCACGGTTTCCCAAGCAGGTTTTGGCAATCTCGCACCGATTATTGGGACGGGATCCTCCTGGTTTACGCAAGCGGGTCTGCTGCTTCCCAAAACGCTGTTAAAGACGGGCGCTGTCCGCTTGCAACCCTTTGCCGAGTATAGTCTTCAACAGTTCGAGCGGTACGGTAACTCTAAATTTACCTGGTGGAGTGCCGGGGGAAATGTTTACCTGGACGGTCATCATGCCAGAATTTCCTTTAAATATCAGACAAGGCCCATAGTTACCGAAAACCGGCAGAGTTCCTCCAAAGGAACATTTGTACTCTCCACCCAGGTGTTTCTGTGATGCTCATTCGCACTTTTCATTTTAAAAAAATCAATTACGTATGATCCGCAAATCTTCGTCCGCTCCAACATGTCTCTTCTGCAAATTTGTAGCCGCTGCCCTGTCCTTTACTCCGGTATCGGCGCCGGCTCAGGGAACCGCCAAACCAGTTGCCACACAGCGTACTGACCTGCAACAACATGATCTTAGCGTGCCTGGAAGGGAAATGATTCAAGTTCGGGTAGATTTCCCGCCCGGTGCTTTCGCCACGAACCACCGGCATCCCGGTGAAGAGATCATCTACGTTTTAGAAGGTACTTTAGAATATACACTGGAAGGACAGCGCCCGATCACTTTGAAAAAGGGTGGTGTCCTGTTTGTCCCCGCTGGCGTTATTCACTCTGCAATCAATGTTGGAAAATCCCCGGCAAGCGAATTGGCGACATACATCGTTGAAAAGGGGAAGCCGCTGGTAGAAAAGGGCGGTATGCGGGATCGCCCCTGACACATTATTCCTTTTTGCAATGGCAAACCCGGCAATTTTTAAAGACTGTCTGGATCGATGCCTCCTTTTAACCCTCTTCACTTTTGAGCATGGCGGTGCAATTATGTCAATTTCGTTATAAAAGATTGGTTTACAGCATAATACTAATACATTCTTGTGCCGTTTTGTGACGACACGAATAAATTATTCCTTGCAAATCGATCATTTTATGCTATAATTGCAAGGATGATCAAGAGGCAAGTTCAGACTGAAATCGCAGAAATGCTGGAAGAATTCCCGGCTGTTGGAGTTCTTGGGCCACGACAGGTCGGGAAGACGACCTTGGCCGAAGCCATCGCCGCATCCATAAACCCTGAGCCGATCTATCTTGACCTCGAAACTCCCTCAGAAGCCACTAAGCTTAGGGAACCTGAAGACTATTTCGAACTGCATAAGGGCAAACTGATTATTCTCGACGAAATTCAGCGTGTGCCCGAGCTGTTTCAAATTCTTCGCGGTGTCATCGATCGGAGGCGGAGAGAAGGTCTAAGGACTGGTCAGTTTCTTATACTTGGTTCCGCGTCACTGGATCTCCTGAAGCAGTCTTCAGAATCGTTGGCTGGACGTATTGCATATAAAGAGTTATCGGGGTTTACTGCAGCAGAGATAAATGAAAAAAAATCAGCTGATCTCGACCATTTATGGCTCCGCGGAGGCTTCCCAGATAGTTTTTTAGCTAAAAGTGACGAAGCCAGCCTTCGTTGGCGATTAAATTTCATCAGTACTTATCTGGAAAGGGATGTTCCGCAACTTGGTCCCCGGATACCGGCTATCACACTGCGAAATCTTTGGACCATGCTGGCCCATAGCCAAGGCGGGCAGCTCAATATTGCCCAATTGGGTAACAACCTGGATGTTGCCGCTACGACTGCAAAACGTTACGTTGAATTGCTGGAAGACCTCTTGCTTATCCGCACACTTCGTCCCTGGTCCGGCAATGTTGGCAAACGACTAGTAAAAGCACCTAAAATCTATATTCGCGATAGCGGTATCACACATGCCCTTCTAAATTTGATTACTATCGACGATCTGTTAGGTCATCCGGTGGTAGGAGCAAGTTGGGAAGGGTTTGTTCTGGAAAACCTTTTGTCTGTGCTTCCTACTGGAATTACACCATGGTTCTACCGAACATCGGCAGGAGCGGAAGTGGATTTGGTGATCGAGAAGAACAGCAAAGAAAGATACGCCATTGAAATAAAACGCTCGCAAGCCCCATCTGTTTCAAAAGGATTCCACTTGGGCTGTGACGATATCCAAGCCACAAAGAGATTTATTGTATATCCTGGGAAGGAACTGTTTCCATTAACAAAAGAGATCACGGCTATCCCCATAGCAGAAATGATGAGTCTATTACAAGCTGGAAAATAGGGATCGGAACGGGGCCAAAAAGGGGGATTAGAAATCGCCTTTTTTTACCAAGAATTGCTCTTATAAAACTTTGATAATCATGAAGGAAAAATTTGAAGAACCGAGAGGCCGAATTCGATTCCCCTACGCGGTACCTAAGTTTGTCAGCGAGCCCAATTGTTGAAATTGGAGCTTTTTGATGATCTCTTTAAAATAGAGAATGTCTTCTGCGTGCTAAATCGCACTTGAGGCTTTTTCATGCTATTTTCCACACCTACGGTAAAAAAATATCGCCCTGCACGAGGACGATATTTCGCTAATTGATAAAGTTGAATAGCCTTATTTCGACAAGACCTGCTTAGGGCTGCCCTGCACAGACATGGCGGCCTTGCGGATCACGTCCAGGACAAACTCGGGTTTGGAAAGCATTGGGACATGGCTGGAGGCCACTTCAAATGTAGAGGCGCCCATTTTCTTAGCACCGTCCCGCTGTAACTGCGGATGCACCGTCTTGTCATTCGTAGCTACAATATACCAGCTTGGCTTCGTTTTCCAAGCCGTTCCATGCGCCGTCGTGTTAAACAGATTCACGTTGGGGGCAAAATGAGTCGCCCAAACGAGCGCCTGCTCTTCCGCCGAAAGATCCCCTGCAAAAAACTGTGTTCCCGAGTGTTTCATCCAGGCCCGTCCATCCGCGACTTCGACATTCGCAAAGATATCGGTCCTGGGATACTTGTCCTGCTGCATCTGGGATGTCTCATCTGAATCCGGCCAAAGGGCGGCAATATAAATCAATCCCGCCACGCGGTCATCCACGCCCGCCGCCGTGATCACAGCTCCACCATAAGAATGACCCACCAGGATCGCCGGACTGCTGACCCTGCCCAACGAGCCCTTTACAATATCTACGTCTTCAGCAACGGTCTGGAGTGTGTATTGACATGCAATAACCTCGTAACCTTCTTCCTGAAGTGTAGGGATTAATTTGCTCCAACAAGAGCCGTCTGCCCAGATCCCATGACAAAAGACAATGCTTGGTTTTTTTTTACCGTTTTCCATATTTGTGTTGTTTTATTTGTAAACCAACGATGAAAAGACCCGGCCGGCCGGTACCTTCGGCGCGCCATGCGCTACATACATCACGATATCCGATTTGCTGAATAAATCTAATTGCATATTGGTAAAACGCCGTCCGCAATCTAAAAGGCCCCCGGATCAGGTGTTATTTTTGAATATTGCGGTCATGCGCTAAAGAAAGCGAGCCAGGACCTCGGTAGCAGCAAAAATTTTAGTGCCCCGCGTAACCGGGATTCTGAAGGAGATTTGGATCCAATATGATCTCGGCGGCGGGCACGGGATAATATTTATCGGTCGGCTGCCAGTCGGCTTTAACTGTGCCCAACACTTCATCGGCCCTGCTGATCGCGGGATTTTCGATACCGGGCCACCGTTTGAGATCGAGCCAGCGGTGCCCCCATTCGGCAAAAAGTTCCACCCGGCGTTCGTGCTCGATCGCGGCAATACACTGCGCCTGCGACAAGGTATCCGCCAGTACAGGTACGCCAGCGCGGACCCGGATGACATTGAGATCGGCAATCGCCGCAGCGGTTTGTCCCAGTCGGGCATTGGCCTCTGCGCGAATAAGATATTGCTCGGCTACCCTCAGCATAACATAATACTCATCGGGAAGACTGTCGATACCGGAACCGAGGCGTCTGTATTTGGCAGGTATGGTGTAGGTCGATCCGTTATACACATTGTCGGCTACCCAATACTGGCGTCGGAGATCGCCGGGTTCAAAAGCAGCAAGCAGTTGCGGGGTCAGACCCGATGTCGAATTATGATAGATCACGGCCTCGGCAACTGGTTGAAGCTGCCCCTGGTTGGTGGGTGGCAACAACTGCCAGATGGCCTCCCGACTGGTAGCGAGAAAGGCAGAAGACGCCGGAGGCAGCGGCGAATACAGGTTACTGTTGATCACGGTATTGGCCTGTATGAGGGCATCACTGTATTTGTCAAGATACAAATAAACTTTTGCCAGCAGCGCAGTGGCAGCCATGCGGTTGGGTCGAACCCTGCCGGCACCGGCATACGTAATGGGGAGGAGGCTTTGAGCTTCGAGCAGATCGGCCTCGATCTGGGCATAAATTTGTTGCCGGGGTACACTTTTGGCATTACGGGTGGCTCCAACGTCGGTGGACGTGATCAGCGGAATAGCGTCGCCCCAAAGATTGACCAGGTAGAAATAGACAAAGGCGCGGCAAAAAAGACTTTCTCCCAACAGTTGGTGCTGGAGCGCGGTACTGATCTTTTTCGCCGGCCGGAGACCATTGATATTGTTATTGATCCATGCCAGGTTTTGAAATCCTTCGAGCCAGATATAATAGACATCTGTATTATCCGTCGGAAGCGAATCGAGGGCAAAATAGTCGGTGAAACCATAGTGGATCACTTCATCGGCCGATCGGGCAGGGAAATAGGAAAGTCCTCCCCCAATGAAGTTGCCATTCCCATTGGTCAGGGTATAGACGCCCGTGACTGCGGCAACGGCCGACACACTATCGTCAAACGCGGCAGTAATGCCGATCTCAATCGTGGGCGGGGCGGCATTCAAGATCTTGTTGCAAGACTCCAGGACCACAGGAAGAACGATCAGGAAGAACAAAGCGGGCGGCTGAATTAATTTTATGATCATAGTCTAATACATTAAAAATTGACAGTGAAGCCGCCGATGAGGATCCTGCGCAGTGTCAACGGCGGATCACCCCTTGTCGGCTGTTCGGGGTCGAAGCCATTGTAACCGGATACCGGGGTTAAAAGCAAGTTATCAGCACGGACATAGAGGATCAATCCTGCCATGCCGGCTTTCTTCAGGAACGCCGGTGGCAGGGCATAGTTGAGGCTGGCATTTTTGACGGCGAAATACGACGCGTCCCCCCAATAAATGTCAAGCGACGGAACCCATCCTATGTCGGCTGCATATAGTCCACCTCCCAGGCCGGCGTCCGCGGGTGACTGCCAATGCCTGTCCCTGGTCACCACCTTGAGCTGATTTGCCTCGGCCGATGCCATTAGACCAGGTTGTTCTGCGCCCTGAAGGTTCGTGAAACCTTTTTGTTTGGCAAAAGTGCAAGACAATGAAAGGGAGATCCTTTTATAACCGACGCTTGCCTGCATGCCGCCGGTGAATACCGGGTAATTGTCGACGTTATAAGGGGTGGGATCCTGTTGGGGAGTGCCGAAATATTTATATACGCCAAGCCCATCGTCCAGGTATGAATGATATAACCGTTGCTGGTTGATGGAATGTCCAACTGTTAAGTAGGACTTGAAATCCGAAAAATTCAGAAGTGGAAAAGATAAAAGCCGGTTGGAGTTAAAAGCAATATTGAAGGCGACCGCCCAGTCAATTACCGAAGACTTATGGGGTGACGTATAATCGAGGGTCAACTCCACTCCCCTGTTGATGACTTTTGCGGGCCAGTTGAAAAGGTAACTCGACGCGCCAGTCACCCCGCTGACCGGAATGCTTACCAATTGATCTCCTATGACCTTCTGATACCACTGAGCGGAAAATTTCAGCCGCTGGTCGGGGAGGAAATACAGATCGGTGCCAAGGTCTACGCTGACCGCCTGCGCCCAGCCCAGTGTGGGGTTCCCTCTCCTTTGCAATACAAGGGTTGCGGAGCCTTGATAAGTGCCATTACCGAGGTATAAACCGTTGTAGTTCGGAATTAATCCGCCATAGTAAGACGTCGGCGCAAAGGTTGTAAGATAGGCGTAGGGATCGGCGCCCTGGATGCCTGTTATCCCATAGCTTCCGCGGAGTTTCCCGAAACTGAGCCAGGGAAAGAGCTTTGACCAGCCAGTGCGGGTAAAGATCCAACCGACACCCACCGAGCCAAAATTGCCAAAACGGCGGCCCGAACCAAAAGTGCTGGAGCCGTCGCGCCGGACCGAGAGATCGACAAGGTATTCGTCGGAATAGCGCCAGGACAGGCGCCCAAGCGCAGACAGTGAGATCCTTTCTACGTAATTATCGGAGAATGCAACGGTCGACTTTGCCGCAGACAGGCTGTTCAGCAGTCGATCGGAGGAATATCCGATCCCTTCGACGCTAGTTGACTGCTGTTTGTCGGCTTGATAGCCTCCACCTACCAGCAAGCCGAAAAAGTGCCGCCCCCGCCGCCATTCGTAATGCAGATTAGGTTCGAGGTTAAGACCCGTCGATGAGGAATTGCCAAATAATGCCATACTCGGCCGGTCTATATTTATAGGATCATTGGCGGCTTGCGGATACTGCTGGGTCTGTTTGGCTTCGCTTCGGGAATACCCTGCTGCGACCGTGAGAACCAGGGAAGGCAGTACTTCATAAGAAAGATTGGTCCGACCGAACAAAGTGAACCGGTTGGATCGATAAGGCTGGGCCAAAAAATACAGGGGAAGATCCGTATAGACAGACCGAGATGGAGCCACAGGACGCCAGCCGAAAAAATTGAGATTACCGGCCACATCGAAAAGTGCCGGTGCATCTGGCGCGAGGGTTACGAAAGTACCTGGATCAGCGATGGGTTGAAGGGAAGACGTCACGGCACTGAGGAGGGATACCGCCAGTTTGAACCGGTTGTCATAAGACCGGCAGGTGATATTGGCGGCGGCTGTTCCTTTTTCTTCTTTATAGGGGGCTTGGTACCCGGGACCCGGAAAGGGACTTTTCCAGCCATTGTAACCGCCCGACAAACGCCAGGCGGTACGACTTTTACCACCCGTCAGCTCGAGACCCGTATTACAGACCGGCGCGTTCCCGAATAAGATATTTTGCCAGTCAGCATTGCGGGTTGTATCGAAAACAAGCAGATCATATGCGTTGTCGGCATTGGGCGTTGTGCTCGAGCCGGAACTCCCGAATACCGGCAAGCCTGCGCGGCTGGTATTATTCAAGGCTTCGTGGCGCATAGCAAGATATTCTCTTTCATTCATCAGGCCGACCCGGCGAGCCAGGGCATTTATCCCGGTGTTCGCGGTTATTTCCAAAGAAACTTTTCCCGGCCTGCCTTTTTTTGTCGAGATGATAATGACGCCATTTGCCGCGCGGGAGCCATAAAGCGCGGTCGCCTCGGCATCCCTGAGCACGGAGATGCTTTCTACGTCGAGCGGGTTCAGCCAGTACAGTTCGTCCTGGCCTCCGCCGGCGCCATAAAAACTGTTGATATTGTCTACGCCGGCATTGTCACCGTTGGCATTTATCACTTCCTGTGCAATAGGCACACCGTCGACAACGATCAGCGGTTTGCTAAGAAGCGCCTGGGCGTGGTAATCCAGCATTTGCCGGGTGGGTGGAATGATATTAGCCCCTCTTAGTTGGATGGTATACGGACTGCCGGGATTGTTCCCGTCCTGTAGTACATACAGTCCCGGGACGCGTCCTG
>JAFDYE010000915.1 GCA_018267585.1 Bacteroidota bacterium
ACCGTCAACCTGAAGGATGCATCCCTGAAAGTAGCCTACACCCAGTGCACATATAAGATACCCGCGGCAACGATCTATTTCAAAAAGGATACGATCGACTTCGGATCATTCCAGCTAAAAGACCGGCTCGGCCACACGGCCGACCTACTCCACGGCCGGTTATACCACCACGCCTTCGACGACCTGGGCTTTGACTTCGAAATGAACACCAACCGCCTGCTGCTCCTGGATACAAAAGCTACCGACAACAGCCAGTTCTACGGTACCGTCATCGGCAGGGCGAGAATGACCCTCAAGGGACCCGAAGAGAACATGGTCATGAATATTAAGGGGGAGCCGACGGACAGCTCGAATATCTATCTCCCGCCTTCGATCAGCCGGGAGAGCGGCGAGGCCGACTTCATCGTCTGGAAAGTATACGGCAAGGAAATGAAGAACCTGACCCCGGATAAAAAGGGCAGCAACCTGCTTGTCAACCTGGACATGAACGCCAACAATTACGCCAATGTATACATGATCCTCGACCCGATCAGCGGAGACGTCATAAAGACCAACGGCCACGGCAACCTGATCATGAGCGTAGGAACCTCGGAAGACCTGAAGCTAAACGGCCGGTACGAGATCGACAGAGGATCCTACAACTTCACCTTCCAGTCCTTTATTCACAAACCCTTTATCCTGAGCGAAGGGGTAGGCAATTATATTCAATGGACCGGCAATCCCTATGACGCCGACATCGGCATCGAGGCGGTATACAAGGCAGAGAACGTCCGGTTCAGCGACCTCGGGGTCACCGCCACTCCAAACGCCACGAGCTCTTCGACCTTTCTCAGCAACCCCAACCTCAACCGCCAGCGCGTGACCATTTTGGTAACAGCCAACCTGACGGGCAAGCTGATGACGCCAAGGATCACCTTCCACATCGAGCAGGCCCAGAACAGCCCGCTGAAAGACGACCTGAGCGCCCAGTCCCTGATGCAGCTGATCCAAAACGATCCCAACGAGCTCAACAAACAGGTATCCACGCTGGTGGTTTTCAACACCTTTGTTCCCCTATCCAGCAGCGCCACTAACTTCGATCCCTCGATAGCGACCACTAACGTCGTAGTGAACAGTATCTCCGGCGCGGTGTCCAACGGCGTCTCGCGCCTCCTGCAGTCGCGTCTGCGCAGGGCTTTCAAGGACAATAGCATCCAGGTAAATTTCAACACCAACCTTTACAGCGGCGCCGAGGCTTCGACAGGCTTGCCCGACCAGGGACGGCTCGCGTATGACCGCACCAATTTCAATTTCTCCATCGCCAAGAGCTTTATGAACGAGAAGCTGGTGCTGGTCGTCGGGAGCGCGCTCGACGTCGGCTGGACGGCCCAGCAGGCAGCGGCCTCCTCCTTCCAGTTCCTCCCGGACGTAGCCGCCGAATATAAGGTCACCCCGGACGGACGGGTCGCCCTAACCTTCTTCTATCGCGATTCCTATAACTATATCTCCACCGGCAACCACACCCAGAACAGCTCGGGCGCCAGCATCTCCTACCGCCGCGACTTTGACCGCATCGACGAGCTCTTCAGGAAGAAGAAAAAGAAAAAGCCGGCCCATTCCCCCGCACCAGGCCCTTCGCAGGATACGACGGGCTCCAAATAAAAAACCCCACCGGAGGGCGGGGTTCTAAACTACTTCAATATCTCGTGTCCTAATTTATCGCGCTTGGTAGTCAGGTACCGTTCGTTGTGCGGATTCGGATGTATCTCCACCGGCACGGTCTCTACGACCTCCAGCCCATAGCCCAGCAGACCGGCCCTCTTCCGGGGGTTATTGCTGATCAGCCTCAGCTTGCTTATACCCAGGTAGCGGAGTATCTGGGCGCCAACACCATAGTCGCGCTTATCCATCGGGAAACCCAGGTGAAGATTCGCCTCGACCGTGTCCATCCCCTCTTCCTGCAGCTTGTAGGCCTTCAGCTTGTTCAGCAACCCGATGCCACGGCCTTCCTGGTTCATGTACAATATAACACCCTGACCTTCCTTTTCCACCAGGCGCATCGCCTCGTGGAGCTGCTCCCCGCAGTCGCAGCGGAAAGAGCCGAGTATATCGCCGGTAAAACAGGAGGAATGCACCCGTACCAGCACCGGTTCGTCGGACTTCCACTCTCCCTTTACCAGGGCCAGGTGCTCATTGCTGGTATTCTTTTCCTTGAAGGCGATCAGCTTGAAATGTCCATACTGCGTCGGCATGTCGACCCGGACGATCTCCTCGATCAATGAGTCGGTCTTCAACCGGTATTCGATGAGGTCCTTGATGGATATGATCTTCAGATCGAACTTTCTGGCGATCTCCACCAGCTCCGGCAGCCGGGCCATCGTACCGTCTTCGTTCATGATCTCGACCAGCACCCCGGCCGGCTCCAGACCCGCCAGACGCGCCAGATCGATCGTCGCCTCCGTATGGCCCGCCCGGCGCAAAACCCCGCCTGACTTGGCCCGCAACGGGAAAATATGTCCCGGACGTCCCAGGTCCTCCGGCTTCGTGGCCGGGTCGATCAGCGCCCTGACCGTCGCTGCCCTGTCATGTGCAGAGATTCCCGTCGTACAGCCATGACCCAGCAGGTCGACGCTGACTGTGAACGGTGTCTCATGAATAGCCGTATTATTATTGACCATCAACCCCAAACCTAGCTCGTCGCACCGGCTTTCCACCAGCGGAGCACAGATCAGCCCCCGCCCTATCTTGCTCATAAAATTGATGATCTCAGGGGTTACATGCCGTGCAGCTGCGATAAAATCTCCTTCATTCTCCCGGTCTTCGTCGTCTACGACGATCACAAGCTTGCCCGCTTTTATATCTTCAATAGCGCTTGGTATACTGGATAGCATAATTTGATTTAACAGATACAAAATTAACAATAAAAACGCCGGAAAGTTAAGAAAGGATGCCTCCGGCGGGTATCCACCCGCCACTTCGCCGGCCCCATCACCTCCACGCACCTAACCCGCGCCCGCTGCGGGCACAACAGATAGCCCTATCCGCCATAAGCCCCGGCCGCAGCTGAGGGTAAGTGGGTATTTTCGACCATTTTCCCGGCCCGCTTATGTAAAATTATTCTTACCGAGCAGCCTTTTTCTATTTTTACCTTTCTTTAACACTTGTCACTCAATTCCCTCCAATTTTCCTCGAAAACCTCTGAACGCCTGCCATTAGAATTCGATTAGTTAATAATTCGTTAACATAAAACCGCGTATCAAACCGGAGAACCTGCTTTTCTTCGCACCCGCAAAAATCACTTTATATGATAAGACGCGTCCTATTTTTAGTTTTTTCCGTATTCATGCTGCTGGCCGCCAATGCCCAGGTCACGACTTCCGGGCTTCTTGGTTCGGTCAAGAGCGATAAAAAAGAGAACCTTGCCGGGGCGACCATCAAGGCCGTCCATGTCCCCTCGGGAACTACCTACACCGCGGTTGCCACCACCGATGGACGGTTCAATATGCCGAACATGCGCGTCGGCGGACCTTACTCTGTAACCGTGTCATTCGTAGGCTTCAACACCAGGACTTTCGACAATCTTTTTCTCGAGCTGGGTGCTCCGCTAAAGCTGGACGCCGTTCTGGAAGACAAATCCAAAGATCTGAGCGTGGTAACGGTCAGCTACAGGAAAAACCCTATTATCAATCCCCAGCGCCAGGGCCCTTCTACACAGGTTTCCCAAACTCAACTGGCGACGCTGCCGACGATCACCCGCAATATCGACGACTTTACCCGTCTTGATCCGCGTGCAAACGCCAAAAAGAGCGGCACCGACGGCAGCACCCTTGGCGTCTCGTTCGCCGGCTCCAGCAACAAATACAACCAGTTCACGATCGACGGCGCCAACGCTACGGATATCTTTGGTCTCGCATCCAGCGGTACCAACGGCGGTCAGGCATCCCTGAACCCCATCCCCTTCGATGCCATCGACCAGGTACAGATCGTACTCGCGCCCTATGATGTTACGCTCAGCGGCTTCACCGGTGGTGGCGTCAACGCGGTTACCCGATCTGGCACCAACGACTTCCACGGTTCTATCTATGGTTTTAACCAGAACCAGGGCCTGGTAGGGAAGAGCGCCGATACCCGCGCCAAATACGGTAAATTCCACGACAACCAATACGGTGCCCGTCTCGGCGGCGCCATCATTAAGAACAAGCTGTTCTTCTTCGTCAACTATGAAGGCGAGAGCCGTTCGCAGCCTCCGATCAACCTGCCCGGTACTTCCGGCTCGCAGATCAAGGACCTCACTACACTCGATCAGCTGAGCGCCTTCCTGAAAGACGCCAGCAAACACCCCGGCTGGTCATATGACCCCGGCGCTTACAATGGCTTCAATAACGAAAAGAAATCTGACGCCGTATTCGCACGCGTCGACTGGAACATCGACAACAAGAATAAGCTCACAGTCCGTAACAGCTGGGTGAAGGGGCACAACTTTATCTTCAGCGACGGCGCCAACTCCATGAGCTTTTACAACAACGGATACAACTTCAACTCCAGGACCAACTCTACCGTTCTTGAATTGAACTCCAGCATCAACAGTAAGGTATCCAACATGTTGCGCGCTACTTATACAGACACCAAAGACTCCCGCGCAACTCCTGGTGCTCTGTTCCCGGCCGTAAGCATCTCCGACAACGGTGCTACTTACGCCTTCGGCACGGAATACAGCTCCCAGGCCAATTCTCTGGATCAGCGCATTCTCACGGTCACCGACAATCTCAACCTTTACGCCGGCAAGCACACCTTTACCTTCGGCACGGACAACCAATTCTACAATTCCAAGAATGTGTTCCTGCAGGGGCTGGTAGGCAGCTATACCTATAGCAATCTTCAGGCTTTCTACTCTGATGCCCAGGGTGTCGACAGCTTTGCCAACAAATATCAGACGGTTTATTCCACGGATCCCAAGAATCCCAAACCGGTGGCCAATGTCAGCGCCTATCAGCTCGGGTTTTATGCGCAGGACGCTTATAGCGTCCTCGACAATCTGAACGTCACATTGGGTGTCCGCGCCGACATCCCAGTATTCTCTTCCAAACCCGCAGACAACACGGCTTTCAATACCTCGCCCATCGCCATCGCCAACGGCGTAGCAACCAATAAGATACCGACAACCAAAGTATTGGTATCTCCTCGTCTCGGCTTCAACTGGGACGTATTTGGCGATAAGAAGACCCAGGTCCGCGGAGGAGTAGGTCTGTTTACCGGACGCGTTCCCTTCGTATGGATATCCAACCAGTACAGCAATACCGGTATCGGTACTATTTCGAGCACGCTCACTGCGGCGCAGGTCGCGAGCAACAGCGTTCACTTCAATCCAAATACGCCTTTCCACCCCTCAACCGGTGTAGGACCAGCCATCAACCTGACCGATCCCAACTTTAAATACGTGCGTACGCTGAGAAGCAACCTGGCCATCGACCAACGCCTGCCTTTCGGCATCATCGGAACCATCGAGGGAATATATACCAAGACCATCGAAGACATCCTGTACAAAGACATCAACCTGGCGCCTTCGACCTCTACTATTATCCTTGGCAGCACCAGCCGCCCGTGGTATAACAGCAACAAGGTCAACGGGACGTACTCGAACCTGTATACCCTCGGCAATACGACTCAAGGATATTCCTATAATATCTCTGTCATGCTGTCCAAGCTGTTCAGCAACGGTTGGTTTGCCAGTGCCGCTTATAGCCTCGGCCACTCCTACGGCGTCAACGATGGCTCGTCATCCACGGCTTCCTCCCAGTACCGGTTCGCCTACAATATCAATGGCACGAACAACCTGGACGAAGCCCGCAACAACTACGACCTGGGATCACGTGTAGTCGTCCATGTCGGCAAGAAGTTCAAGTACGGCCGCTTCTACACCAACGTCGGGCTCGTCTACATCGGCCAGTCCGGTCAGCCCTTCTCATATGTATTCTTCGGCGACCTCAACGGCGACGACGGATCGACCGTGGCGAAGGCTTCCACCAGCGGCGGCGCCGACCTGATGTACCTTCCCGCGGACGCTTCTCAGTTCGCTGCCTCCAAGACTTTCAAGATCAACGGTGTTAACCAGACCTTCACCGCGGCGCAACAGTTCGCTGCGTTCCAGACATATGAAAATTCGACCGGTTACCTGCGCAGCCACATCGGTCAGAACACATCGAGAAATGGCGACAGACTTCCGTTCGAACATCACTTCGACCTGAAGGTAGAAGAGGGCGTAGCCGTGTACAAACAGCATACGATCTCCGTTACGGCAACGATTTTCAACGTCTCTAATCTTCTGAACAAAGACTGGGGCCGCTCCTATTTCCTGAGCAACCAGGAAGCACAGCCCCTCAACGTTGACCACTTCGTCCAGAATGCCAACGGCACCGTCACCCCCATCTGGTACTACAACCCGTCCTTCGGCTTGAACCAATACACCAACAAGCCGTGGCAGTACTCGGACTTCCTTTCCCGCTGGAATATGCAGATCGGCGTCCGCTATACATTCTAACAGGATATGCCCAGATAAAAAAGCCGGCCTCGGGGTCGGCTTTTTTCATTCTCCCCACTTACCCTTGCTCGCATATGTTAATAATAACTTAATGTTTTAACACGATTGAGGACAACGGTGTTTGCTTTCTTTGCACCCGCAAAAACCTCAAACATGATAAAACGACTGCTATTCTTTATTGGCATGCTGATTTGCAGTGCCGCAACATTCGCCCAGGAGACGACCTCCCAGATACTGGGTACCGTCACCGACGGCGTTACCGGCCTTTCAGGCGCGACCATAGTCGCCCTGCACACCCCAACCGGTACAAGGTATACTACCACAACCCGTAAGGACGGCCGTTTCAACCTGGCCAACGTCCGGGTCGGTGGGCCTTATGTCCTCACGGTAACCTACGTCGGTTTCAAGGAACAGAAACAAGAGAACATCACACTGGTCGTCGGACAGGACTTCGTGGCCGATATCAAAATGACCGCCGAAACAAAAGAGCTCGCCGCGGTCAGCGTAAGCGCTTCCCGGCAGAACAAGACCTTTAACAACAACCGCACGGGAGCACAGGAGATCATTACGCGTCAGCAGATCGAACGCCTCCCCACGATCACCCGCTCGATCCAGGACTTCGCCAAACTGGAGCCTTCATCCAACGGCCTTAGCTTCGCCGGTTCCAATCCGGGTTTGAATAATATCACCGTCGACGGCGCCGACTTCAATAACTCCTTTGGTCTGTCCAGCACGCTCGGTGGTCAGGCGAACGCCCAGCCGATCGCCCTGGACGCTATCGAACAAATACAGGTGAACGTCGCTCCATATGATGTCCGTCAAGGCGGCTTCACCGGCGCAGGCGTCAATTCCGTTACCCGCCAGGGCACCAACCAATGGCGCGGCACGGTCTATGACTATATTAAAGGGCCCGGAACGATCGGTTACAACGTCGAAACCAACAAGGTACCCCGCACGGACTTCAGCTACAACGTACTCGGCGGCAGTATCGGCGGAGCGATCATCAGGAACAAGCTGTTTTTCTTCATCAACGCAGAGCAGAACAAGCAAAGCGCCCCCGCTACAGGTTTCCTCGCCTCTGACGCCACCCATCCTCCGCAGAATGGTGTCTATTCCCAGGCAAATGCCGATACGCTGACCAAGATCGCCAATATTCTAAAGGGCGCACCCTACAACTATGACCCGGGAACCTTTGCTCCGGCGACCTTCCAGACGAACAGCTACAAGGTCAACGCCCGCCTCGACTTTAACATCAACAACAGTAACACACTGACGCTGAAGTACAACTACCTGAAATCCTACGCTGATCAATACGCCAGCACGAGCCGGCCCGGCAGCGGACAGGTCACAGGCGGACAGCCCAGCAATAACTCAATACCATTTTCCGGCGCCGGCTATCGCATCAACAACAACCTCAACATTTGGATAGCCGAGCTGAACACCCGCTTTGGCAATAGCGCTTCCAACAAATTCCAGGTTGGCTATACCC
>JAFDYE010000916.1 GCA_018267585.1 Bacteroidota bacterium
GGAGATGAACGACGTTGAGACCTGCTGCGGTTTCGGAGGAAGCTTTGCGGTCAAATTCGAATCTATCTCGATCGCCATGGCTGACCAGAAAGTGAACAACGCCCTTGCCACAGGCGCCGACTATATCATTTCTACCGATCTCTCCTGCCTGATGCACCTGGATGGCTATATCCGGCACAAGGGCCATTCCATTCGTGCGATGCACATTGCCGACGTTCTGGCCAATAGCTAGATGGAATTCTTTCGACGAACGATCAATTAACCGCGCGGGGTCCCGGGAGGTTTGCCGGCCGGTATGGGCAAAAAAATAAGACCACCCATATAACCTTAGTTATCGGATGGTCTTGACCCTTAAAACAACCTGTCGCAAGCGTTAAATAGGGTTAAAACCAGGCCTCAAAAGAATGTACGTAAGCCGGTAACTTTTGGATTTGAAAAAGCGAAAATTTCTTTGGAAATTTTCGAATCGAATTTAATCGTTGATTATCAGCATATTACATGGGCATTACCACATGATCGATGACGTGGATGACACCGTTAACGCAGAGCTTGCCGGAGCGCCGCCAACCTCAACGGTCTTTTCTCTTTTGCTCACGGATTGCCGGGAGGCGATATTTTTTAGAAAGAGAAATTGTACCTTGGGCGGCTTATTGATTCATTTAACTGATAAATAGTTTATTATATGGCTTATTGGCTCGTCAAATCGGAACCCTCCGTGTATAGCTGGGAGCAATTCGAAAAGGACAAAGAGACCGTGTGGAGCGGTGTCCGCAACTACGCGGCCCGTCTTCATCTGCGCGCAATGAAGAAGGGTGACCAGGTATTATATTATCATAGCAATGAAGGACTTGAGATCGTCGGAATCGCCAAAGTGATCAAAGAGGCCTACCAGGATCCTACTACAGACGACGACAGATGGGTGGCGGTCGACCTGAAACCTTTTCGGCGGTTGAAGAACCCCGTTAGCATGGACCAGATAAAGGAGGACCCGCGGCTGAAGGAAATGGCGCTGGTGCGGATCAGCAGGCTGTCGGTACAGCCGGTGTCGGATAAGGAGTGGACGGTGGTAATGGGAATGGCAGGAGAGAAGTAGTTTTCTCCTTTAACATTTTTTTGGGTATCTTTTTGCGTGTCCCGGGAATAAACAGGCGTTCCCGGGACTTTTTTTTGTTTATGTAAAGGACGATCTCCCGCATCTTAGATTCATCCATTCTTAAAACAAATCTTATGCGACTTAAGGTATCGACAATGCCGGCAGCATTGCTGTTACTCCTTTGTATTGCCTGTCATAGCAAGACGCGACAGACCGAAGAAAATAGAACGGTAGAAGACAAAGACGTCGCGGCAAGCGCGGGCATGGTAGCCGCCGATTCGGCCGCGTATAAGCCGGAGGAGAACGCTCCGATCCCACAGCGGCAGGCGCAATTTCGCGGAAAAAGGCCGGCCCCCCCGCCGGTCCCCAACCCGGACTGGGACAAGAAGATCATCAAGACGGCAAACCTCAGCCTCGAGGTAAAGAACTTCCGGACCTTCACCGACCGGCTTCAGCAGATGGTGCAGCGGGCGGGTGGATATACGGCGCAGGAGCAGCAGACCCAGTCTCCATCCATAATAGAGAATACCGTCACGATCAAGGTGCCGGTCGACGAATTAGAAGACTTTTTATCCCGGCTGCCTTCGGACAGCGACAGGCTGGTGGACAGAAAGCTGAGCTCAGAGGACGTCACGGGAGAGGTCGTGGATACGCGGTCCCGGCTGGATACCAGGCGGGCGGCGCGCGAGCGTTACCTGGAGCTGCTCAAACAGGCGAAGACCATGGACGACGTGATCGCCATTCAGGGTGTCATCGACAATATCCAGGAAGAGATGGATGCCGCGGCAGGAAGGATCGCCTACCTGAGTCATTCCGCGGCGTTCAGCGTTGTCAACCTGAAGTTCTACCAGGTGCTGGACGAGTCGGGGCGGGAAACATCCGACCCTTCGATGTGGCGCAGGATAATGGATTCGATCAGCCAGGGCTGGGAAGGGTTCGGAGCCGCACTGGTCTGGCTGCTGAGCGTATGGCCCTTGCTGTTGCTGGGCGCACTGGTCTGGATGGGCGTGCGACGTCAGGCGAAGAAGACCGCCGCTGCCCGCAAAGTATTGCCGGTCGGGCAGCCTGCCGACCGCGCGACGATAGACAGGTGACAGTAACCCCCGGCCTTTCCCTCGAACCCCGACCCTGATGGCGATAAACTCCCCGCGAACTTGTGGGGAGTTTTGCCTATTTTGCAAGAATGAGATCGAGTAATGGAAAGAAGAGGCTCGTCGTGCTGACGGGCGCAGGTATCAGCGCGGAGAGCGGTCTGAAGACCTTCCGCGATTCCGACGGCCTTTGGGAAGGGTACCAGGTGACAGAGGTGGCTACGCCGCGTGCATGGGACAAAGATCCTGCGCTGGTGCTGGAGTTCTACAATATGCGCAGGCGTGACGTCGCGAAGGCCGAACCCAATGCGGCCCACCTGGGGCTTGCCGAGCTGGAAAAAGACTTCGACGTTCAAATCATTACCCAGAATATAGACGACCTCCACGAGCGTGCGGGCAGCACCAGTATCCTGCACCTGCACGGAGAGATATTCAAGATGCGCAGCGAGAAGAACCCCTCCCTGGTCTATCCGATCCGCGAGGACATGGTCCTTGGACAAACGGCCAAGGACGGAGGAAGGCTAAGGCCGGCTATCGTCTGGTTCGAAGAACCGGTCCCCATGATCGAAAAGGCCGTACCGCTGGTCCAGTCCGCCGACATCTTTGTGGTTGTAGGAACCTCGCTGGTCGTCTATCCCGCCGCCGGGCTCCTGGACTTTGCCAAACAGGTGATACCCAAGTTCATCGTGGATAAAAGGATACCTCAGACCTCGTATATCGGGAACCTGACGGCCATCGAGCAGCCGGCCTCGGTTGGCGTACGGATGTTGCAGGAAATGCTGGCGAAATTGATATAATTTACTATCTTTCTCCCATGACCCCATACGCCCAGGGATACCTGCTTGGTCAGCTATTCGCCCTATTGCTGTTCGTTCTTCCGATCATTCTTTTTCTTCTTTCGCAGCAGAGGACGTTGCAGGTGATACGTCCTGAATACAGGGAATTGAGGCCGGGGCTGGTATGGCTGCAGCTGATCCCGTTGTTCAACCTGTACTGGATGTTTGTGGTCGTGACGAGGATCGCCGATTCCATCAGCAAAGAGCTGGTTGCCCGTGAGGGCGATTCGATACTCGGGATAACCGATTATGATGCGGTGCAGGCGGTAAGTCACAGACCCACCTATAAGATCGGGATGACGTATTGTTTTCTTTATCTGGCTTGTCCTGTATTGATCATATTCGTAAATCTGTTCGCAGATCCGGGGGGCGTCCTGGTTGACCGGGTATTTCCCGTTATATTAGGGATTATCTGGCTCGCCTTGAGCACATGCTGGATCGTCTATTGGGTCAAGCTGGTGCAAAACAAGCGAAAACTGGAGCAACTTCAATTCTAAACCCCAAATACCTAGATCATGCAAGAGAATGCTGCAAACACGATTGGTGCATCTTTTCAAATCCTCTTACTTCTTGGCTTTCTTGTACCCGCCGTCGTGTTCCTGCTGGCTCAGCAGAAGACCTTGCAAACGATCCGCCCTGAATACCGGGACATGCGCCCCGGATTGGTATGGCTGCAACTGATACCCATAGCCAATCTGTACTGGATGTTTATTGTGGTTAAGCGGATTGCCAATTCGATCTATAGGCAAACGATGTCATTCCAGGACGATTCGGTGCTTGGCATCGCCGATCCGGAAGCCATCAGGCCCTTCGGGAACCGGCCCACCTACAAAATGGGGATGGCCTATTGCTGGTGCATTGTGGTCTCCGTCGTGATACGCATCGTTCCCGTCCTGCCGGCTTCACTTGTGCAGCCGATCATCGGCCTCGCCGGAATGGTATTTTGGATCATTTATTGGGTACAGCTGTCCGGCCAGCGCCGCCGGCTGCAACGTGTTCCCGTCCTGTCCGGAGTCGCGAAATAGGCATATCGGCCATTCCAGATTTATCGTTTTCCTAACAAGAATATCCCCATTTTTGCAGCCAAATGGGTCAATTCAGAAAACTGTTTTTTTTCCTGGCCGCGGCAGTCTTCGGGCTTAGCGCGGGCGCCCAGGAGCTTTCGCAGCCCGTTCAGCAGCTGCAGGACTACTGCAAACGATCGATCCCCACGGGCTACAGCCCGCGCCTCGGGATCCTTACACTGACGCCGAAGAGCAATCTCCACTACCTCTTCCCGCTGTACCACGCCTTTAAGGACGAGGAGAAGTTCAAAAAGATATATTCGGACAAGGGCTATTATGACGAACTGAGCCAGTACTTCGCCTTTGCCGGCGACTATCGCACCGCCCTGCAATACCTCGTAAAGAGCTATGACAGCATCGACGACAGAACGCGCAGAAAGGTCTACCGGATAGCCGAAGGGCTGAAAGATATCCAGCACGTCAACGCGCGTCACTATATCAACTACGCGGCAAAGAACAGAAGGGTTGTCATGATCAACGATGCTTTCGCGAAACCCCTGCACCGGGCCTTTACCCTCTCCCTCCTGGCTGATTTTTATCGCGAGGGCTTTCGTTATCTGGCGATGGAGATGCTCAACAATTTTTCCAATCATAGCCTGACCAGGGAAAGCATGCACACCGGCTACTATGCTTCCGAGCCCGTCGCGGGTGAGCTGATACGTTCGGCGCTGGAAATGGGCTTTACGCTGGTGTCCTATGAAGACACCGCGGCGGCTGTCCATACGCCGAACCAGCGGGATTCTGTACAGGCGGCAAACATCTACGAAGTACTGCGCCGGGACACAGCGGCAAAGATCCTCGTACACGCTTCCTTTGCGCATATCAGCAAAAGAATAGGGGCCGACGGGCATATTCCCATGGCCCTGGCCTTCTGGCGCCTGTCGGGTATCGAGCCCCTCACCATCGACCAGACGGATATGACGGAGGAAAGCAATTTCGCCTACGGGCGCGTCATCTATCAGGCTTATACGCAGAAGTTCCCGCTGACCGAACCATCCATTGCGCTCAGCAATAATAGCCCGGTGAATGTTATGGATAGCAGCCTGTACGACCTTTGTGTGATCCATCCGCCCACGGTGTTCCAGGACGGACGCCCCGGCTGGCTGAGCCTGGGAGGAAAACGACAGCCGACCTATATCAAGCCGCCGGCGCCGGCCGTATTCCTTGTTCAGGCCTACTATCAGAATGAGATCGACAACAATGACAATACCCCCTGGCAACTCGTGCCTGCCGATCAGACCTATACCACAGGGAGTAAGAAGACCTATCTGCTTTACCTGAAGAAAGGGAAATACAAGATCTTTTTCAGGGATATCAACTATCATATCCTGAGCACACTACCGATCGAGGTGAACTAAGCCGCCCCTGCGAGACATCCCATACCCGACCCGCCGTTCTATCCGGTCGTATGCGTAAACCGGATGCCCAGCTGCCCGAGCTCGTGCATTACCGGGTCATATATCTCCGGCAGGATGGGAATGTGCAGACCGGTAAGCCCGATCTTTCCTTCGAGTATCAGCCTTGCTGCAATGCCCAGCGGAAGCCCGACGGTACGGGCCATCGCCGTATGGCTGCTGTCCTCGCCCTTCACGATCAGCGTGCTTTTTTCCGTGTGGGTTCGCTCCTCTTTTTTGTAAACGATCTCGTGCTGCATGACGATCATATCCTTGTCCTGCGGAGACATGGCCAGGCGGGTCTCCAGCAGGTATTGCAGGACGTCGGCAGAACTGCGGGCGCTTGAAGGAATGGGAGTCCTGTCAAAAAGCCCCAGCCACTCGAACAGAGGCCGGTTTTTATCGTTCGTATAGCGCAGAAGAGGCGCCGACCAGTCGGCATATGTGGGGCCGTCGACCAGGAGCTGCTCGCTGGTCAGCCCCGCGCTGACGATCGCCTGCCAGGCCTGGCAGTAAATGGGATAGCGCAAAGTGGTCCGTATAAAGGTATTCGCTTCCTGTAGCCCGTAGATGGGAATATAGGATAAAGAATCCCGGTTGGGGTACCAGGCGAGCCGACCTGTCTCCGGCAGCACTATCTCACCGGTGGAAGCAAAAAGCCGTTGATAGGGCACGGTGACGACGGCTCCGTTATCCTTATACTGCGCGCCCGCAGCGCCCGCCAGAACTACATTGCGCGGGTTCCAGCTGATCTTGTAGTGCCAGGGGTTGTTGTCGCTCTCCGGCGCGACCAGGCCTCCGGTATGCGAATGAAAGGACTGTATCTGTCCACCATTCGCCTTTATAGCCGAGATCATCTGCAGCGCGCTCATGTGATCGATCCCGGGATCGAGCCCCATCTCGCCGAGAAAAAGCAGCCCGCTGTCGAGTATTTGCTTTTCGAGGGCGCGGAGAGCCGGGTCGACATAGGAGGCCGTCAGCAGGTGTTTGCCCGCCGCGAGACAGGACAGGGCTACCTGGTAGTGAAGGGCGGGCGGCAGCAGGGATATCACGATATCTGCCTTCTTCACCAATGCCGTTCGGGCCTCCTCATTCTCCACCCGTAGCCCGACGGCGCGCGCATGTGGCGCATTACCCAGCTTGGATTCCGCGAGCTCGGGGCTGCTTTCGGCAACGACCAGCTGCCACTGTCGGGCGCCGGTGAGCTCAACCAGGTACCGGATCAGACTTGTGGCGGATTTACCTGCGCCGAATAGAAGGATCTGCTTCATATCCCCTAAGATAGCTCCTTTTGTTAAGCGACTGCTAATCGCCGCTGTGCTATTAAACTTTTTTGGTATAATTGTTTCATAACAGCTTAAAAGCGCAAATTCCTATGCCTACACCTGTCCTATCCGGTCTCCGACGCTATAAAGGCAAATGGGAACAAGCCCAGGCGGCGCATCTGCTGCGACGCACGATGTTCGGAGCGAAACCGGAAGACGTGGCCTGGTTTTCCGGACGGTCTCTCAGGAAGACCATCCGGGAGCTGATCGAAAAGGAGTACCCGATGCCGTCTCCCCCGATAAACGCCTACAACGACGACAAATATACCGACGGTGAGATCGCGGCCGGCGCCGACTGGACCGTATCGGCCAAATACGACGGGATGAACAACTACCGCCGGAAGAACTCCTTCAAGTCCTGGTGGTTTGGGTTGATGCTGAACCAGGACAGAAGCATCCGGGAAAAGATGGTCCTTTTCTGGCACAACCACTTTGTGACCGAGACCAACACGGTCGACAACGCCCTTTTCTGCTACCGGTACAACGTCCTGCTGCGGCAGCACGCCCTCGGTAATTTTAAAGAGCTGGTAAGAGCGATGACCATCGAGCCGGCTATGCTGCGCTACCTTAACGGTTATGCCAATACGAAGAAAGCCCCGGACGAGAACTATGGACGGGAGCTGCAGGAGCTGTTCACGGTCGGCAAGGGACCGGATTCCCACTATACAGAAAGCGACGTGAAGTCGGCCGCGCGCGTGCTGACGGGCTATACGCTGAACTATAAGACCTATACGGCCTCTTTCGATCCCAAACGGCACGACGAGGGTGACAAGCAGTTCTCCGCCTTTTACGGAAACAAGGTCATAAAGGGGATAAAGGGCGCCGGGGCCAGCTCCGAGGTCGACCAACTGATCGACATGATCTTCGCCCGGGAGGAGGTTTCAAAGTTCATCTGCCGCAAGCTATACCGCTTTTTCGTCTATCACGAGATCGACGAGAATACGGAGAAGAACGTTATCGTCCCGCTGGCCGAACTGTTCCGGAAAAAGGACTATGCGATACAACCGGTGCTCGAAGCTCTGCTCTCGAGCCGTCATTTCTTCGACCTCGCCAATTATGGTTCGATGATCAAGAGCCCGGTAGACCTGGCCGTTGGCTGCTGCAGGGAGTTCGGCGTCGAGCTGCCCGGCGCCAAAGAATACGCGGATCAGTATGGCTTTTGGGAACAGCTGCGCAATTATGTCGCCGGGCTGCAGCAGAACATCGGTGATCCGCCCAATGTCGCGGGCTGGCAGGCCTATTACCAGGAGCCGGAATACGACAAGCTGTGGATCAGTTCGGACACCCTTCCGCGGCGCAACCAATTCACCGACAGGATGGTCAACTACGGATGGGCGCGCAACGGGAGGAAGATCGGCATCGACGTGGTCGCCTTTGCGCAGCGGCTGCCACATCCTGAGAACCCCGACCTGCTGATCGCGGATGCAGTAGCCGCTTTGTACACGATACAGCTGCCGGCAGAGGAGCTGCAGCTGATAAAATCGAGCATATTGCTGTCGGGACTGACAGGGATGGCCTCGGATCACTACTGGACGAATGCCTGGACGAACATCCGGCAGAAACCGGAGGACAAGGCCAACCTGAACCAGGTGACGAATAAGCTGAAAGCCCTGTTCAGACACCTGATGGATAAACCTGAGTACCAACTAATGTGACCAGCATGAAAAGAAGAACGTTCTTTAAGACTACCTTACCAGTCGTCCTGCCGGCGCTGGTCAATGGCTTTTCCCTCCGTGCCTGGGCGCATTCTCCCCTGCTGCAGGCCACACCCCGCGGCGCGGGGGAGGACCGGGTATTGGTACTGATACAGCTGAGCGGTGGCAATGACGGGCTGAATACGGTCATACCCCTGGAATACTATCCCGCTTACCTGAAGGCCCGGCCGAACATCGCCATTCCGGAAGAAAAGATCTTGCCGCTGGAAGGCTGCGACGGCACAGGTCTGAATCCCGCGATGCCCGAGTTGCAACGGCTGTTCGCGGCGGGAAAGCTGGCAATTCTGCAGGGCGTCAGCTATCCGCAGCCTAATTTTTCCCATTTCCGGGCCACGGATATCTGGCTAACGGGTGCTGATGCGGGTCAGATACTCCCCACGGGATGGGCCGGACGCTATCTGAATGATGCCTATCCCCGCTGGCCGCAGGACTATCCCAATCCATCGATGCCGGACCCGCTGGCGATACAGATCGGCGGCATTGTATCTCCGGCCCTGCAGGGGCCGACGCTGACCATGGGCATGGCGATCAGCAATCCCAATAGCTTTTACAATCTTTTGAATGACAGGCCGGCCGGGCCATTCGATAGCCGGGCAGGCGAGCAACTGGCCTTTATCCGCGAGATGGCCGTCAAGACCGATCAGTATGCGGGAGTGATCCGGAAGGCGGCGCAAAAGGTCACCAAACAGTCTGACCTTTATCCGGCTGCCGGCAAAAACCCGCTGGCCGATCAGCTGAAGATCGTGGCGCGTCTCGTGGCCGGTGGGCTCAAGACGCGGTTTTACCTGGTGAGCATGGGCGGCTTTGATACCCACGCCAGGCAGGTTGAGACCTCCGATACCACGACGGGGACGCACGCGAAATTATTGGCAAGGCTGTCCGAGGCGGTCCATGCCTTTCAGGATGACCTGCAATTCCTAAAGGTGGATGACAGAGTAGTGGGAATGACCTTTTCGGAATTTGGCCGGCGGATACAGTCGAACGCCAGCGGCGGCACGGACCATGGCGCGGCGGCGCCGGTATTTGTCTTTGGCAGTCCCGTTGAGGGCGGCATTGTAGGAACAAATCCGGTCTGGCCGGACAAGCTGACCGTGAATGATAACATTGCGATGCAACATGACTTCAGAGCCGTTTACGGCAGCCTGCTGGAGAAATGGTTCCTTGCAGATGCTTCGGAAACCACGTCAGTGCTATTAAAGGATTATCCGGTGCTGCCCCTTATACGCAGCTGAATGAGGTGAAGTTCTATTTTTCAAGGCGGATCTCTCCAAGGTCCTTATCAAAACCCGGCGGGATGTCTCCGGAGTTGAACTGAACATTGCGGTAGGGACGACCGGCCTCTACGGAGACCTGCCAGTATCCCGGGTGAATAGCGCGCAAAAAATATTCTCCGTTGATATTGATCATCTCTATGGAATCTTTACCCTGGATGGCCCAAACGCGTTCGGCGCCGTTGGCGGGATACATCCGGACATGGAAGGAGGAGGTTTGCAGCAATCTGACAGCATGAATACTGGAGACTCCCATAATGACCAAACATAATTGCACCATCGTGTTTCTCATACCGTTTCCGATTTTTTTTGCAATCCGATTATGAATTAAATGCACAGATCAAAGGCAAACGACATGCAGTTGCTTTGCTTTGGGCTTTTAATTGTCGGATCGTAGCGGAGGTCAGGGATCAGGTGGTTTTCAACTACTGTGCCAAATGAGAAAAGAAATGGCAAAAACTTCTTTATCCTTTTGTTAATGAATCTTTTAGATTCCAGAGTAAGACAGCCCAAGCTCTTTTGAGCTGATCATGGTTATTTTGTACTGGACCCTGACGCCGCGCGAACTTTTCGGCGCTTCCTGCATAAGGGCTGAACCGGCACCTATACTGCGAAAATAGAGGTTCTCGGTCTTATAGATCTTCTTGTTGGACTGGATATATTGGACTTCGACTACGACCATGTCCAGCGGATAGGCACTGCGGTTGCTAACGGTAACCTGAAGGCCGCTGATACCACCGAAAGTCCCCACACTATATCCATTGGCACTTGCCGATACCTGACCGGCGATGGCAGACCTGGCTATAGCCGCCCGATCCGTATTGGCAGACTGGTCATCTGCGTCCGACCTGTGACCGGCTTCCCTGTGAGGGATCAGGCCGCCAGCGGCGGAATCTTTCAGGGCGGGAGCTGTGGCAACTGCGGTCCTGGACGCCGTCTTTTCCCCGGACGTCTGTGCAGCGTTCTTCTGGGCCCGGGAGCTTTGCTGGCTGGCCGGCTTTTTTGTCGGGGCAGATTTTTCTGTCACGGTTGGCGGAAATGTCGTTGCCGAAGTCGTCACGGGTTTCGGATCGGAGATTGTTGATGCCGCGACCTGCCCGACGACAGGTGCCGGCTGTACCTGCGGCGGGGCCGTCTTGACGGGCCGGGCATTTGCCGGTGCCGGCGAATGCGCGTTGGAGGCGATCTTTTGTTCGAAGCCCAGGCTGCCCTTGTTGATAGACAGCCCTATAAAAATACCTGCTGCCAGGACGGAAAGTACCGTCAGGCTTATTATTAGCGGCCTGACAAGGCCCTGGGAACGCCGCTGCCGCCGGGGCAGAAATTCCTCGATGGGTGTTTGTCGGGAAGAGGAGTGACCATACTCCTTCTCCGGAAAATATACGGGAGCCGTCGACGGAGCTACGGACTGGTAGGGCGCCGGGTTGGCTGCTGGCGCTGGTTCGCGGGTGACCACAGGCGTTGCCGGTAATTCCCGATACTCGCGGGCGGGCGTCTCACGGGTCTCCCGGGCTGGGGCGGCAACAGGAGCTTTGCCGGCAGGCATGGTAACATATATGATCCTTTTGCCGGGGATCGTGGCGGCTTCCCCGCTATAGATGGGTCGCTCTCCGCTACAGACGGGCGCCGGTGATGCCGGTGTGACGGGTTCCGGTATTGATTTGGCGGGTTCTGATATGGATCTTACGGGTTCTGATATGGATACTGTTCCGACGGTTTCCGGTATCGATGTTAGCGGGTCCGTCACGATAGCCGAAGAATTGGCATTCGCTTTGACAGGAGAAGATGGCTTTTTGTAAAAACGGTCAAAAGGTTGTTCCTCTACAGCTGGGGCGTATGCGCTCAACTCGTCGATCTCGCAGGGGTATCTCCATGCCGCACTTTTGCCTTCGATCCAGACCAGGTCATAGGCCTTTAAACCCATTGTCTTTAGTTCCTCCAGGGAATAAGGGCCAGTTTGCTTGTTATTACGTAATAGCAAATACATAAATGATCCGTATATACGATTTTGTTCAGACGGTACAGGGAAATGATAGCAAATTTTTCACCTAATATTGGATGGAGCTAATAAATAATTGCTAAAAATATTTATGTAGGTGGGCCTTTCAAGGGAAGAAGACATAACAAATGTAGTATTTTCGTAACAAATTAAATATCATTTTCAAACAGAAAAATCAACGAAATGGAGGCTGCTATACAGGAAAAAGTGGATTCATGGCTTAAAGGGAATTACGACCAGGCAACCAAAGAGGAAATTGCCCGCTTGCAAAAGGAAAACCCTAATGAATTGATTGAGAGCTTTTACCGCAACCTGGAATTTGGGACCGGGGGGCTCAGGGGGATCATGGGCGTTGGCACCAACCGGATGAATAAGTATACCGTCGGTATGGCCACCCAGGGATTCTCCAACTATCTCAAGGCCTCTTTTCCCGGTCAGGAAGTCAGGGTCGCCATTGCACACGACAGCCGCAACAACAGCCGCTTTTTCGCCGAAACTACTGCTAACGTATTTGCAGCCAATGGAATAAAGGTTTTCTTGTTTCAGTCTCTCCGGCCGACCCCTGAGCTCAGCTTTGCCATCCGGAACCTGCGTTGTCAGGGAGGAGTGGTTTGTACCGCATCACACAATCCCAAAGAATACAACGGCTATAAGGCCTACTGGGACGACGGCGGACAGCTGGTTCCCCCCCACGAAAAGAACGTTATCCGCGAGGTGGAGAAGATCGCCGGCGTCGACGAAGTGAAATGGGGTGGGGGCGAGTCAAACATCAGCATGATCGGCGCCGCCATTGACGAGGCCTATATCGGCATGGTGCGAGGCCTCTCGGTCTATCCGGAGGTCATCGAAAAGCAGCACAATCTGCGGATCGTCTATACGCCCATACACGGGACCGGGATCAAGCTGGTGCCCGAGGTCCTGCAACGTTTTGGCTTTACC
>JAFDYE010000917.1 GCA_018267585.1 Bacteroidota bacterium
ATATTCCAGCTATGCGGTCCCCCCTCGATCATCGCCCGGTAATATTTTTCAGCGTTGACCGCAACAAGCGCATTTTGTTCGGCGCTGAAGACATTCTCATGGTCCGTGTTATATGTCGGTAGCCGCTCTTGCACCTTCTTCAGCAGCTCCACCACTTCCGTCCGGCAAAGGTCCGGCACGAATCGCGCAGCCCTCGCATAAGCACCACCCTCATCCCTGTACGGTTCAAAGCAGCGGAACGCTTCTTCGGCGACTTTGAGCGCAGCAGGATCCGTCTTCCTGAGGTACTGCATGATGTTCTCCATGCTTTCCCAAAGGCTGTACACATCCAGACCATAGAAACCGGCCTTTTTATTCGCAGGCAAACCGGCATTGTAAAGATGCATCCATTCGCCAAGCGCCACGATCTCCCAATTGGCCCACATCCACGTCGGCCATCGGTCGAACCCCTCCAAAACCTTGAAAGCGCTCTTATTATCCTGGTCATAGCCCTTGACGAACCTGTTCAGCCGGTAACACTCCGGCCAATCTCCCTCGACCGCAATAAAATTGAATCCTTTTTCCTGGATCAGGCGTTTGGAAATATGCGCCCGCCACATATAATACTCATGCGTACCATGACTGGCCTCTCCCAGCATGACGACCCGCGCCTCTCCGATCCTGTCCAGCAACGGCCCCAGATCTGCCTTGCTATGCAAAGGATAGCTCCAATGCTTAATAGCGCCGATCGCCTCCATTTCATCAAACGGCGCTTCCCTGGTAAAATATCTTGCCATGATCTTAACGTTTGTCAGGTCTCCTTTTCCGGTACGGGTATCTCCGATGGGCCCGGATCAGGCCCCAGCGGCTCTGTCGACGGACTGATCTCCGGGTCATGCCCCGGAACCAACGGCTCTGCAGGCGAACCGGGCTTTACCCCGGGCTCCGGTTCGGGGATCGGCACCTCCGTAGGCCTGACCGGTTTCTTTGTCTTGCTCATTGTAATTCGGTTTTGCGGCCAGCTGGCCCGTTACAACATCTCCGGGGGATTCGCGATCACTACCGGCTCTTTCTTCTCCGGCCTTCTGACGATAACACACTCCGTCGTGATGAACATCCCGGCGACGGAGGCAGCATATTCCAAAGCCAGCCGGGTCACCTTCACCGGATCGATGATCCCGGTTTCAAACAATTTCTCAAATCGCTCCGTCTTCGCGTTATAACCAAGATC
>JAFDYE010000918.1 GCA_018267585.1 Bacteroidota bacterium
AACACGAGACATTCCTTCCCCCGTTAGAGCTGCTTTCTGCCTTCCGGCAATATCCTTTTATTATCACCAATACCTCCCGCCTCACCGAATCCTGTCAGATCACCATGGACTTCGGCGTATACAAGAACAAACGGCTCTACTCCGCCAGCCGCGAAGACGACCGGGTACTGCTCGAAAAGCTAGCCTGGGAAGGCTTCCGCCAACGCTACGGCCCCACAAAGAAACACCGCGACCGTCTCATCAAAGAGCTCCGCATCATCGACGAAATGGGCTTCACCGCCTATTTCCTGATCACCTGGGACATGATCCGCTATGCCCAGGGCCGGGGCTTCTACCACGTCGGTCGGGGCAGCGGCGCCAACTCCCTCGTAGCCTACTGCCTTCGCATCACCGACGTCGATCCTATAGAACTCGATCTATACTTCGAACGCTTCCTCAACCCCCATCGGTCGAGCCCGCCCGACTTCGACATCGACTTCTCCTACCTCGACCGCGACGACATCATCGACTATATGCTGAAAAGATACGGCAGCCAGCACGTCGCCCTCCTCGGCATGTACCCCACCTTCCAGTACAACGCCATCATCCGCGAACTGGGCAAGGTGTTCGGCCTGCCCAAGGAAGAGATCGACACCCTGGCGGAAAAAGGTTACTACCGCGCCAGCGGCGACCAGCAAAATTTCATGGCAAAGACCGACGAGGACAATATCCACCGCATCATCCTCCAGTACGGCAAGCTCCTCCGGGACTTCCCCTCCGGCCTCAGCATCCACCCCGGCGGCATCCTGATCTCCGAAGAGCCGATCACCAACTGGTGCAGCCTCCACCTCCCTCCCAAAGGCTTCGCCACCGCGATGATCGACATGTTCGTCGCCGAGAACATCGGCCTGCATAAGTTAGACGTCCTCAGCCAGCGCGGTCTGGGACATATCAAGGAATGTATCCAGCTGGTCCGGCAAAACCGCCAGGTCGACATCGATATCCACCAGACCGAAAAGTTCAAGAAGGACCCCGCGGTCCGCAAACAGCTGCGCACCGGCAACACCATCGGCTGCTTCTATATCGAATCCCCCGCCATGCGCCAGCTGATAAAAAAGCTCCACTGCGACAACTACGAGACACTGGTTGCCGCCAGCTCCATCATCCGGCCCGGCGTCGGTCGCAGCGGCATGATGCATCAATACATCTATCGGCACAATCACCCGGACAAGTTCGAGTTCCTGCACCCCAAGCTTAAAGAGATCCTGGGGTCCACCTATGGAGTCATGATCTACCAGGAACAGGTCATCCAGGTCGCCCACGAATGGGCCGGCCTCGACATGGCAGACGCCGACCTGCTGCGGCGGGCCACCAGCTCAAAATACCGGGGCAAAGGGCATCTTCCGGTATTGAAAGCCCGCTTCTTCGCCAACTGCGAACGCGCAGGCTATCCGCAGAACACAGTAGAAGAGGTCTGGCGACAGATCGAGAGCTTCGCCGACTTTAGCTTCTGCAAAGCC
>JAFDYE010000919.1 GCA_018267585.1 Bacteroidota bacterium
CGGCTATTCTGCGCCCGGATTATCTCTGTGTTGCGCTTGCGCTCGGTAATATCCTTTATCTGTGAGACGAAATACAGGGGTTCGCCGCCATCCGACCGGACCAGCGACACGTTCAGCAAGGCCCAGACGATATGCCCGTCCCTGTGAAAATAGCGCTTCTCCATGCTATAGGCCTCGATGTCACCGTTCACCAGCTGCTGCAGCTGCTGAAGGTCGGTGTGGAGGTCTTCTGGGTGGGTAATATCCTGGAACGTCATCCGAAGCAGCTCCCCTTCGCTATATCCCAGCAGCTGGCATACACTGTGATTGACCTTTATCCAGGTTCCCGCGAGGGACACCAGCGCCATACCTATGGGGGCATAGCGGAATGCCTGTGCGAGCTGCTGTTCCCGCTCCTGCACAAGGCGCATGAAATTTACCTGTTCTGTGATATCTTCGATCGTTCCGTACACACTCCTGGTTTTCCCTTCAACAATAGCGGCCTGCATACGGAGCCTTACCCACTTCCTGTTCCCTTTGAACGTTGCGATCTCCAGCTCGGCCGTGCATTGCCCGCCCGTAGCAGCCACCTCCTGGTAAAGCCGCCGGACATGATCCGGATCAAGGTAAAAAGAGAACAGATCGGCAGGCGACAGGGCATCACCGGGCGGAACTTCTAGTATTTGAAGTATTATGCTGTTGACATAGGCCTCGCCGCTGCCGGGCCCATGCTCCCATATGCCCAGACCCGCGAGCGGCGCCACCAGTTCATATAATTCAATTCTTGTTTGCATAGATTGCCGATCGGTACGGCAAAAGTAAGGACTTATATCACCGGCAACAACAATATCGGCTCTCCCGTTCTATCTTCGGGTACTTTGGACTATATTGATCCATGAAAAGTATTTTAATGCCCCTCCTTGTCCTGCTATCCGGCGCCAGCTTCTCGCAAACCTATATTTCCATCGCCCCGAGCCTGTCCAATAATCCCGGGACCTTTAGTGAAAAGGCGAACTTTGCATTCGAGGTAGGCCGCCAATGGGATGTATTCAGTCTGGGTATCGACTACGGAAGGATCAACCTCGCCAAAGTGCAGGGAAAGGATACCGTCAATTACCTGGAGATCCGGCCAAACCTCAATATCTTTCAGCAGGGGAGATGGACAAATACCTTTACGGCCGGTATAGGCTATATCTTCAATTCACAACAAAGCATGATGACCGAGCTGACCTCGGGGATCGAATATACCTGCAACGACCAGTTGCACCTCAACGTCTATCTCGGCCAATATTACTATAGCGGAAGGACGGCGGCCACCAATGAAACCTTCTTCGGCATATCGGCCGCATGGTATTTCGCCCCCGCCCACCCCAAATCGCTGATCAGCCAGCCGGCAAAAAAATAACTTCTTCTACTCCGCTTTCAGACTCTTCGCCGGGTTGGCCAGCGCCCCCCTCACCGCCTGCCACCCGACCGTCACCAGCGCGATCAGCAGGGCCATCACCCCCGCCTCCAAAAACACGTCGACCCCGATGCCGATCCGGTACTGATACTTCTGCAGCCATCCTTGCAAAAAATACCACGCCAACGGCGAAGCCACCACGCAACTGACCAGTACCAGTATCACAAAATCCTTCGACAATAGATACCACAGCTGCCCCAGGGAAGCCCCGAGCACTTTCCGGATACCGATCTCCCGCGTCCGCTGTTCAGCCATATACGCCGCCAGCCCGAACAAACCCAGACAGGATATGAAGATCGCCAGCGCGGCAAATATCCCCGCGAGCCGGCCGATCAGCTCCTCGAACTGAAACTTCTCCGCATAGCTGGTATCCGCAAAATGATAGATAAAAGGATAGCTGGGATTATACTTATTGAATATAGGCCCCAGCCGCGCCATCGCGTCGTGCACCTCCACCGACGGAGACAGCCGGTAAATGATATTTCCCGCGTCACCAGGACTATACGTAAAAAAGGTCGGCTCCGGCGGCGAGAAAGGCGAAAGCATCAGCGCATCTTTCACGACCCCGATCACCTTTATCCGACGCCCCTTGCGGAACGTGATCACCTGCCCGAGAGGATCCTTGAAACGCATCCGCCTGACCGCCGCCTCGTTCAATACAACAGAGAGCGTATCGGCCCCCGGATTCCCGCTGAAATTCTTGCCCGACACCATCGGTATCCCCACCGTGCTGAAATAATTCTCCACCACGTCGACCGTAGCCATCGCCAGCGACTCATCGGGATAACGGCCGCTCCAGTTCTCGATATTCGACCAGTTCAGCAGATTGTTCACAAAGGTGGAGGCCCTCGTCACCCTGGCCACAAGACCGGTCCTCATCAGCTCGTCACTCAGCGCGGGATAGTTCCGGTCCAGGTCATCGCTGCCATCGGTATACACAAGCCGGTTGGCGTCATAGCCGTTCGGGCGGTCCTTTGCATACTGTATCTGACGGTAGATCAGCAGCGTGCTGATGACCAGCGCGACGCTGCACGTGAACTGTAGCACCACCAGTATCTTCCTCGGCCAGCTCGCCGCGCGGCCGATTCCAACACCCTTTAACACCTTCACCGGCCTGAATGACGAGAGATAGAACGCGGGCCTGGCACCTGCGAGCAGCGCCGTTCCCAGCACATAGCCCGCCATAGCCGCCCAGAACAAACCAGAACCCCACGGAATGCTCACCGCACACTGCGTGAGCGCATTAAATGGGGGCAATGCCGCCTCCACCAGCGCCAGCGCGATCACCGCCGCCACCAGCGTAATGACCGTCGACTCCACGAGGAACTGGATGATCAGATCACGCCGCAGCGACCCCACCACCTTTCGAACACCCACTTCCCTCGCGCGCTTCTCCGACCGCGCCGTCGACAGGTTCATAAAGTTGACACACGCGATCAGCAGCACAAGAACGCCAATAATACTGAATAGCCGGACGTATTCTATAAATCCGCCCTCAGCCCGCCCATCCTTAAAATCGGAGTAAAGATGCCAGTCGCTCATCGGATGCAGGAACAGCTCCTCCCGCGACGACTTCCAGGACGCAGGGTTATATTTCTTCACGACCGCACTCATCCGGGCCTCGACCTCGGCCATGCTCGCACCGGACTCCAGCTTCACAAAAG
>JAFDYE010000091.1 GCA_018267585.1 Bacteroidota bacterium
AAAGAAGGTGGTCCCGGGTTCGAATAAGGCGACCCTTACGCTTGCCGACGGCTCGGAGATCCAGCTGGACGACAGCAAGGGGGTAGAGCTTGCCGAGCAGGGGGGGATCAAAGTCGTCAAGATGGGCAATGGCGTCATTGCCTACAACGGGAAGAATGCCGGGGGTGCGCATATGTTCAACACGATCCGGACGCCCCGTGGCGGTCAGTACGAAGTGGTTTTGCCGGACGGAAGCCATGCCTGGCTGAATTCGGCGTCCAGCCTTCGGTATCCTGCTGCTTTCTCGGGGCCGACGCGGGAGGTGACCCTGGATGGGCAGGGGTATTTCGACGTAGCCCCCAACAAGGAACATCCTTTCATCGTCCATACGAGCCGGACCGATATCAGCGTGCTGGGTACGAGTTTCGATGTCATGGCGTATGGCGACGAGCCTGAGACGAATACTACATTGATCACCGGGTCGGTTGTTGTGGACCATGTCGGGAAGAAGCAGCGTTTGAGCCCGGGCGAACAGGCGCATATCGACCTGGCTTCCGAGTCCATGACGGTGCGGAAGCCGGATGTGGAAGCCGTGATCGCGTGGGTGAACGGTAAATTCCAGTTCGGGCGCAGCGATATCCGGTCGATCATGCGCCAGATCTCCCGGTGGTATGACGTGGAGGTAGAATACAGGGGCGATCTTTCGGACCTGCGGCTGTCGGGTGTCCTATCCCGCAAAGACGATGTGTCGGTATTGCTCGACGCCTTGCAGGAGACAGGGGATGTCCGGTTCAAAATGGAGAATAATAAGATCATCGTGACCCCGGTGACGACGAAATAGAAGGGCTGATTTTTTTGTTGACCTAAAAACCAAATACCATGTCGGATTGAATGAAAGGGAAGGAAGGAAAAAACCGGAAGTGATCGCAACTCACCCCCGGCTATATTGTCCTGGTCATTCCTGTAACGATGCTTGAATCTCTACATTCTTAACCAAAACTGTTTCAAAAGTATGAATCTACAAGTTATCGGCAAAGCCGTACCCAGGCTTTTGCCCTCAAAACTGCTGTTTATCATGAACCTTTGCGCCATATTGCTACTCACGACTGCTCTCCAGGTCAGCGCTACGGCCTTCTCCCAGAATGTGACCATATCGGAAAAACAGATCAGGCTGGAAAAGGTCTTCCGCCTTATCAGCAAACAGACGGGTTATGAGTTCATTGTCAACGAAAAAATATTGGATAAGACGGCCCCTGTCAGTCTCGATGTGAAGAACGCCTCTGTCGAGGAGGTACTTACCCGCTGTCTGAAGGACCAACGGCTGGACTTCGTCATCCGCAATAAGATCATTGTCATCAGGAGGGCGGAAGAGACTGCGCCCGCAGTCGTCACCGCTGAGCAGCCGTTGCCGCCGGTGCCGGTGACCCCCATCCACGGGAAGATCACTGACTCGAAGGGAGTGCCTCTGGAAGGTATCAGCATTACCGTCTCCGGCGGAAAGGGGGGAACCAGTACGGATAAGAACGGAGAATTCGATGTAACGGTGGAAAAAGGGGACCGGCTTACTTTCAGCGGCGTCGGCTATTCGCCGCAGACGATCGTCGTCGGTAAGCAGTCCGTGCTGACCATTGTGCTGTCGGAAGTTCCCAGCCAGTTGTCGGACATGGTGGTTGTCGGCTATGGCACGCAGCGGAGGAAGGACGTTACCGGTGCGGTCACCAGCGTGAAAATAGAGAATTCGCCCAAGTCGACGATACCCAATATCAACGCGCTCGAGGCGATACAGGGATCGCCCGGCATCAACGTCGGCCCCAGCACCAGTGCGGGCGCCGACCCCAGCATCGTTGTCCGCGGACAGAATTCGATCTCGGCGAGCACTGCGCCTCTTATCGTCCTGGACGGGGTGATCTTCAACGGCAGCATCAACGAGATCAACATGAACGATATTGCTTCGTTCGATATTCTGAAGGATGCGAGTTCGGCGGCGATCTACGGCAGCCGCTCCGCCAATGGGGTGGTTATGATCACCACCAAAAGGGGAAGATCGGAGACTCCGCAGATCAATTTCAACACCTATTATGGCAGACAATACTGGACGAGGCGTCCGGATATGCGGAAGGGCCAGGATTATATCCAGTGGAGAAAGGATTCGAAGTCCATCACGGGCCAGCAGGACCTTAGCCTGCCTGCTATCCTGGCCCCGCTGGAGCTGAAGGCTTATAACGAGGGCCACCAGATGGACTGGTACGACGCTGTCACGCAGGAGGCGCCGCTGCAGAGCTACCAGCTCAGCATTTCAGGGCGCAGCAAGAACATGAACTATTATGTTAGCGGCGGCTGGTTGAAGCAGAACGGGGTGTTGGCGAACGACAATTACAAAAAGCCCAATGTTACGGTCAAGCTGGAGAACAATGTCACCAACTGGCTTTCGTTCGGCGTCAACGGTTATTTTTCCTCGAGAGATTATTCCGGCACCTCGCCCGATATGTACCTGGCGACCTACATGCCGCCTTATACCTACATGTATACCGACAGCACGAACAAGATACTTCAGCGTTATCCGACCGGTACGGCCGGGCTGAATAATCCCTATTGGGGCAACCCCAATTTGTCGCAGCCGGGATATTACGACGATGACCTGGAAAAATATTCCAGCCTGCGGGGGACCGGTTTCGTCAATGTGAAGGTTCCCAGGATACCCGGACTGAGCTACCGGCTCAACGTCACCTATAGCAAGAACACGGCAGAGCGCGCTTATTTCCATCACGAGTTCGGTGAAGTGAATACGCTGGTGGCGGCCGAGCTGGCCAATCCTTCCCAGTTCCTGAACAGGGCGAACGGTTACAAGCAGACCTCGATCATCAATTCGTATGTACTGGATAATATCCTGAGCTATGTACATTCTTTCGGCGACCATCATCTCGATCTGATGGCGGGGTACACGCGTGATCAGAGCATTACCGACCTGGTGCGGTTCTCGGGCAGTGATTTTTCGGCCATCGGGACGACGTCGCTCGGCTATAACGGACTGCCGCTGGCGGTTACCAGGACCGGTATTACGAATAATTCGACCTATGCCAATGTGGGGTATATCGGCCGGTTGAACTACAATTATCTCGGACGTTATTATTTTACCGCCAATTTCCGGAGGGACGGTTCTTCTGTGTTCAGCGACGGTCATAAATTCGGCAATTTCCCGGGAGCGTCGGTGGCCTGGGCCCTGAGCGAGGAGGACTTTATGAAGAAGGTCAAATGGCTCAATTATCTGAAGGCGAGGGTTTCGTACGGCAGGACGGGCAACCAGGCGATCGCGCCGTATTCGACGCAATTCACGGTGAATTCGACGAATCTGTATACGGTATTCGGGAGTGTGTCCACACCCTTCACGGTGCCGGGGCAGCTGGGCAATACCAATCTTTCCTGGGAGCAGACGACGTCCTTCAACTTCGGCGCGGACTTTGCCGTGCTGGACAACCGGATCACGGGTTCTATCGATCTGTACAAGGGCTCTACGAAGAATCAGCTGCTGACGCAGTCGATACCGATCATCTCCGGTTTTTCTTCCGTAAAGAATAACCTGGGCCAGGTGGACAACAAGGGTATCGAGATATCCCTGAACTCGGTCAACGTGAAGACGGCATCGGGGTTTACCTGGCAGACTTCCGTGAGCTGGTGGATGAACAGGAATAAAGTCGTGCATCTTACGGGTATCGACGGCGATCACAACGGCAAAGAGGACGACGATGTGGCGAACAGCCTTTTCATCGGCAAGTCCCTTGGCGCGATCTACGACTATACGTTCGATGGTATTGTGCAGACGACGGATGTCGATTATATGGCGAGCACCGGTCTGAAGCCGGGCGACGTGAAGTTCAAGGATATCAGCGGACCAAATGGTAAGCCTGACGGCAAGATCACCACGCTGGACCGTTCGGTTATCGGCTATGCGAAGGAGAATTTTAATTTCAATGTCAGCAACACGTTCACCTATAAGAACTTCTCCCTTTATTTCGCGGTGAACGCCATTGTGGGCGGCGGGAAGAACCACTATTTCATGTCCACGAATCTGCGGAGCCTCGACCCTGGTGCGGTACTTCCCACCAGCGCCAACTGGATCAACCAGGAGTACTGGATGCCTGACAGGCCCAGCAACAAGATCCCGCGTCCCAACTACACCAATCCGCTGGGTTATGGGTTCTATCAGTCGCGGACTTTTGCGAGGCTACAGGATCTCGGATTCAGCTATAGCCTGGGTAAGGCCGCCCTGGAAAAGCTGAAGATCAGTGACCTGAAATTCTTTATCAGCGGAAAGAACCTGCTGACCTTCACGGGCTGGACGGGTCTCGATCCTGCCAACGGTGCGCAGATAGGCGGCAATGGCGGGTCTACCAACAGCGCGGTCAACCAGTCACCGCCCCTGATGAAGTCCATTACGATCGGAGCTAACCTGTCATTCTAACCCAAAAAATGAAAAAATGAGATCTTATAAGAATATACTGGTCATCGCAACGATGGCGGCGATGGCGCTCGGCGCCTGTAAAAAGGATAGCGATTTTTTGAAGGAAACGCAGAAGGACGCGCTGAATACGAGTAATGCCCTGTTGAACAAGGCCCAGTTCGTCGAGTTGATGGGGTCCATGTACCAGGGAGTACAAAGGATGTACAATTCCGCGGACGGTGTGCAGGATGCTTTTATTCTCGGGCTGGGGACGGATGTGTGCTTCGACCCGCGCGATGACGCCAACTCCTATAACAACTGGTCGCTGGTGAATACGGTCGAGCCCTATTCGGCCAACTGGTTCAATCTTCAGTACGGCACTTTTTTGAAGGTCGCCAATACCGTCATTGCGGGTGCGGATAACCCGGCCGTGAGCTGGGCCAGCGATGCAGAGAAGAATGCGATTGTGGGCGAAGCGCGATTTTTCAGGGCGTTCGCCTACCGCAATCTGGCGAACGTATATGGCGGGGTTCCCATTGTGGATAAGCCTACGACCGTCCCCCGATTTGACTACGCCCGGGCGACCCGGGACGAGGTCTGGAAATTTGCCAAGGCCGACCTGGAGTTCGCGCGCACCTGGCTGCCGAAGACGACGACGAGTCCCGGCCGGGTGGTGATGGCTGCTGCGGATCATCTCCTGGCCGAGATCGATATTTCGCTAAAAGACTATGATGGCGCTATTGCGGCGGCGACGCGGGTGATCGATGGCACGGACGGCAACTACTCGCTGGTAAAGGCCCGGTTTGGCGCGCGGGCGACGGAAGCCAATAAAGATTACTACTGGGATCTTTTTGTGATGGGCAACCAGAACACGCAACCGGGCAACAACGAGGGTATCTGGGTTGCGCAGTTCGAGCCGGTGATCCCCGGTGGTACGGTCAATTTCAACCGTCCTCTTATCGAGCGGATGATGTGGTGTTCTTACTGGTCACAGGCGAAGTTTGGCTACAAGGCGCTGGCGGTGGATTCCACCGGCCGCGGCGTGGCATTCGTACGCGGCACCAATTACGTGAACTACGATATCTGGAACAACGATCCCGGCGATATCCGCAACAACGAGACGAATATCAAGCGCAATTATTATTTCGGGCCGGTCAGTCCGGCCGCGCCTTATCATCCCGGTGATCTGATCCCGAGGTCTTTCCTGACGCTGCGTGAGGATACGATGTCCTATGTCTATCCGAACTGGCAGAAGTTCGGCACCGACAAACATATCAATGCGCAGCCGGACAATGGCTATATCCGTGATTTTTACGTGATGCGTTTGCCGGAGACCTATTTACTCCGTGCGGAGGCGCACCTGGATAAGGGGGAGACACAGCTGGCGGCGGCCGATATCAATGTGGTGCGTGAGCGGGCGCAGGCGCAGGATGTTGCTGCCGGCGATGTCACGCTGGATTATGTGCTCGATGAGCGCGCCCGTGAATTGTTTGGCGAGGAGTTCCGTATGCTGACCCTGGGCCGGCTGGGGTTGATCTATCAGCGGACAAAGGACCACGGATATAAGGCTTCTGCGTCGTCGATACAATCGTTCAATAACCTGCTTCCGATACCTCAAACGGTCATTGATCTGAATTCGCAGGCGCCGATGGCTCAAAATCCAGGTTATACAAAATAGTCGTAACCATGCCTATCCATACCTTTAAAGTGGGGACAGCGCTGCTGTCCTTCACTTTTTTCTTTTTTTATGTAAGCAGAGCGGATGCGCAAACGAGGGGTTCCGCCGGGCCGCGGCGGACGAGGAGTTCCGCTGCGGAGGCACGGGCGCCCTATTTTAACGTGAGTGCTGCCGACCGGAAGAAGATCGACGAGCTGCTCGCGGTAATGACGGTCGAAGAGAAGGCGGCGCAGCTGGCCTCTTTTTATCCCAATGGCAATAGCCGTCTGAATATTCCCCATATACAGGCGGGCGAATGCCTGCATGGCGTCGTCGCGGATGGCGCCACTTCCTTTCCTTCGGCGATCGCCCTGGGCAGCACCTGGGATACGGCCCTTGCGGAAAGGGAAGCGACGGTGATCGCGAAGGAGGCGCGGGCCCTGGGTATTCAGCACTGCTATACGCCCATGTTGGGCGTGGTACGTGACGCACGGTGGGGAAGGTTCGAAGAAGCCTATGGGGAAGATCCTTTCCTGGTGAGCCGTATGGGTGTAGCGTTTATCAATGGCCTGCAGGGGCGGGGACCCTATCGCTTTGACAAGGATCACCTGCTGGCGACGGCTAAACATTTCGTCGCTGACGGCGAGCCCCTCGACGGGGCCAATGGCGCTGCGGTGGAGATATCCCTTCGCGCGCTGCACGAGATACATCTCCCTCCTTTCCGTGCGGCGGTAGAGGAGGCGCATGTCGGAGCTATCATGCCGGCCCACCATATCCTCAACGGGGTGCCGTGCCATGTCAATACCTATACTCTGGACACGGTGCTACGGGCC
>JAFDYE010000920.1 GCA_018267585.1 Bacteroidota bacterium
CATGGCGGCGCTTATTACCCGGATGGGACGGTCGCGGCGGGGCCGCCGCCCAAACCGT
This sequence comes from Bacteroidota bacterium, assembly GCA_018267585.1. GTDB lineage: Bacteria > Bacteroidota > Bacteroidia > Chitinophagales > Chitinophagaceae > Puia. The sequence goes on from JAFDYE010000920.1 coordinate 59, forward strand.
TGGTGCGGTATGAGACGCGGGTACGAAACGGCAGGATCGAGATACGGACGTCTCCGTTGCCGATCACGACGATCGGCGAATAAACGTAACGTTTATGCGCAGCATAAAAAAAATATTGTACTGGTTAGAGGACAGGACCGGCCTGGGAGAGACCGTGATGCGGCTTGCCAGGCATCCGGTTCCCCCCGGCTCCAAATGGGCCTATGTCTTCGGGAGCGCTACTTTGTTCTGTTTGGCCTTGCAGATCATTACCGGTGTCGCGCTGGCGATGATGTATCAGCCCTCTTCGTCGGATGCCTATCAGTCGCTGCAGTTCATTACAGAGCAGGCGAAATTCGGCCGGGTGCTTCGCGGCATTCACTATTTTGGGGCTTCGGGAATGATCGTCCTGATCGGCATACACATGATCCGGGTGTATATCACGGCGGCGTATAAATACCCGCGGGAGGTCACCTGGATCAGCGGCGTGTTTCTGTTCTTTCTTACGGTTGCGATGGGCTTTACGGGCCAGCTGCTGCGATGGGATTCCAATGGTGTCTGGTCTTCGGTCGTGGCCGCGGAGCAGCTGGGCAGGATGCCGTTGATCGGCAAGCCGGCCGCACGTCTGTTGTTGGGAGGGGATACGATCGGCGGTCATTCGCTGAGCCGTTTTTTTTCCTATCATGTGTTTATCGTTCCCGCCTTTATCTTTCTTTTTGTGGGACTGCACGTCTATCTCGTCCTCCGGCACGGGATATCGGAACCGCCAAAGGCAGGCCGGCCGGTGGTCCCAAAAGACTACCGGAAGTGGTATAAAGACATGCTGGAGAAGAAGGGCGTCCCCTTCTGGCCCTACGCAGCATGGCGGGACCTGTTGTTTGGCGCGCTGACGATATCCGTGATCCTTTTGCTGGCCGCGGTAATCGGACCACCAATGTTAACCCAGCCACCCGACCCGTCGATGGTCCATACGGCGCCAAAGCCGGACTGGTATATGCTGGCGATCTTTGCGCTGTTCGCGCTGATGCCGCCCCGGATCGAATCGTATATGATCGTGGCCGGACCGGTGATCACGGTGATGCTCCTGCTTTGCGTTCCATTCCTGTCCAATAAAGGCGAGCGAAGCCCGATACGTCGGCCCTGGGCGGTCTTCGGAACGATCTGCGTGACGGTTTTCGTATTCGGGCTCTTTCTGACCGGTATGCGTTCTCCCTGGTCACCCAGCTTTAAGACCCGGGCATTGCCGGCTTCGATAATCCGTTCGAACGACAGTCTTGTGATCAAGGGCGCGGCGCTTTTTTACAAAAAGGCATGTCTTTATTGTCACAGGGTCGAAGGCTATGGAGGACAGACAGGGCCTGATCTTTCTGCGGTGGGACGGAGGCTGACGGCAGAGGAACTGAATTTACGGATCGTCAATGGCGGAAGGAATATGCCGGCCTTTGGAGGATTGATGAACAAGGAGGAACTCGGTGCAATCGTCGCCTTTCTGGTGACGAGAAAGTAGGGGTATCCCGCGAAAGTCATCATGAATCATTAATTGGGGGCAACCGCGGCTTCCTGGTAGCCGGGGGTGACCTCTTTGTCTTCGAGGACGGCATGCAAATAGCGGTATTTGAGGTGGTCGTAAAGCGAATGTTTATCCACGATCATTGACACCAGTCCGGCCACCATACCGGCCAGCATCAAATGAAAGATGACGTTGTGTCTGTCTGTCATTTCCAATACCAGGATAGCCGATGTGAAAGGAGTGCGGGTTACGCCGGTAAGAAAGGCCGTCATACCGGACAGGATCAGGATATTCGTATCGGCAGCAGATAAGTGCATCCAGTCGGAAAGGGTGGCGCCCACGGTTGCGCCGGCGCTCAAAGCGGGGGCAAATATCCCACCGGCGGCCCCGCTGGTAAAAGAGAAGCTCATTCCCACGATCCGCAGGATGGGCAGGTACCAGCTGTGGTATTTGTCGCTCGTAAATAGCAGGTTGGTCATTAAGTCTTTGCCCGAACCGAGCGCATCCGGAGTTATAAAATAAGCCATCGCGATAACGACCACGCCGCAGGCGGCTGCATATAGCACGTGCTGATGGGTAAACCGGAACTTGTCCTTCCAGCGAAAGATGAGCAAAATGCCTCTAGACATAAGGCTGGCTGCAAGGCCGGCAACAAGGGCAACGAGTGCAATGCACGGCAGTATAAAGGAGGATAGATGCCCCACATCGGGAAAACCCAGGTAAAGGTATGGGCCCAGAAGTGCCTGGGCCGTAAGGCCCGCCACGATGATGGCCGTGAAGAGTGCAGTTTTGAAAGAGCTGATATGTGTACGTGTGAGCTCTTCCACGGCAAAAACGATGCCTCCGAGGGGGGTGTTGAAAGCCGCGGCCAGGCCGGCCGCAGCACCGGTCATGATCATATTCTTTTTCGAGATCTTAGGCCACCAGGAGGGCAGCCACTCGTTGATCTTCCGGAAAATGCAGGCAGATATCTGGATGGTCGGTCCTTCCCGGCCGATGATGCCCCCTCCAAGAGCCATGATGAGGCTGGAGGCGAACTTTACGACTATTATGCGGAGGTTGAGAAGCTTCTTGACCTTAATGTTGAATTTGGGAGTAGCCAGCTCCAGGGCGGCCATGATCTGGGGGATACCGCTCCCCCGGGAATACGGTGCCCATCGGGTTACGATCCACCAGGCAAAGACAAAGCACAACGGACTCATGATGAAAAGCAGCCAGGCATGGGTTTGCAAAATATAAGTTGTGCCTTTTTCAGCGAGCACAAAAAGTTTGGCGTATAATACTGCGGTGAGGCCGGACAAGGCCGAAGCCACCCAAAAAGGTACTGCCTGGAGCAGGTTTTGTTTTACTTTTTCATTCCTGATGCGATCGAAAGCCCTCTTCCCGTAAATACGAAATTTTGGAAATATCCCCATGCGATGCCGGTTGAATGCGAAGTATTATTCCGAAGCGATCCTTACAAAGATAGCGTAAATGGGACGGCTGACAAGGCGCCATTTTACCTATGCGTTGTTCGACATTAGAAAACGGTTAGAAAAAGATGTACATGGCTTGGTTGCTGACCATAGTCCAGCAAAGGGATATTTACGACGAAGACTGGACGCTTCAGCGTTGATCGCCGGTAATCCATTTGAGAATTTGGGACAGGACGAGCCCATAAAGCACATAGCCGACGAATACCAGGTAGCCGGGCTGTAGCGCCGTATGATTGGTTGCAATGCTTGTAAAACTGCCGGAATGGAAATTCAGATCGCCCATCTGGTCATCGAGGATGCCATTAAAACCGATATAGGCCATAAAGATGGCTACGACCATCACGTCGGCCATGCTCCATTTGCCGGAATGGAAAGCAAAATAAGTGACCGGTTTGCTTCTGGCCCAGGACTGGCGACCCAGCAGGTAAATACCGGTAGATAGTAGTTTGACAACCGGGAAAAAGATGCTGAAGCAGAGGATGAGTATGCCGACGAGGATCGAATCGTACCGGCCCGTGCGAACCAGCAGCCTGACCACATCGACGATGCTTTTGCTTTGGAAGAAGATCACCTGGTCTTTAAAGGAGATGGCTTCTCCGATTAGCTGGAAGTCCAATCTATTGATGCGGGCGTCTATCTCGATCATGGTAGAGGTAAGGCCTACCAACAGAAGGATCATGGCCATTATTATGGAGAGGATATACAGGGGTACAAAAAGTGCGGGAGTATGCCGGACAAAATACCAAAGCAGCGCTACCAGGACTACGGATCCGAGCATTCCGAAGGCGTAGGCGTACATGTTTTTCCTGATGGTGATCAAAGTGTCGCCGGTTATTTTATCGAACTGCGTCTCGTTGTCGACATTGTATTTATGAAAGATCGAGTCCAGCCTCGCTCGTTCGGCATTCCTGGAGCTGTCATAAGTATCTTCACCGAGATCTTCTAATTTGCTTTTGGCAAGATAGGCCAGCCTTTCTTTGCTGCGGGGCTTGAGCAGCTGTGCCATGATCTTGTGGGAAAAGGCCGGAACCTGCCGGTGCAATTCCTTTTCGTTGACGAACGCACGAAAAGCCAGTTTTCGCAGCTTGCCGCCGATGGATCTCTGGGGACCGTTAATGATACTGTCTGCCTTGTCGATCAGGGAGTTGAGTATATTGTCGACTTCTTTTTGCAGCGTATCCTGCTGGGCCCTGGTCAACTGGAAATTCTCTACCCGGTGGCTGACAGCGGCAACCATAAGGTTGCGCCATTTGTTGATCGACAGGATGCCGAAACCGATGCTGTTGACGATGCTATAGTCTTGTTTGATGGCCTTCTGTTCTGCGGAAAGCCGATGGACATGATATCCGCAAAATGCAGCCGTCAGCAGCAATACGCCAATTATTCCCATTAATTCCGCCTTTTTGTACTGCTGCATAAGGCCACTTGTGCAATAAGCATACCGCGACCAAAAGAAATAAAATTGTGGAGGAAATACGGGTAATAATGCGTCTCTTCCGGGTGGTCAGCGCAGTAGCCGCCGGGCGACCCTGCCGATGGTAAGACCCTGCACGAGGATGGAAAAGAGGACGATGACATAGGTGATCGATACGAATTCGTTGCGGTGCATTTCCTCGCTGAGCGAGAGGGCCATTGCGATGGAAATGCCGCCGCGGAGGCCGCCCCACGTGAGGATTGAAATGGCATTCTTTTCGAAGTGGAGGCGGCGGCGCATCAGCAGGATCGGAAGACTTACGGAGAGCCAGCGTGACAGGAGGCAGACGGCGATACAGGCTGCGCCGATGAGAAGGACGGGGGCATCGACGCGGATAATAAGCATTTCGAGGCCGATGAAAAGGAACAGAACGGCGTTGAGGATCTCATCGATGAGCTCCCAGAATTTCCCCAGGTAATCTTTTGTACGTTCAGAAAAGGCTTCATTCTTGGTTTTGTTGCCGGTGATAATACCCGCCACGACCATGGCCAGCGGGCCGGAGACGTGCAGATGACCGGCCAGGTAGTAGCCGCCCATGACGATGGCGAGCGTGATGAGGACCTCGACTTTATAGTCATCGATATGCCGGAGAGCATGGAAACCGGCATAGCCAAGCGCGGCGCCGAACAGGACTCCGCCAAGGGCTTCCTGCAGGAAAAGGCCGGTTATGGTGATGGCGGAAATATTGGCGCCGGGACTGGCCATTTGGTAAATGCTGATAAAAATGACGACGGCGACTCCGTCGTTGAACAGGGATTCGCCCGTGATCTTGAGTTCGAGCGAGCCAGGTATTCTAGCCTCCTTCAAAATGCTCAGTACGGCTATAGGATCGGTCGGGGAGATGAGGGCGCCGAAAAGCAGACAATGGATCAACGGTATGGGCAGGCCGAACAGGCCGAAAAGCCACCAGGTAAGGATACCGACGGCAAAAGTGGAGAGAACGGTGGCGACCGTTGCCAGGATCAGCACGGGCCAGCGTTCTTTGCGCAAGGAGGCGGCATCGATGTGAATGGCGCCGGCAAACAGCAGGAAGCTGAGCATAAAATTCATCAACAGGTCCTGGAAGTCGACGGAAGTGGCCAGCTGTATAACTTTCTTGGACATCACGAAGCGGAAATGCCCTACGGCAATCAGCAGGATGGAGAACACCAGGGAGAGACCGGCCATACCGATGGCGGGGGGCCATTTCAACAGGCGGTTATTGACGTAAGCAAATAGTGCCGACAGCACGATGGTAAGCGTGATGATCTCCTGGGTATTCATTTGTCAAGTATACTGATTCCCGTGCGGATGACCGCAAAAATTTACCGCAGAAATTAGATGGTTTTAGTATAAATTAGTGATTCACTGAATCGCTTTTGTATGAAGGCATATCGGATCATTTGGTTTTGTGGATGGATGGTCGTCCAGGTGGGAGTGCTGGCCCAGCCCCGACGACAGCGGGATACCGCGGGGGTGGATACGGTCCGGCACGACACGGCGCATACGGCGGAAAAACTGCTGCTGGAGCAGCAGAAGCGAGCCGAGGTCGATTCTGCATTGCGGGCGCAACTGCAAACGGAGATGAAGAGGTCATCCGGCAACCAGGAGCGGACGAGAGAGTTGCAAGGACAGTTGAGCCGGTTGCTGGCGGAGGATTCCTCGCGCCGGGCGGATCAGCTGCGACGAATTGCAGAGTTAAAGAAAAATACGCCGGGCTTTCCGGTGGTGCTCAACGAGGACACGATATTCCGGCTTTATACGAAGATGGGGTCCTTTGGCGCGGAAGAACGCGCGGAGGCCGTGTCGCGACGGGTGACGCGGCTGTACAAGGATTACGCGTTTTCGCCGGATTCGTTGCGGCTGCTGCCAACCGAAGACGGATTCGATATTGCTTATCGCAGCGACCTGATCGTTATGAGCGTGTCGAAATTGGACGCACTTTGGTTCGATACTTCGGTGGATTCGTTGGCGGCCGATTACCGGGCCAGGATAGGCGCGGAAGTGCTGAAAGAGAAGAAAGCGAACAGCTGGAACAATTGGGTGCGCCGCATTGCCTGGATGGCCGTGGTGTTGATGGGGCTGGCGATTTTTGTCGCGGGGTTGAGATGGCTCTTCCGGCGCACCACATATTACGTCAGGCGCAACCGGGAAAAATTCGCCCATGGTCTCAGGTTTCGGAAGTATCAGCTGATCACGCCGCTAAAGCTGGAGCAGCTGGTATTGCAGGCATGCTCGGCGCTGCGGTTCGTCTTGGTGCTGCTGGCAGGTTATATCGCATTGCTGTTGATCTCGGGGTTGTTCACGGCGACGGAAAAGTGGACGGATACGTTGCTCAGCTGGATCCTGACCCCGGCGCGGAAGGCTCTGCATGGCTTTGTTCATTTTCTACCGGATCTTTTTACGATCATCGTGATCTGGTTCATTTTCCGGTTTGTCGTCAAAGGAGTCAAATACCTCGCGGGCGAGATCGGCAAAGGGACGTTGGTGATCTCGGGTTTTCACCGGGACTGGGCGCAGCCCACTTTCAATATCGTGAAATTTTTGTTGTACGCCTTTATGGTGGTATTGATCTTCCCCTATCTGCCGGGTTCGGCGTCCCCTGCCTTCAAGGGGGTGTCGGTATTCCTGGGCGTGTTGATCTCGTTGGGGTCTTCATCGGCGATCAACAATATCGTGGCGGGCCTGGTGATCACTTATATGCGGCCCTTTAAAGTGGGCGACCGGGTACAGATCGGGGAGGTCACGGGGGATGTGCTCGAAAAGAATATGCTGGTGACGAGGATCCGGACGATAAAGAACGAGGACGTGACGGTCCCGAATTCGATGGTCCTGTCGGCGAGCAGCGTGAACTTTTCGGCCAATATACGGCCGGAGGACGCCGGGCTGATCCTGCATACGACGGTGACGATCGGCTATGACACGCCCTGGAAGAAGATCCACGCGGCGCTCCTGGAGGCGGCGGGGCGGACGGATAGAGTGGAAAAGTCACCGGAGCCTTTCGTGCTGCAGACGGGCCTGGATGATTTTTATGTATCCTACCAGCTAAATGTATACAGCAAGGAGCCGAACCGGCAGGCGACGATCTATTCACAGTTGCATCAGCATATCCAGGATGCCTGCAATGAGGCAGGCATCGAAATTATGAGTCCTCACTATCAGTCGATGCGGGACGGGAATGCGACGACGATCCCGGGGGATTATCTGCCGAAAGATTATGAGGCACCACCGTTCATAGTTCGCCGGCAAAAGGATGCGGAGGAGTAGGGGATGGGAAGGTTAGCGCGTAATTGTTTACCTTTGCGCTACTCTAACTCACCGACCTATGCAGAAGAAAAGATTATTCATCGTTTCTAACAGGCTTCCTATTACCATTGAGCAGACGGAGAATGGCGTTACGAGCCGCCCATCATCGGGCGGACTGGTATCGGCTATCACGGGCTACCTGGAAAAAGGTGGAAGCGAGTCGTTCTCTGAAACGTTTTGGGCGGGCGTGCCCGGATGTACGGAAAAGATATGGAGCGTTGCGACGGGAGGTATAGCGTCGGCGCCGTACAGTTATCTGCCTGTGTTTGTGAATTGGAAAAAATATGAATTGTATTATAATGGCTTTTCCAATTCGGTACTTTGGCCGTTATTCCACTATTTTCCCTCTTTTGTGGACTATAATACGTCCTATTTTGACGCGTGGCTGGAGGTGAACGGCATCTTTGCGGAGCAACTGGCGGCAAAGCTGCGAAAAGATGACATAGTGTGGATCCAGGACTATCACCTGCTGCCGCTGGCAGGGCTTCTGCGAGACCATCTTCCGGGCTTGACTATCGGATTCTTCCTGCACATTCCTTTTCCGTCGTATGAGCTGTTCCGGCTGATCCCGAAGAACTGGCAACGGACGATCCTGTCGGGGATGCTGGGGGCCGACCTGGTAGGATTTCATACGATCGACTACGCCTTACATTTTCTCGCATCGGTGGAGGAGGTGCTGCAGGTGGAACACGACGGGCAGCATATGTGGTGGGAGAACCGGCGGGTCAAGACGGATGCTTTCCCGATCAGCATCGATTTCGAAAAGTTCCACCATGCATTTGACCATCCATCGGTAGACGAGATGCGGCGACGGTATCTCGAATTGAAGGGGACAAAGAAGATGATCTTTTCGGTAGACCGGCTGGATTATACGAAGGGGGTGGCCAACAGGCTGAAGGGGTACGAAGCGTTCATTTCCTCTTATCCGGAGTACCGGGGCAATGTGATCTTTGTGCTGGTGATCGTTCCGTCGCGGGACGTGATCATCAAGTATGCGGAACGGAAGAAGATCATCGACGAGTCGGTCGGAAATATCAACAGCAGCCGGGGCGATGTGGTCTGGCAGCCTATCATTTACAAGTATGGACATCTGTCCTTCGACGAATTGGTTGCGCTCTATACCACTTGTGACCTGGCGCTGATTACGCCTCTCCGGGACGGCATGAACCTGGTGTCGAAGGAATTCGTGGCGAGCCGCAAGGACGGCCGCGGGGTGCTGGTTTTAAGCGAAGTGGCGGGGGCTGCACGGGAGTTGACCGAGGCCCTGCTGGTGAACCCGAATGATGCAGCGGAAATGGCGGCGGCGATAAAGGCTGGCCTGGAAATGTCTCCGGAGGCGCAGCGCGAACGACTGACCGAGATGCAGGACAGGATAAGAACGTATAATGTGTATACATGGGCAGCCGATTTCTTCCGGGAATTGGCGGTGGTGAAGGATGCCCAGCTGGAATTCGAGATCAAGTTCCTGGATAAGGTGACGAAAGTGGAGTTGCTGGACAGCTATTCGAAGGCCGGCAAAAGATTGTTGTTGCTGGATTACGATGGGACGCTTGTGCCGTTTGCGCGGTTTCCGGGCGCCGCGGCGCCCGATGCGGTGTTGTTGGGTATTCTTCGGGCGCTTGGAGAAAATTTCCTGAACGAGCTGTATATCGTCAGCGGGCGCGATAGTCAAACGTTGGAGAAATGGTTTGACGGAATCCCGGTGGGTCTGATCGCGGAGCATGGCGCGAAGGTGCGGCATCGGGACGGCGACTGGGAAACATCGACCATTGCCCCTTCGGGGGATTGGAGATCCAAGATGGAGAAGATCATGCAGGAGTACGTAGAAAAGTGTCCCCATACATTTATCGAGAGGAAGGATTTCTCTATTGCCTGGCACTACAGGAATGCGGACCTGGTGGACGGGGCGGTACGGGCGAGAGAGCTATACGACGATCTGATGCGGCCTGCGGGTCAAATGTCGTTGAATGTCCTGAATGGGCATAAAGTGATCGAAGTGCGAATGAGGGGAATCAACAAAGGCGCGGCGGTAGGGCACATTCTGGGCCGGGACAATTATGAGTTCGTGCTTTGCCTGGGCGATGACCAGACGGATGAGGATATGTTCAAGAAACTGGCGACCCGGGAGGATGCGTTTACCATTAAGGTCGGGAACGAGGCGTCCTTTGCAAAATATAACCTTCATAACCCGGCGATGGTACAGGCGCTTCTGCACACGATGGCGTCGTACGCCCCGGCGCGTCCCCTGCGATGACTTTGGCGCCGAAGTGGATGGACACGGAATGTCGCTACCATCCTGGAAAAAATGGTTGCGCGGCTATAAATCTACCAAATAGTGGCCTAAGTAAAATATTCGTAAAGAAAAGTTTTGTTTGTAATATCAGCGCCATTGTCGTTACTCCACTAAAGTAGTAGACTGTTGTGAGAAAAGTTTTTTGTCGGGCTGCGCGGAACGACCGTTCGTTTTACTTGCCCAGCAAAGTCTTTTTGATGCGACCCGGGCGCCAATGGGAAAAAACACCGCCTGGGCTTATTGTCATGTCCCCAATGGATCGATTGCCGATCAGACGACCGCCATTGAAAAGCGAGTGGAACGTTTTGCACCCGGCTTTCGGGAGCGCATCCTCGCCCGGCACACTATGACTACTGCACAACTGGAATCCTACAACCCCAACTATCTGGGCGGTGATATCAACGGCGGCGCGATCGATATCCGTCAGCTGTTCACCCGGCCGGCGCTTCGCTATTCGCCCTACCGCACCTCGGCAAGAGGCCTCTATCTCTGTTCTTCGTCCACTCCGCCTGGCGGCGGCGTGCATGGCATGTGCGGGTATCATGCTGCTCGGCGGGCATTGAAGGACGTGTTTGGACTCAACCATATATCCCTATAAACAAGGTCGACTAATATTATTTTCCCGTACCTTTGCCAAACGAGGCTAAACAGCCTGCGTGAACTTATGACTACCGATGAGATCAAAATACGGATGACGGCATTATGGGTCCTGCTACTGTCCATAGGGTATTTGTTGTTGGGTTACAGCGTTATTCCGGCGCTACTGGTTGCGGACTTCGCGCTCCGCTCGTTCAATCTCGGAAGATGGAGTCCGCTTTTCCGGTTGTCGGCGGGGATGGCGGGCTTGCTGAACCGAACAGGCAGGCCGGTTTACCTGCCTGCCAAGCGCTTTGCCGCCCGGATCGGTCTGGTGGTATCGGTGCTAATGCTGGCGTTTGCTCTGGCAGGCAGCCCGGTAGCTCTGGGACTGGCTTTCGTGCTGGTGGTTTTTGCCGGCCTTGAATCGCTGGCGGGGATTTGTGCGGGCTGTTACCTGTACGATCTTATCCAACGACTTGCAAATTGATTGTTGAAGGACGCCATAAAAAACACGAACTCTTTCTTCCTGTCATTGGTTCCCGGATCGCGGTGTTATTTGATCGCAATGGTCCCTTCCCGATAGATACAGCTGATAATAATTACAAAAGCCGTCTCCATCCCGTACAGAGGCGTAGCCCGAACTCATTGCGGTAAGTCCTTTATAGCTTTCTTCGATCAGTGCCGGATCATTCTGAAAATGGATGCAGTCCCGGCAGGCCGGGCCGGCGTGACTCAAGCGGATCGATTGCAGGATGTTCATAGCTCAATGTGTTACTACTGAAGCCCAGTAATGACCAAAAACGACTACGGACAGAATATAGCCGAGGATCACATTCAGGACTACCCCGGCGGTAAAGGCAAGGAAAGGCTTGGTGCCTGGTTAGCGAGGGCGCCTTTTTAATGATTTGCTCATACCCCGTGGAAGTGAAGTATATATTTCCGTTACCTAGCTCGATTTGCGATTTCCAACAGGGCTCTCTGTTTGCCGGGTGAAATGCTTCCAATCGGTGAATGTCCAATATTTCAAAATCAAAGGTATTAGGCGGCCTAGGGTCCATTTGTATAGTCAGATCGGCAATTTTTTTGAACACCAATGTAGATGGTGCAATCCAAAAGGAAAAATGGTGCTCGGGAAGAACGGGATTGATCCCTTGAAATATATAATCCAGGTCGAAAACCAGCTCGGTGGAAAATGTTGTTGAATCACTGAATAAAGCCATCCCCTATACTGGCGAGTCGTGCCAACCCATTATATCAAAGTCAACTTCCGTCCAAATAGTTTTCTCAAGTTCGTACTTAGAGGTCATTCAGTAAAGATATTTTTTAAGGCAATGCAAAAAATGAGATTCGCTCTGAATCACACGCGGAATTTAAATTTATCCAAGGTGAGATGATACCTCTGATTATTCAAAAGGCAGTGCTTCGAACATCAGGCTTTGTTTTGATTAATGTAATAGGTTGTTAATCAATTTAAAACATAGTAATTCAAAAATTAAGGGTGTTGGGATGAAGTTGGATAATTGACTTTTGTTCATTATATTTGCATGTTCATTTAAAATGAACATATTGAAATTTCGAACAAAAAATGATCAGGCCAATTAAAATAGCAGATCAAGCCATCGAAAAGCTTAAAAGTCACTCGGGGCTTACAATTGAAATGGAAAAGGGGGATTCCGAGGCAGATTTTTTCATTAACATAGACAATTGCCGTTTCCACGCGACGGTCAACTCTGCCATTTCTAATGGCAATAAGGTATCGGCTTATTCCCGGTTGTCATCGGATGCAGCCAAACCGCGGTATCCTCAACTCGTCATTTCCGGTTATATACCATCCGATATTGCAAAGGAGTACGCAGATGCCGGAATCAACTACCTGGATATCGCAGGTAATTGCCATATCAGGCATAAGCATTTGGCGATCATCATCGAGGGGAAAAAAAAGGAGCGGCTTCCCAAGGTCAATCAATCCAGGGCGTTTCAGGAAACTGGGGTTAAGCTTATATTCCAGATATTGAATGACTCTTCCAATTTAAGTTTGCCTTACCGGAAACTGGCAGAAATTGCGAATGTGTCCTTGGGTTCTGTGGGTGGCGTTATGCAGGAACTGATGGACCTCGGTTTTATTCTTGAGACGGGAAAGGGCAGAAAATTGAGAAATACGCCCTTACTTCTGGACCGGTGGGTAGCCGCCTATCACGATGCGCTGAGACCCCGGCTGATCTTAAAGAGGATGAGGTTTATAAGCAGCGATCAATATCGTAATTGGAATAAACTGCACATTCAGGCTGCTGACGGAGTTGTGCTCTGGGGTGGAGAGCCTGCTGCCTCTTTATTGACCAACTATCTTACGCCTGAGAAATTTATTGTTTATACAAATGGATCATGGCAGGGGCTGGTGCGGGATCTGAAAGCGGTACCAGACGATAAGGGAGACATTGACGTGCTTGAAATGTTTTGGAATGACAATGACAAATACGGCGGTAAAAATATAGTTCCACCATTGTTAATTTACGCAGACCTAATGGGTAGTCGGATAGGGAGAAACGTAGATACTGCAAAACTGATTCTGGAGAATGAATTATCAAATATCATCGGCACAGTTTGACGATCCGGACATGCCGGAGCTCTTGAGGATACTGGCAGCCTTTTTCCAAAGTCGGGAGATAGACTTTTACATTGTAGGGGCAGTAGCCAGGGACATCGTCATGGGCATGATTAATAATAAAAGGGCGCGGCGGAAGACCGATGACCTGGATATAGCGATAATGATCCGCGATTGGGATACCTTCGAGGAGGTTAATGCGGCGTTGTCCAATTTGCCGGAATTCACAAAGTCTTCCAGACAAAAGCAACGGTTTCATTATAAGAATCATCTCATATTAGATATCATACCTTTTGGGGAAATAGCGCGGGCCGACAGGACTATACACTGGCCTCCCGACCAAACGCCTGTTATGTCGGTCGCCGGCTTTATAGAAATGGCAAAAAAAGCCTTGTTTGTAACCGTCGACAACGAATTCACGATTGGCGTGGCTTCCTTGCCAGGGATATTTATTTTGAAATTGGTAGCCTGGCAGGACAGGTACAGAGAGACAAATAAGGATGCCGAAGATTTGGCCTTGCTTATTAATGAATATTTTGAAATCAATTTTACAAGGATTGTCGAAGGGCATCCGGATATTTTTGAGGCTGATGATTTCACTACTTTCTCCGCCGGAGCCGTTGTTTTGGGACGGGATGTTCGAACGATATTGTCTGAGAATGACGAACTCTTAAACGGGTTGGCGAAGATTATTGATGAGGAAGTTGGAAGGGGAGAAGAAAGTTTACTTGTCGGTCAAATTCTGGAAACTCATCTATCGATGAAATATGAAGAAGTCTATCGGGCATTGGACTTATTGAGACAGGAGATAAGGAAATGAGGCCTTCTTTGAATTGAATGGTGTGTCCCATTTCGCCTTCTGGAACGCCTGTTTTTTCCGTTAATTCCGAGGGGACAAGGAAATTTTATATCTAAAATTATTCGTTTTTATTCGTTCTCTGTGTTGCCGATTCGGATTAAATGGTTCCATTTTGTGACACGCTTTATTTGTTTTAGACTGCTGTGTCAGAACCGCGTTTACCGGACTATATTCGAACCAAAATGACTTGAAAAGCGATTGTATTTAGACGGATTTGGGGCGCCCATATATCAATGCCTCCTCCTTGTAGTCTTCATGACAATTTTTTTTGACTGTTTCCAAAATAGATTGATTCCACTCTACACTTCTGTCAGGCGGCACGTTCGAATCCATCTCGAATCCAGTCAAAAAGCGATACATTTTGATCTGTAAAGTTCGCGCTGCTTCCGGAAAAATAAAACCCGCAGCTATCGCTGCGGGCTTCTTGTTCGTCGGGACGACTGGATTCGAACCAGCGACCCCTTGCACCCCATGCAAGTGCGCTACCGGGCTGCGCTACGTCCCGAAACTCTGTCCGGTGGGAAGGAGGGTGGGACATAAGTCCATGATCCTCTTTCCGGTGGGGTGCAAAGGTAAGGGAAAAGGACGGTAAAAACTTGGAAATCCGGAGGAAAATCCTTAACTTTTTTTTGGCATGATTTTTTTAGTAGGAGACGTTAAATACCTCGTATACCTGGTTAAACCACCCACTTAAAATCTCTTCTATAGTAAAAACTTCTACTTACGCAATTTCTCTCCCCAGCCGTAGAATCCCTTTAAATCCGCCCTACAGTCAAACCAGCCATTTCTAATTAATTCAACCAAGAATGAAAAAACTCTTGCTAGTAGGGGTTTTATTCCCGCTATTTTCCCAAGCCCAGTGGAACCTGAACTTATTTGGAGGCTTTTCCAACTATATCGGGGACATGCAGCACCGTCCCTATTCGACCAAGGAGGCCAACGGCTCATTCGGCCTGGGACTCCAGTATGATCTGTCCGCCCATTTTTCCTTGCTCACCAACTTCACCTGCGGCAAGGTCTCCGCGTCCGACGCCCAGGACAATAAGACCAACAACCGCGCGCGAAACCTTAGCTTTGAATCCAAGATCACCGAATGGAACGTCCTGGCAGAATACAACCTGTTCGACCTCAGCGAACACCGGCTGACGCCCTATGTTTTTGCGGGTATC
>JAFDYE010000921.1 GCA_018267585.1 Bacteroidota bacterium
AGGAATAGGGAGGCAGACCGGGGGAGGAATGGGGAGGGAGCGAAGGGGGAGGTATGGGGTGGAAGGGGGTGGAAGGGGGAGGAAGGGGGAGGGAGTCCGGGCGGGAGGGGAATAAAAAACGGGCCGTTGGAGGGGCCCGTTTTTGGGAATATGGATGAACTTAAAGTTATTTGGTTTTGCCGGGGTATTGTTGCAGGGCTTGTTCGAGGCAGTCCATGGCCTTGTTGAGGTCGCCGGAGTTGAGGACGTAGGCGAGGCGGACCTCTTTTTTTCCGAGGCCGGGGGTGCCGTAGAAGCCGCCGGCGGGGGCGAGCATGACGGTCTGGTTCTTATAGGAGAAGGATTCGAGGAGCCACTGACAGAAGACGTCGGTGTCGTCGACGGGCAGGCTGGCTATGGCGTAGAAGGCGCCGCCGGGATTGGGGCAGAAGACGCCGGGCATTTTGTTGAGCCGGGTGACGAGGGTGTCGCGGCGGTGGAGGTATTCGGCGCGGGTTGCGTCGAAGTAGTCCGGGGGGAGCTCGGTGGCGGCTTCGCCGAGGATCTGGGCGAAGGACGGCGGGCTCAGGCGGGCCTGGGCGAATTTCATCACGGTGTCGAGAACGGCCTGGTTGCGGGTGACGAGGGCGCCGATGCGGCCGCCGCAGGCGCTGTATCTTTTGGAAATGGTGTCCATCATGAGGACGTTCTGTTCCGCGCCTTTGAGGTGCATGGCGCTGATGTGCTCGCCGGAGTAGCAGAAGTCGCGGTAGGCCTCATCGGAGAAGAGGTAGAGGTCGTGTTTGATGACCAGGTCCCTGAGGGTGTCCATTTCTTCGCGGCTATAGAGGTAGCCGGTGGGATTGTTGGGATTGCAGATGACGATGGCGCGGGTGCGGGGTGTTATCAACTTTTCGAATTCGGAGACGGGGGGCAGGGCGAAGCCGCTCTCTATATAAGAGGTCAGCGGTCTTACGACGACGCCGGCTGCGGTGGCGAATCCGTTGTAGTTGGCGTAGAAGGGTTCGGGAATGATGACTTCGTCACCCTGGTCGAGGCAGCTCATAAAACCAAAGAGGATGGCTTCCGAGCCGCCGGTGGTGACGATGATCTGTTGGTAGTCGACGTCGATGCCCAGGTTGGTATAATAGGTGGCGAGCTTGCGGCGGTAGCTTTCGTTGCCTGCGCTATGGCTGTATTCCAGGACTTTGAAATCGAAATGCCGGACGGCGTCGAGGGCCATTTTGGGGGTTTCGATGTCGGGCTGGCCGATATTGAGGTGATAGACCTTGATGCCTTTCTTTTTGGCGGTCTCGGCGAAGGGTACGAGTTTCCGGATCGGCGATGCCGGCATTTGTTGTCCGCGTTGGCTGATGGTTAACATGGCGTAAAAATACATTCTCTCTTTTAATAAACGGGTGTGTGGGGGACAGATAATCGGGAGGGGGAGGGACATATCCTAAAAATCGGGGGACGGGATCAATAAAAAAGCCTCCCGGTTGCCGGGAGGCTTTTGTTATAAGGAGATAACTTTTATCAGCGACCCGCAGACTTGCCCTTGGCAGCGATATATTGCGCGTAGGCCTCGGCGGTCAGGACTTCGCCTGTGATGCGCAGCTGGGTCGGCATGTCGACGCCTGCTACTTTTATGGTAATGGTCTTGTTGAAGGGACCGACGCTGGCCGCGTTGAAGCCTGCCTTTATCTTGTCTTCCTTGCCTTTGCCGATGGCGCCTTCTGGTTTAACCGGAGTGGTGCAGCCGCAGGAAGGAACAGCGGATTCGATGATAACGGGTGAGGTGCTGATATTGGTGAAATCAAAGTCGTGTGTTACGGGACTGCCCTGTTTGATCTTTCCGAAGTCGTAGGAGGTCTCTTTGAATTTGATGACGTCTTCGGCTTTTTTTGTCTGGGCGAAAAGGCCGGCAGACAGGACGAGGGCACTTGCAAACAGGAATAGTTTCTTCATTTTTATCAGTTTATTTGTTTTAATAATTGTACCGATGCGTTCTCCGGTGCAGAGCTTGCGGGCGACTTGTAGACTTCCCCTGTAATGGTGAGCGTCTTTGTCTGATTGGTATTATAGACGATCGTAACGTTCTTGCTGAACGGGCCTTCGGCGTAAGCGTTGTAGCCGACCTTGATCTTCGCCGTGGCTCCCGGTTCGATGGCGTCGCGGCTCCAGTCGGGGGTGGTACAGCCGCAGGAGGCCTGTACGTTGTCCAGACGGAGGGCGGTGGCGCCGGTATTGACGATCTCGAAGGTATAGACGGCGGGTCTTCCCTGTGGGATCTTACCGAAACTGTGGGTGTTCTCCTTTACCAGGAGGACATCAGCCGGTCCGGGTACGGCGGTCCCCACGGAGCTCGTGGTCTGTGCGCGAGCGGCGAGCACGGTGGAGAAAAGGCTGATAACAATTGCTAATTTTTTCATACTCTTGCGAAGTCAGCTATAAAATTAAGAAGTAAACGTCAGGTTTTCCAATAAATTATCCCTTAAAAATGCGGGGAGTAGAAAAAGGCTTTATGTGGATGTGAAACGGGACCGGCATTGACGGGACGGGGACGAAAGGGGGTTTGAGAAATGCCAAATTAAAATTTATAACAATCAGTGGGATAGGTTGTTATGTTTGAGCACAAGAATATTACCTTTACATTTCTATGCAAGCCTGCGTCCGGCGCGGCAAATGACGGTACC
>JAFDYE010000922.1 GCA_018267585.1 Bacteroidota bacterium
ATCAACTCGACTTTTCCTATTTCCTGCAGGTACTTCTCCAGGCTCTGAGATTCACGATTAGTTATACTCTTCGTGATCTTCAGTTGACGCATGCTCATAGGCAGAGGTCTTTAAAGGGTTTTTAGAGTTCTTAAGGCTTTTTTAAATGGATTGGTTAAATTTTAGTCTGTATCCCGGATTACGTCCGGTTTCAACTTAGCTCAGCTAAAAACGAATAAAACAGTCTTTTCGTGCATTAATTAATCGTCAACTGATTCTCCTGTAGATGTAACCACCAATTTAGCCATTTTCGGTCTGTTTGCCAATTTTTTTGATATTCAATTGAAAATCAGCACCCAGTCGTTAAAATTTAATTAAAATCTACCCATTTGCCATAATGAAATATGGGTGAAAAAAAATTTTGATGGTTAAAATTTTTTTCTATCATTGCATCCAGCCGGCCTAAACATTTTGGCAAATTTCACGGCCATTTACCGCCGGCCTGGAGGTATTACCGCGCAGCATGATCTGGTTAGTTGTGGGGTAGCTTGGTCCAAACGACACAATCGCAATAGATGAGTAAGAAACAAATATTTACGTTAGAGTATCCGGTTAGATGTTCACCTTCGATCCTGTACGAGTTCTTAAGTACCCCTGCTGGATTGCAGGAATGGTTTGCAGATAGAGTCGACGAGCGGGACAACGTGTTCAGTTTTTCATGGAATGGCACGACCGATAAGGCAGAAGTCACTGAAAGTGAACTAGATAAATTCATCCGTTTTCACTGGATGGACGCTCCGGCCGAAGAATTCTTCGAGTTCCGTATCGAGAAGTCCGAAGTGACGAACCAAACCATCCTGGTCATAAAAGACTTTGCCGGCAAAGGCGAGGTGAAAGATCAAAGCCAGCTGTGGTCATACCAGGTGAAGGACCTCTTTCACCGGCTGGGCAACTAACGTCCCCGGCTGTCCGCCGCCACATCCGGCGCCCCCTCTGAACCTTCTCCCAATACGTCCACCAACACCCGAAATAATCCTCCCAGTATCGTCTGTGCTTCGTCCCAGCGATCGAGCCCGCATGCGGCCGAGAGTTTGAGAAAGGGCAACCCGCTCCCCTCTGCCTCCGCGCGTTCCTCCCCGCGCAACCCGCCCCCAAACTCTTCCGCGCTTACTATTGGCCGGTAGTTCTCCTCCACGTGCTCATGCCTCCATTCGTCGTCGGAGATCCCTATGCAAAACCCCGCCTCCGCCAGCGTCACCCATCCGTCTCTCAACAACGGCAGATAACGCGACAGGTACTCCCCCTTCAAATGAAGCGTCACGCTAAAAGCATGTCCCCACCAGAAGAACGTCCGTATCGCCAGCACATCTTCCCTGCCGAACAGCCTCGGATAGTCCAGCATGACATAGGGCAGCCCCTGGTAATTCTCCCCTTTGGAGATCTTAGGGGATATCGGTGACTGCATCACCTCCCGGTATTCCTCGCTGAGCGCTGCAAAAAGCCCCACGACCTTCCTGATGATGGAATTCTTCGTTAAAATCCAGTCCGGCTGCATAACCAGCCGCATTTCCTCTGGCGAAAGTTGTAGATTTGCGTCTTTCATTGTTATTTGCACCAAATGGCCAAAGATAAAAATAGCCATTTGGTCCAAAATGGCTAATGATGGGCCTTCGGCCGACGGGTCTGTGACCCGTCACGGTTCAGCGGCCCATTTTTAAAAACTAAAGATAAGTCATCCCCTGTGCTTAGCCGCCTTTTCAAAAAGCTGGACATCCTGATCGTAAAGGCCTTTATCGGTCCCTTTATCGCGACCTTCTTCATCACCCTCTTCGTGCTGGTGCTCCAGTTCATGTGGCTGTACATCGACGACGTCGTCGGCAAGGGCCTCAGCACCTTCATCGTCCTCCAGCTGCTGGTTTATGTCGCGGCAACCGTCGTCCCCCTAGCCATGCCCCTGGCGGTACTCCTTTCCTCGATCATGACCCTGGGGAACCTGGGCGAGACCTTCGAGCTCGTCGCGATCAAGTCGGCCGGCATTTCGCTGCTGCGATTCCTGCGCCCCCTCTTCGCCGTAAGCCTGGTCCTGACAGCTGTCGCCTTCTACTTCAACAACAATATCCTCCCGCTGGCCAACCTCAAGATGAATACCCTCAAATACGATA
>JAFDYE010000923.1 GCA_018267585.1 Bacteroidota bacterium
GCGTGTGCAAAAGCCGTGGCCAAGCTCTCGACCGGCGCATCCAATCCCATGCGCTCGAAGACGTCGACAAAGGTCATGTCCATGTACAGGTCGTCGTAGAGCCCCGGCGTCTCGAGCATCGTCTTGCGGATATACCCCTCGCTATAGTACAGGGGTTGATAATCCTGTATAAAGGTGCCGTTGTACCGGAACTCGTAAGGACCGCCAAAGGTCACGCCGATCGTTTGACCGGCCCATCCGCCCTTGATCTTGTCCCGCAGCACTGACTCGGGGATCGTCACCGTCTCACCCAAATGGGCTTTAGTCTTCTGCGCCACGGCGGGAAGAGTAACGGCCACCATCAAAACGACCTTCAATAATTTTTTCATTTCAGACTATTGTAGTGGTTTAAAAATATCCGACAATTCTCTTTGCCATGCAGCACGAACAGTCCTTCGCCTTCGTGCGCCTCCAGCAATTCGACCAGCCTTCGAATCCTTTCCTCTACCGGCTGACCTGCCGTCCGCAGCGCCAGTATTTCCAGGTCCGCGATCGCATAGTCAACTATAAAGCCGAGCCGCCGCATATTTGCCGTCGCGAGCCGAGCGCGGCATTTCCTGAGCACCCCCAGTGCGGAATCGAGGGAAGCAGCTGATTTTAGCTGCGTATAGGGGATGCTGCAATAGCTGCGCCCGATATCTTCCAAAACGCGGTATGTCTCCGCCGCTGCGCCGGTGTCTCCTGCATACTGCGTTCTCAAATACTCGCCAATTAAGGAATCCACGTTCGCACCCGGATCCCAGGCCAGGCCCGCCAGCACATAGTGATTCAATCCATAGGTATACCAGTCTCCCGGCTCGGCATAGGTCGAAATGCCGCGCCAGCCGTTGTCACGATACCACCGCAGCTCCTGCTGCATATAGTGCGGCAGCATCACCGGCAGCGACCGCCACGCATATTTGCGGTAATAGGAGTATACGCCGAGATCCCCTCTGAATCTTTGCTGCCAGTGTTGCATCGCCGAGAAATAGGGCGCATTGGGCCTAACAGAGCTATCGTAGACGGGTCGCTCAAAGCTCTGATTGATCGGGCATACATCCACCAGAATATCGTCATTTAACCGAACCAGCGGCGGCTCCAGCACCTGCCCATAAGCGATGATCTCCACCTTCAGCCCCGGCCGCACAGCGCGGGCCACCGAATCGACCTCGTTGATCAGCCTGGCCTGCCGGTCTACCGCGGTGCCCAGTCCGGCCGTCGCCGGGCATTCCGCCCACTTCGCCACATCCGGCGGCCAGCAATCGAAAATATCGATTTCCGGGTGTCCGCGCAGATACCGTTGCACATTCCCGAGGAAATAGCGCACCGCCCCGGGGTTGCCGGTATTGAAGACCAGGTTCTCCGTCGAGTCGGAGAGTCCAGCATGGTTGCAGCCAAACCAGTCCGGATGTTGCCGGAACAAGGTGCCGCCGTCCATCCGGGCGCTGATAAAATTTTGATAGCCGTGTCCGCCCACCTCGATCAGGAGTCCCCGCCGTCTGAGCTCTGGCGTCAGCGCCTGCCGCCAGTCATCCCATTTTACGCGCCCCGCGCCCTGGTAATTCAGCGGCACCTGCAGGACATTGAGGCGTACTTTAGGCATCCATGCGATGATCTGCCGCAGGTTTTCGATGGTATGGGTCCGGCCTTCCTCGACGTCCAGCTTTCGATAGGACATCGCCGGCAGTTCATGGACGGGCAGGGTGGCATCGTACGCCAATACGTTGAAAGAGGGGATATATTCCGCTTTGCCGCGGTAACTATCGAATGCCGGCGCTGCCCATACACAACCCAGCCGGTGTAAGAGGTCATATACCGCATACAGCAGCGCCCGGTCCGATCCCCCGCTTAGCACGAGGTCGCGGCCCTGCAACCTGATGCGGTATTCCTCGGAGGACATCGAGTCCACTTTTTCGAGCAGGATCCGCGGTCCTGTCCTGGCGATGGAAAAATCCGCCCCACTCATTTTTGTCAAATATCGTTGCAATTCCCGGATGGCGAATGCCGCGATCCCCGGACGATCTGTCGCTGTCCCGGGGCGAGCTGCCAGGGTCCCGGGACGAGCTGCCACGGTCCCGGGACGAGCTGTCGCAGTCCCGGGGCGCCTCACCAGGCCGATCCCCACCATTGCCTTGCCATCCCTCGCCAAAACAAGTTGACGCTCTCCATATTCCGCCGAGTCGCCCGGCCCTTCCTTACCCATCCTCAACCCGTCCCCACAGTACCGATTATGCGAAATGATCGTCCCGGGCTGAGCGGTTCCCTTCTTCCCGACATTAAAGATCACCACTCCCCGCGCGGTAACGACCGTATTCCCGCGCACGATATTGTGGGAATGATCCTGCGTAATGTTGAAGACTCCCCATTCATTCGCATTCACTTTGCGCCGGACGATCGTGTTGTCTTCGATCAGGCAGCCCTCGCTCCGCCAAAGTGCGACGAACTGCTGGTAGTCGTCACTGTAATTCCGGTAGATATGAAAGTTGCGGTAGCCCGGATTCTTCTTCACGTCGGTCCATGTTACTTCCAGGAATCCCTGATTGTCCCGCGTCTCGTTGTCGTGAATGGATATATCCGATTTGTCATACCGTGCGTCGTCGATCTCCAGCGCCCCGCCATCCGCCCCGCTGCCATAGGCATTGGGCCCCCAGCCGATCCTCGGGTCTACCGCGCTGTAGTTGACGATGCGGTTAAAGCGTACCTCCTGGTGGTCGGCCCCGAGCCAGATGCCCAGCGGGCCCCAATTCCATTCTTTCAATACCCGGTTGCAGTCGTGGATATAGTTGCGTTCTATCAGCGCATAGGCTCCGTTGCTCCGGATGCCCGCTACGCAGTCCCGAATTTCGTTGTCCCGGACGATGCAGTGCTCCGCTCTGCGACCGATATGGATCGCCCCCATTTCCCATTCGACCCAGCCATCGCCGGCGTGGGTCTGAGGTGGTCCATTGACTGCGAGGGTCTCGCGCGGTCCATTGACTGCGTGGGTCTGGCATGGTCCATTGACGTGGGTCTGGCGTGGTCCTTCGCCGTTATATTCGACGGGCGACCAGGCGGCCGTCCCGCTAAAGGACAGCCGCTCGACGATCACCCAGCTTCCGCTGAGGCGGATACAGTTGCCATAGGTTCCGTCTGCAAACACCGGGTTGGTAAACATAGGGGCCGGCGCAGTGGACGGACCATAGTCCGTGAGTACGATATAGTTGCCCGATCTTCCGGAATCGGCGATCACCAGTCTTCCGCTGAACAGCGAGCCGCGCCGGAAACAGACGGAGTCTCCCGGATGCAGATGGACGCGCTGCAATGGCGCAAAGCTTTTCCAGGGACCGGCCGCCGTCAGGCCGCTGTTGCCGTCATCCCCCGATCGCGAGTCAAGGTAGTAAGCTTTGCCGGCGAAGCTCTGTCCGGCAGATAATATCATCAATATGATCAAAAGTTGCTTCATCTATTGAAAAACGGGTTGTACGATATTGGCCGTATCCATCTTCATCAGGCCGATCCAGTTATCCGCCGTCACCTGCGTACCATTGTAGATAAAATGGTCGAAGACCAGCCCGTCAAAAGGATGCGCCGGGACGCCTGCCTGGATATAGTTGTGAAAACCGCTGCTGCTGTCCTGTCTGACTTTCCAGCCCTTGAAGACCATTCCATGGATCAGTTCGGGACTGGCCGGGTTGGGAGAGATGCGAAAGATCAGCGGCACCGGCGTCTCTGTAACCAGGTCGTCGATAAGGAAGTTCTGCTGCAGGCCGTTCATTCCCCCTGCGGCAAATTTGTCGCCTACGCAGCTGATGACTCCGCGGTTGACCGCATCGGTATTCCATTCACCGTGGAGGAGGTCGGTCCGCGTGATCGTGACGCCCGTTGCGCTGGCATTGCCCCAGCTCAGCTGGATCATCCCGCCGTTGTTCAGCTGCCAGCATACGTTGTCGGTGAAGGTTATATTGTTGCGGTAGACCTTGATATTGTCGTCATTCGCCCAGATAAAGCAGTGGTCGACGCTCGAGTTGTCGTATACGGCAATGCCGTCGCAATTATAGGTCCAGCCCCCGATGACCTTTACCCAGCTGACGGTGTTGTTCTTGCCGATCAGCCTCACCGCAAAATATTTCGTATCGGCAATGGTGATCCCTTCGAGGGTGATATTGTTGCTCTGCGTGATCGCTTCTACGCAGTGACTTTGCCGGTAGTTCAGCCGCGCCGACGATAATACGCCGCGACCGAAGATATGCACGCCCGGATTGCCGTCCATAATCAGCGTCCCGTAGACCCAGGCGCCCTCTTCCAGATAGACGTTCTTGATATTCAGCGGCACATGGAACACGCCGATATCGTGTACGCCTGCTTTGAAATAGATGCCGGTGAAAGGCGCTGCTGCATTGGCGTCTGACGCGGTGGCGTTGCGCAGCACCTTATAGGTGCCTGTCGTAGTATCGGGCTTGTTGGTCTCGGCGGGGTTGGCGAAGACCATTAGCCCATTCTTGTAGCCGCTGTCGCTGATCTCGACCGAGAACTGTCCCGGGTCTGTCAGCCGGAATGCTATCGTGTTCCCGTTGACCATCGGCTGGATGCCCTTTCGCGACGGCAGAATCTTTACATTGCTGCTCATCGCGAGGTGGCTCTGGCTCAGCAGCTTTACCTCGACGACAACGCTGCCCGAGAAGGAGAAGGTCGTCCAGTTGATGGTCCGGCCCTTGAATATTTTCGCCGGGTATTGGTCGTTGACCGTCATATTCATATAACCGAACTGATACACCGGGCACTTGCTTTGGAATACCAGCTGTTTTTCCCGCCTGACCCCGTCCCGGATCACCGACACCTCGTAGATATCCGATTGGGGTATCCGGGAATAGGCCGCAGTGTCGATGCCCGGCGGATAGTGCGCCGGCGGTTCGATCGGAACAAGATGCCGGCAGTTGCCGAAAAGCAAGGATGCGAAGCATGAGAATGCCAGGGCCGCACTCAGCCCTTTGAGTCGGTTTAGATGTATCATGTTGTAGGAATTTTTTACCTGGTTGCCCGGAAAAAATCAGCCGCTCCCATCTTCTTACGCGTCTCCCCCGGCCCATTCCAGTCCAGCTTAAAAAAGGGTTCTCCCTGATCATGGTCACGGTGATAGCTCAGCCGGAAAGGATGCAGACCCTTCTTCAGCACGATCGTCGCCTCCCTCGGCAACCCGCCCGGGTAGCCGTAGTCCGCGTCGATCACCTGGATATCGTGAATGCGCAGGAACGCCTTTGTGTCACTGGTCAGGAAGAAATGGTATTCGCCGTCCGCCGGCGCCATAATATAGCCGCTAAAGACATATACCTGTCCCAGGGTTTTGCCCGTATCGACCAGCGAAGGGTAGGGTGCATAGCCCGTGGCCGCCGGCGTTAGCCCCGACACCTGCGGGATCCAGGGGAATGGACCGTTATAGACCGCCCAGTCGACTCCCGGAGCAAGCCCGTCGGCCGGAGCAAGCCCGTCGCCCCGAGCCAGACCGCTGGCCGGGGGAAGCCTGCCGCCCGGAGCAACCGAAGCGGGATTCACGCCGGGAACCGGCTCGTTATCGTAAGGCCGAGGGGACCCATCCCCGTTGTGGTGCAGCTGCAGGGCCCGTGCCTTCAGCTGCTGCTGCAGTCCTTTCATGCTATCTTGCCCCGCCAGGTTATTCCGCTCAGCCGGGTCATCGATCACATTGTAGATCTCAAAATCATCGGCCGCCGACTTCACGTCGTACCGGACGCCAACGTAATTGCCCAACCGCAGGAGTTGCGTCTGGTTACGGGCCCGCCCGCGGTGGCTCGCCGAGAAGACGGAATAGTCCGGGGTCTTCCCGTCATTCTTGTATTCGATATATACCGTCGGATCCTGCTGCACTCCCTTGCCCGTGAGCGCGGGCAGCAGCGAGACGCCGTCCATCCGCTCGGGCGGGGGCTGGCCGCTGAGACCGATAAAGGTAGGCGCCCAGTCATAGGCTATAGCCGGCATCTTCAGGGCCCTGGACGCCGCCACATGCCCTGGCCAGCGGACTATCGCAGGCACCCTGACGCCGCCTTCCCAGGTGTCCGCCTTGATCCCTTCAAAGGGCCCGAAACTGCGGAAGAATGTGGGCTTGTTGGGCGGGAAGCGGTCCTCGGGAAGGTAGGACTCGTTGGACGGTCCATTGTCCGACGTATAGACGACCATCGTATTGGAGTCGATCTTCAGGTCCTTCAGCAGCTGCAGCATGTCCCCGACGGCGTCGTCGATGCGGTGGTTTGCGGTTGCATATCGCTGATAGGTGGACGGCCAGTGTACTTCCGGTGTCGAAGGGTCGCCATCGTCGTCATAGAGCGCGTCCGCGTATGCGGGGTAGGTGTAGGAGTCCGGCGTCCCCGAGGCCGTGCTGATCATACGTCCCGGCGTCCCCAGCCACTGCATGCCGCCATGAAGCCCGCCGCCTTTTGGATAGGCCTGTGTCGGAAGCTCCTGGACGGCGTGGGGAGTTTCGAATGCGAGGTAGAGGAAGAAGGGTTTGTTTTTCTCCCTTCCGCATATGTGATCGACGATATATTTTTTCGCCGCGGCTGTCCAGAGGTCCGCGGTATAGCATTTGTCCAGCTGTGAAGTGATATTGGTATGGTTCTGCCACACGGCCTTGCCGTTCTCCGCCCAGTATTTCCGGTACAGTGCTTCTTTCGGGTAGTGTTCATGGCCGTCGGCGTGGCGCATATAGCCAAAAAAGTAATCGAAGCCGCGTCGCAGGGGGTGCGCCGGCCATAGGTAGCCATTGAGATCGTATTTGTCATTGCCCTCCAGTCCCCACTTGCCGATGATCGCGGTGCTGTATCCCAGCTGCCGCAGGGTGCCGGGCAGGGTATAGTTGTCGTCCAGCGCCTTGTCGAATTCGTTGTCCCGTACATTGGCGTGTCCCTGGCTGACACCCAGCATCAGCGAGGCCCGCGACGGGGCGCATATCGGCGCCGCGACATAGTACTGTGTCAGCATCGTTCCCTCGCCGGCCATCCGGTCGATATTCGGCGAGACCTCGAAAGGCTTTGACCGGTCGTTCAGCCGCGCCCGCTGATTCTGGTAGAAAACGCCCAGGTCTCCGTAGCCCTGGTCATCCGCCAGAATGAAAATGATGTTCGGCGCCTTCCCCGGCCGGGTCGCCTTTTGCGCGTGAGCCGTTGCTGCGATGCCCGTCAGCGTCATCCCCAGTAGTAAATATCCAGTCATATCAATCGATTCCATATTGCATCCAGGTTAACCTCCATGTCCCTGCCTCGCGGCCACCGGCCTCATAAAAGGGCCGGAACACCACCGGCTTTTCCCCGGGCGGAGAGAAGACATATTTATTATCGCCATCCTCTTTCACGAATTTCCCAATCTGCCCGGCCCCGACCTTAAAATTCATTTCCCTGTCCTTTCCTTCGACCAGGCCGTCACTGGCATAGACCAGGGGTCCGCGCTGAAGCGCAAACCAGTTGACGCGGTACAGGTCTTCCTTGCCCTGCGGCATGACCGCAAATTCCGGCTGCTCTTCCACGCGCAACGGCATCGGCAGCAGTAGGTCGACGACGTCCCCTTTTTTCCACTGCCGGTCGATGGTATAGTAGGTCCCCGCCTTAGGTGCAGCAGTATCCACAGCCTTGCCGTTGACGGTAACCTGTGCGCCCGAAGTCCAGGCCGGTATCCGCAGATAGAGGGGAAACCGTACCGCTGCCGAAGGCGTAACGCTGAGCCGGATATTGCCCTCGAATGGATAGCCCGTCTCCTCTTGGAGCTTCACTGCAGTGCTGCCGAACACCGTTGTCAAGGAACCTGCGCTATAGACATTGCAGGCGATGCCGCCACGACGCCGCGTATAAGCGACCTCCGACAGCTCTTCCAGCGCCATCGCGCCGCTGGAAGGGCAGCAGTCATTGAAATTGGCCGGGTGTTTCCGCCCGTTGGTAAAGGAGTGATAGGTCCAAAGCTGTCCATCGGGCAGCTGCGCGCCCAACAGCGCATTATAAGCGGACTTTTCGATCTCTTCGCTATATTTTGCCTCTCCCGTCAGCTGTAGCAAATACCGGTTGAGCTGCATCCAGCTCATGATGCTGCAGGTCTCGACAAAGCCATAGGGAGACCAGAACTCCCGCGAATTGAAACATTCCTTATGTTTTCCGATGCCGCCCCAGGGGCCACCGGTGATGGTCAGGTGATGGTCATGGACATTCTTCCAGGCGGCTTCCACGGTCCTGAGATAGGCCGGGTCTCCCGTCACGGCATAGAGCTTGGCGACACCCAGTAAATTCCAGATGATCTGGTAGGCTTTGCCGTCGGCTACCGTCTCGAGGTCGCGGCCTGCCGCCATTGCGGCCGTCAGCCGAAGGCCCTCTTTTTTGTCTGCCTCGCGCATGATCCGCTGCGCGAGGTCGAGGTACCGCCTGTCGCCCGTTGCCCGGTAGAGCATGACTACGGGGTCGAGCGCGACGGTAGCGGAGTAGCCATAGCGGGTGCCGTAGTCGGTGATATCCGCGGCTCCTTCGCCAAAGGTTTTTAGAAATAGTTCTCCGATCTTCTTCGCTGCCTCGAGACAGTGCTCATCGTGCAGACGGGCGTTCACCTCCAGTAAGCCCAGTACTGTGCAGCTTAAGCCCCAGACATCCCAGGACTTTTTGTGCTGCTTTGAAGCGGCATTGGTTATCCGCAACGCCGGCGAGTAAGAACCCATATACCCGTCGGGTTCCTGGTTGCGGACAAGGAAATCGGCTGTGCGCAGCAGCAACGCCTTCAGGCTGTCGTCGCCCGTCCGAATGGTCGCCAGGGCCGTAGCGTACATCCATTTCCCCGCGTGTTCGCCATACCAGTCGGTGGTTATATTTCTGCTGCGCGCTTCCGGGGTGAACATCGTGATCAGCGCGCCGTTATTCCAACCGGGCAGCGAACGCAGGCGTCCGTGCTCGCTCAGGTCAAGGGCCTTGCCCAGCAGGCCTTTCAAAGCGACATTGGATGGGCTCATCAGGCTATCCACCGTCTGTGCGGCACCGTCCGACGGTTGCGTGAACCCGCTCGCCTGCAGCAAGGTCATGGCGGCTGCCAATAGGAAAATTTTCATAGTCAATTATTTTTACTCCATCCGTAAATTCTTCCGATGATAACTTCTTCCTGGCTACTGCCCGGCCCGGATGATCGACCCGAGGCCCAGCAAGAAGAATAAGAACATCAACGCGATCAGCACGTGGCTGCGCGCGGGCGAACCCTTGAACTCCTTCCAGATAAACACTCCCCACAATGCTGCGACGAGCGTGGCGCCCTGGCCGAGGCCGTAGGAGATGGCGGGGCCCGCTTTTCCGGCGGCGATAAGGTTCAGCGCATTGCCAAGGCCCCAGATAAGGCCGCCGAATATTCCTACAAAGTGGGTGCCCGTCCCGCCTTTGAAATAGTCGCGATAGCTGACGGGGGGGCCGTCGAAAGGGCGCCGCATCAGGATCGTATTGAACAGGAAATTGCTTGCCAGGATGCCGCAGGCGAAGATGAACATGGCAGTATAGGGTGTCATCTTTCCGGCCGCCGGCGTGGAAAAATTCTCTACGTCCATCGATGCCGCAATGAACCGGTAGAAGAAAGACATCAGCACGCCCGCCACGACCGACAGCAGGATCCCCTTTGAGGAAGCACCCGGGGCGCCCGCCGACTTACGTCGATAGACCACTGCATTCAGGATGATCGCGACCAGTACAAAGCCCACGCCGGCAAAGAGCAATACGGGATTGCCTTTCTCCGAACCCAGGTAGTTGATCAGCACCCCGAGGATCAGCGCCAGTCCGATGCCCACGGGAAAAGCGACCGCCATCCCTGCGATCGCGATCGCAGCCGAGAGCAGGATATTGGCCGCATTGAAAACGATCCCGCCGAGGAGCGCCATCCCGATATTCCCGGGGTCCGCCTGCGCGAGATCATCTGTAAAATGCCGTCCCTGGTCTCCCATGCTGCCCAGCGTCAATGCCGAGAGCAGTGCGAACAGCAGGATGCCGATCACGTAGTCCCAGTAGAACAGCTCGAACCGCCAGCTCCTGCCGGCCAGCTTCTGGGTGTTGGCCCAGGACCCCCAGCATAGCATGGTGATCACACAAAATAAGATGGCTTGCCAATAACTATGGACGATAAACATGATGAATATATTTTTTAGTGTGTGTCGTAGGGGGAGTCTCCTTCCCCCTTTATTCCTGTCCCCGGCCACTTGCTGCCTTCGACGTATTTCGGGTTCGGCACGGGCATCTGCGCATTCACTTTCTTCCGCCAGTCGTGCAGCATCCCGGTCAGTTCTGTCACCTTCGCCGGTTCGGTCTTCGAAAGGTCGTGCTGTTCGCCGGGGTCATTCTTCAGGTTGAACAGCTGCACCCGGTTGTTCTCGTAATATTCGATCAGCTTGTAGTCGCCGAGTCGTACGGCTCCGCCGGGGCTCTGCGCGCCGTGGTTGCTATAGGCGGGAAAATGCCAGAACAGCGGCCTCTTCGTCAGGGCATCGGCCGCGGCCTTATCGCCTTTCAGGATAGGCACGAGGCTTTTGCCGTCGATGCCATCCAGTCCTCGCGGACTGGGGTCGATGCCGACCATATCCAGTATCGTCGAGTAAAAGTCGGTACCTACGACCGGCACATCGGAGGTTACGCCGTGTTCGCCATGGTGCGGCCAGTAAATCAACAACGGCTCGCGGATGCCGCCTTCATACATCCAGCCCTTTCCGCCGCGCAGCGGCAGGTTCGAAGTGGAATAGGCCTTGTCCAGTCCCACGGGCTGGATATTACGGGCCGGGTTGCCGAAATTCGCGGCCGACATTCCGCCGTTATCCGAAAAGAAGATCACGATCGTATTATCCTCCAGGCCCAGCTGCTTCAGCTTAGCCATGACGCGTCCGAAGTTCTCGTCCATACAGTCCACCATGGCGGCAAACTGGACGTTGTCCTGGTGCTGTTTGATCTTGACGGTGCGGTCGGGGAAGACGCGAAATCCTTTGTGCGCCTCGTCCATGGCAGTACCCGTCACGTCGACGCCGTCGTCGGGGTTGCCTTCCAGGATGAAGGGGGCGCCCTTGGGCTTGCCCGTCTTCGCCAGCTTCTTCTCATACTTCACCACCAGGTCGCCGCGTCCCTGTATAGGGTCATGTACTGCGTAGTGGGCCAGGTAGAGGAAGAAGGGATGGTCCTTGTTCTGCTCGACCCATTTCAGCGCCTCGGAGGTCAGGCGGTCCGTCAGGTATTCTCCTTTGACGCCGCCCTCGAGGCCCTTCATATCATACGGCGAGAAGTAGCTGCCGTTCGGCCAGCCCTTGTTGTAGTCTGGCACGTGCACGTCGAAACCCTGCCGGCTGGTAGAGTTGGGATCTTCGCCAAGATGCCATTTCCCGTATATGGCTGTACGATAACCGTGTTCCTTCAGCACCATCGGCAGGGTCTTCCCGTCATAGGGAAGGTGCTGCTCCGAGTGGACATTCTGCAGCTTCTGGAAGGGAAAATCCTTCCGGCCGGGGAGCCAGTCGGTCAGGTGGAGCCGCGCGGGGTACTCGCCGGTGAGAATGCTCGCCCGTGACGGCGAGCAGACATGGCAGGCGGCGTACGCCTGGTTAAACCTGACGCCGACCTTCGAAAAGCTGTCGATATTGGGCGTTTCGTAGAAGCTGCTGCCCTCATAGCCGAGGTCGGTCCAGCCAAGATCGTCTACAAGGTAGAAGATTACATTCATTTTCTTGTTCGTCTGCTGAGCGTGCAGCGCGAGCGACCCTATGAGGATCGCAAGGCTGCATGAAAATATTCGTTTCATCGTTGTCATAGTTATCGATTTACCATCCGGGATTCTTTGTCAGATTTTTGTTCAGGTCGAGCTCTTTCTGGGGTATCGGCCAGAGATATAGCTTGTCGGTCCAGGTCTGGGTCCAGCCGGGAACCACCACCGTCTTCAGGCTGCCGTCGGTGTCCTTATACGTCAGGCCATAGACATTGCCCGGCATCACGGCTGCGGCTATCTTCCAGCGGCGGATATCGAAATAGCGGAGGCTTTCGAAGGCGAGCTCTACTGTCCGCTCGTTACGGACGATGGTCCTCAGCTGGTCCTGCGTCTGACCGGTCGGGACAGGCGGCATGTTCACGTCGCTGCGCTGTCTGACGGCATTGATCGCGTCGTACACCGACTGGTCCAGCCGGTTCTGCTCGATCATCGACTCGGCATAGGTGAGCAAAACCTCGGCGTACCGGATGAGCATGATATTGATGCCGCCATCTGCCGGCTTGGACAGGTCTTCCTTGTTGACATATTTCTTGATATTCCATCCTGTCGGTGATACGACGAACGATGAGCCCACCGCGTCCCCCGTCGTGCTGTTTGGCAGCGAATTGAAGATCTTGCCGTTCGGCAGTGTGTCCTTGGGGACGAAGACGGAGTAGGATAGCCGCGGATCGCGGTTGGCGTACTGGTTGGCCGGGTCATAGCCGCTGGCCGGGTCGGTGATGGGAAGGCCGTTCTTCATCTCGTACATGTCTATCATCGCCTTTGTGGGCACCCATTTGCTGCTGGCGTTGACGCTGCGGGGTGCGAGCACCTGGAAGATATTGCTCGGGTAGACGTCCGCCAGGAATTGTACGTCGAGTATGTCCTCCGAGCTGTTCTCCGCCGCATAGCTGAATAAAGTTTTGTAGGCAGGGTATAGCTTGTAGGTATTCAAAGCCATGACCTGGCCGGCCGCCGCAGCGGAGGCGTCATACCGCCCCGCATACAGCATCGCCCTCGCCTTGATCGCCAGCGCTGCTCCTTTGGTGATCCTGCCGGCATCCGTCTGTTTCACGGGGAGGAGCGTAGCCGCTGTGTCCAGCTCGCTGGCTACAAAGTCCCATACCTGCGCCACTGGGGTACGCTTCACGGTCTCGCTCGCGGCCAGTGAGAGTTCGGTGGTGATCAGCGGCACGTCGCCCCACAGCGAAGCGAGCCGCATATAGAAATAGGCGCGCATCGCCCGCACTTCGCCCTTGAGGCGGCTGATCAGCGCCGCATTGGTTGTCTGCACCTGGTCCACGTGCGCCATAAAGGTATTGGCACCGCGGATACCCGTATAATACGTATTCCAGTCGGAGGCGATGCGGCTGTTCAGTGCGTCATACTGCCCCTGCTTGATGGCAGCCTCCACCGGCCCTGTGGGATTGGTGAAGATGATATCGGACATATTGTCCCATCCGAAGAAATGGTCCGGCGATTCCGCCATATAGTTGTAGATAGCGTTGGCCGCCAGGGTCGCGTCGTTGTCCGTCTTCCAGAAGATATCCGTCGAGATGCGGTCATTGGGGACGGTGTTCAGCAGATCTTTCTGGCAGCTACCCAGCAATACCGTACCTGCAAAAGCAAGGATCATATATTTCGATAGTCGCATACGATACAATTTTGAAGATTATAAAGAGAGGTTGAAGCCGAGGCTGTATACGGATATCTGCGGATAGTAGTTCTGCACGCCCGACATGGACTCCGGGTCGATATGCCACCGGTTAAGCTTCGAGAAGGTCAGGAGGTTGGTCCCGGAGACGTAGACGCTGGCCTGGTTGATATGCGCCTTTTGCAGCCAGTGCACGGGAAGCCTGTAGACAAGCTGCGCGTTCTTTACGCGCAGGTAAGAGGCGTCCAGCACCAGTCTGTCGTTGTTGGTCTGGTTGCGGAGGTCCTGTTTGGTCGGTCTCGCGAACTCCGCATTGGGGTGGGAAGGCGTCCAGTAGTTGTTGGTATAGATATCCGGTACCATGCCTTCATAGTTGCCGCCCTGGCCGAAGGCTCCCGCCATCCGGGTGCTGGTTTTGCCTACGCCCTGTAGTGCGAAGTTGAGCGAGAACGAGGAGTATGACAGGCTGAATGCGCCGCCGAAGGTATACTTGGGAAAGGTATTGCCCAGGTAGGCCTGGTCGCTGGCGTCGATCTTCCCGTCCTTGTTGAGGTCAAGATACCGCGTGTCCCCTGCCTTGGCCGTGCGCAGGTAGAAAGGCCCTGCGGCCGCGTCTGCGTCGCTCTGGTAGAAGCCCGCCGTCTTGTATCCCCAGAAGGAATAGATCGGGTAGCCCTGCTGGATAGTATACCGGGGGTTCTGGTCTGTCCCGTAGTAGAAGGGGCCTGTGCCCGCGAGGTCTACCACGTTGTTCTTGTTGATGGCGAGGTTCAGCGTGACGTCCAGGCCGAACTTTCCGAACCGGTTGCGGCTGCCCACGGTGAACTCCAGGCCCGAGTTGTCGACCTTGCCCGCGTTCTGTGGTCCGGCCTGCAGTCCGAGGGTACCCGGTACAGGCAGGGTGAGCAGGATGCCGCTGGTCCGCTTTTTATAGTAGTCGACGGTGAGGGTCAGGCGGCCTTTTAAGAAGCTCGCGTCCAGTCCGGCGTCCGCTTCCGTCGTGCTTTCCCAGGTGATGTCCTGGTTGGCCACCGTCGTCTGGATATAGCCTTGCGCCGCGGCGTTGTTGAAGTCGTAGGTAAGCAGGCTCATGGTGGGGAAGTAGCTGTACAGTGCGACGGCCTGGTTACCTGTCTTGCCGTAAGAGCCCCGCAGCTTGAGTTCGTTGACTTTGTCGCGCAGCCCGTCCCAGAAATTCTCCTGCGAGATCCTCCAGCCGGCCGAGAAAGAGGGGAAGAAGCTGTATTGATGGCTTCCGGTAAAGCGGGAGCTGCCGTCAAAGCGGCCGTTCGCCTCGAAGAGGTATTTATCCTTATAGGCGTAGTTGAGGCGGCCGAAGTAGGAGCGCAGGCCCCAGCCGGCGTCGAGGCCGCTGTTGTCCTTCGTGGCGTCATTGGCGCCTGCGTTGATCGACTGCACGTCATTGTTATAAAAATCCTGGCGGTAGGCGCTCAGCGAATGGCTGGTGTACTGTATCTGCGAATAGCCCAGCAGCACCTTCAGGCCGTGGTCTCCGAAATTCGTGGAATAGTTGAGCAGGTTGTTGATCGTATACTCCCGGTTGTCGTTGCGCGACTCGGTGAGCATGTTGTGGAGGTTGCTCTTTTTGACCACGGTGGAATCCTGTGTATGCCAGGTATTCTGGTAGAGTTTGCCGTAGGTGTTGCTGGCGTTGGTGGCGAACTGGGTGGTGAAGGTCAGGCCTTTGATGATATGGACGGTGCCCTGCAGGTTGCCGATGAAATAGCCCGACTCGGTATGGTTATACCCGCCCTGGTCGATCAGCAGGAGGGGGTTGTTGCCCTGCGTGCCGCCGCCATAGTCGCCATTGGGATAGCGGGGGACGGTCCAGATCGCATTCTGGGTCATGAACTGGAGGATATTGGCGAGCCCGTAAGGGTTGCGGTCGTTCTCATACCGGTAGTCGATATCCATCGAGACGTTGATCCGTGAGGAGACCTTCAGGTCGGTGTTGACCCTGGCCTCGGCCAGTTTGGATCCGGTGTTGTCGATAATGCCGTCCTGGTCCTGGAACCGCACGCTCGCCCGGCCTTTGAAATTATCGTTGCCGCCGGAGACGGATAGGGTGTGGTTCGTCTGACCGGCGTCGTGAAAGGCGCGGCTGTACCAGTCATAGGGCAGGGGAAAATGGATAGGGTCGGTCTTGTTGCCCTGGATATAGGCGTCGATGTCCTGGTCCCGGTAGGGTTTGGGGGGCGTAGAGCCCACATTCTTATATGCTGCGTTCTCGAGGTGCAGGTAGCTGGGGAGGTCCATGGGCTTGGGCCGGGATACGGAGCGCTGTCTGCCGTAGTAGCCGCTGTAGCTGGTGACGACCTGGCCGGGCTTTGCGCGCCTGGTCGTGATCAATATAACGCCGTTGGATGCGCGCGAGCCGTAGATGGCCGTGCTGCTGGCGTCTTTCAATACCGAGATATTCTCGATATCGTCGGGGTTGACATTGCTGAAGGGCTGTTCGATCCCGTCGATCAGCACCAGCGGCGCCACGGATGCACCAGAAAGGTCTTCCGAAGTATAGAGGGTATTTACGCCGCGAAGGACGATGGGGGTATTGTTGTTCCCGGGCTGGCCGCCTTTGTCGAGGATCGTCAGACCCGGCAGCTTGCCCTGGAGCGCCTGCTCGAGACCGGAGATGGGCCGGGTCGTGAGGTCTTTGCCGGATATGGAGGCCACGGCGCTGGTCAGGCTCACTCTTTTCTGGGTGCCATAGCCTACGACGACCACGTCGTCCAGCCGTTGGTTGCCCTGGGTCAGGACGACTTCGAGAGGACCGCTGCCGGCTTTCGTCTCCTGCTGGTCAAAGCCGATAGAAGAGAAGATAAGCGTTGCGCCGCGCCGGGTAACGCGAAGCGTAAAGTATCCGTTGGCGTCGGTGGATGTTCCTCCCGTACCGCCTTTTACGGATACCGTCACCCCTGTCACCGGATTTCCTTTCTCGTCCTTCACCCGCCCGGAGACAGTGAACCCGGTTTGTGCAAGGACGAAGGTGGAGGTGAAACAAAGCGCCAGCCACAGACCGGCGAAAGCAAGTTTCAAATTTTTCATACAGCAATTTTTATATAAGCGATCGTTAGGGATTACATTTCGGTGCTATTCAGCTGCCGGGCGATAAGCTCGTTGCGGTACGGTATCGAAGACTGTGCTCCGAGCCGAGTGACAGAGATGGCGGCCGCTTCACAGGCCACGTCCACGGCTTCCTCCAGGCTCTTGCCTTCCGAGACGGCCACGGCAAGGGCGCCGTTGAATACGTCTCCGGCAGCCGTGGTGTCTACGGTCTGTACCTGGCGGGCGGGGACAACCGAGAATTTTTCGTCGGCGTAGATCAGGGCGCCGAGCGAGCCCATGGTCACTACCACGTTGCGTGCGCCTTTGGAGCAGATGATCCGCGCGGCTTCTTTGGCGGATTCCATATCCGTCACGTCGATGCCGGCGATCATGGATGCCTCTTTCTTATTGGGGGTAAGGATGTATACGCATTCCAGCAGCTGCTGGCTCAGTGTGTTGGCGGGGGCGGGGTTGAGGATCACTTTCACGCCTTTGCCGGCCGCGTAGCGCACGACATAATCTACCGTCTTCATCGGGATCTCCAGCTGTACGAGCAGGATGGCCGCGCCGGCGATCTGTTCGAGTGCGCCGTCGATGTCGTTGCCGTCGAGGGACGCGTTGGCTCCCGAGGCGACGACGATGCTGTTCTCGCCTGCCTCGTCCACCGTGATAAGGGCGACGCCGGAAGGAAGGTCTTCGTCGGAGA
This sequence comes from Bacteroidota bacterium, assembly GCA_018267585.1. Lineage (GTDB taxonomy): Bacteria > Bacteroidota > Bacteroidia > Chitinophagales > Chitinophagaceae > Puia. The sequence continues at coordinate 17,157 of JAFDYE010000923.1, forward strand.
CCAGGTATCGTGTGTCGATACCTTCTTCGCTGAATAGTTGAGAGAATTGTTTGCCGAAAACGTCGTTGCCCATTTTTGATATAAATACCGCTTCGCCGCCGAGACGGGCTACGGCAACTGCCTGGTTGGCGCCTTTGCCGCCGGGGTTCATAAAGAAAGAACCTGAAAGGACCGTCTCACCGGGCGCCGGTATATGCTCCGTCTTTACGACCATATCCATATTGCTGCTGCCTACTACTACAATTTTCCTGTTTTCCATAAGCAAGTCATTCGTTTGTTGAACCAAAAATAAGCGTCCGGTGAAGTGAAAAGAAAGCCTTATTTTGTGCAATTATTGGTTCCTGAATCCGCCATATCTTCGCCGCAATTGAATTATTGTACTGATAGACAATAGATTATGAAATTTATTTTGCTAACGATCCCTGGAAGAAGATAGCCCATGAGTCCCTCCGCGCTGGTCAAGCTGGTCCGCTCGCTCTCGAGCTCCGAAAAGAGATATTTCAAGCTGCAATCCAAAAGGCAGGGTGGCGGCAAAGAATACCTGACCCTATTCGATCTGATCGACTCCGGCAAAAGTCCCGACATCCGGCAGCTGAAACAGGAGTTTAAAAAAAAGTCCCCCGCCGGCAGTTGGGAGAATACCTGCATCTATCTTGGAAGTGCTCTGGTCGACTGTCTCGTACGCGCAAAAAAAGAAAAGGACGTATTCTTCAACCTGCTGCATCAGCTGCAGGAGATACGTGTCCTGAAAGAACGTTCGCTGGAAGAGGAGGCCTTCCGGCAGGCCAGAAAGGTGGGCCGTACTGCAGCGCAGCACCAGTTATACTGGATAGAGTACTATTGCTACCGGGACGAGCTGCAGTACTATTCGGACAACAGTTTTTCGGGCATCACCGACCAGGGTCTGGTCACGCTCCAGATGAAAGGCAAAGACATTCTGAAAAGTCTCAGCCATATCCACGACCACTATTCGCTGTACGAGCTGCTCCATTACCGTCTCATCCACAGCGGCAAGATCGCTTCGGAAGAAGGCCGGAAGAAGCTGAATGACCTTATGCTCAGTGAGATGGTGCTTGTCGCCAACAGATCGAAAAGCTTTATCTCGCAAAAGTTGCACCTGCTGTTCCAGTCCTTCTTTTTTACCGTCGTCGGCGACTATCATTCCGCGCTGAAGTCCTTCTACCACCTCAATGCGCTGCTCGAAAAGAATCAGGCCTTCCTCGACAATCCTCCGCTCGACTATCTCTCCGCGCTAACCGGTATCATTGAAAGCCTGTTCATGCTGGAGAATACTACCGACGCCACATACTACATCGACAAGATCCGCAACCTCGACCAGCCGGTCTATCCGGAATATTTTCGTTATATCGTCCGCAAAACCGTAGTTACCCGGCAGATTCAGATACTGTTGCGTGCCGGACGGCCGGACGAAGCAAGGCGTCTTGTCGACTCCATTCCTTCCGCCGTCTTCGACAGCTATCCGCTCGTGGATGAAGAAAAACAGTGTGAGCTCTATTTCTTCTGCAGCCTTACCTTTTTCCAGCTGCGCGACTGGCGAAAGGCGCACCTCTATCTCCGCGAGATCATGAACACCCTGCGTCTGCCGGCCCAGCTCCTGATCAGCCGGGCGATCCGGCTGCTCAACATCGTCATCTACTATGAAAAGCGCGATCTCGATCACCTCGAGTACGAGATACGGTCGTACAAGCGCTACTTCAGCCAGTCGAGGCTGATGAACATCGAAAAGCTTCTCTTCCGTATCGTCGAAGCCAGTCCCTCCGGCCGCCGTCTCCTTTCCCTTCCGGCCGGTCAGCGCAGGATGCAGTCCGATCTGGCAGCCATTGCCGCCGACAAATACCAGCAGCAGCTGCTGCGCTACTTCGACCTCATTGCCTGGGCGAGGGGAAATGTGCAAGCAGTTGCGGCACGGTAACGCACCGGTAGCCTTTGTTGTTAAGCCAGTCGAGGAGCTCGTCCAGGCGGTTGTAGAGTTTGTCTTTCCTTCTGGGATCGGTCCCTGCATGAATGAGTATGATGGCGCCGTTGAGGCCACCGGCCCGGGAGGATTCGTAGCTACGCAAGGACCGAAGGATGTCTTCGCTGTCCATGTATCCCTTTTCCATTTCGGGGTAGGTATAGTCGGCGTTGGTGCGGATACCGGGGGTAAAGTTGATCAGCTGCCAGCCGATGGTGCGGGCCCAGGCGGCGACGGTGTCGTTGAACCACTCATAAGGGGGGATGAAATAGTGTGGGTATTTTGTGTCGATGCCGAGGGCGTGGATCGATGCGAGGTTGGTTGTCAGGTCTGTCCGGAAGCTGTCTTCGGTGATCAGGGTACTGTCCCTTTTATTCCAGTCGGCATAGAGCAGGTGTTTATCGGAATGCGGGCCGAGGTAGTTGTGGTTGTTGCACAGCTGGCGGATGATTGTCTGATTGGCGGGGTTACGATACATGCGGCCGGTGAAGAAGAAGGAGCCGGTGGTGTTATGTTTTTTTAGGGTTGCGGCGATCGTGGGGAGGCCGTCAACGAATTCGTCGGCGGTGAAGACGAGGGCCACGGTCTTGCGGGTGGAGTCGCCTCTGACGATCGCGCCGTGCGAAAAGCTTTGGTGACCGTCGGCCCGGGCCTGCCTGGCGGCGAGGAGGTATACCAGCGACGCGGTGCCATCCATTGTGGGTTCGTTGGTGCTATAGTCGCCGTAGTCGTCGTGATAGACGGCGAGACCGCTTTGGAATTCTTTGTAGGGGTCGTCGTGGGTCAGGCGAATGCCGATGAGGTGGTCGTAGATGCTCGTATAGACCGGTCCGTCGACCAGTCCGCCGTCGATGGGATAGTGTTTCAGGTGGGTGAATGCCGAGTGGGGGTCGGTTGGGGTGTCGCCATCTGCGGGCAGGCCGTAGACCATGCTGGTGCCCCAGGGGTTGCAGCCGAAGAGCCAGTCGAAGCAGGCCTGTTCGAGCGGCTGGTAGGTTTTGTCGCCGGTGAGCTGACGGTACCAATAGCACTGGATCGCAAAGCTGACGGTGAGGTTGTTGCTGCACCAGATGAAGGGGATATGGCGGTAGAAGGCGTTGGTTTTTGCTTTTTGCCAGACGAGGTCGATGCCTTTCCGGTACCAGGAGAGGAGGGAGTCGCGGCGGTGGCCGGTGAGGAGTTTGGCCAGCTCGTAGTGGCCCAAATTGATAAAGGGATACCACTGGTAGTGTCTGGCCGTGTCTGCGCCGAGCCAGGGTGTGATCTTTTCCTGTTGGGCGTACTGCCAGGCCCTGTCGGGCTGGGCGAGGGCGGCGGAGGCGAGTTCCATGTCATCGGTCCAGTTGTCTTCGGCGTAGATATAAGGGGAGAGGACGGAGGCGGTCTGGCAGACGCCGGGTTTGTCGAGGCCGAGCCGGAGGGCGGTGGCGGCTTTTTCGTTGAGTTTTTGTGCGTATTGGCTGTCGATGGGGGTGAATTCGCGGCTGCCGAGGGCGAAGGCTGCGGCGAATTTGCCGGCCGTGGAGGCGACGCCGGTGGTGGCGTTCATGAATTTGCCCCGCACCTGCGGGAGGCCTGTGCAGAAATAGACGGGTCGTTCGAGGCCCCGTCCGTAGAAGTTGGTGTCTTCTTTTGGAATGCGCATTCCGCGATGATCGCGGTCGTCGCCGAGTTGGTTGAAGAGCCAGTCGGGTCGGGGGTGCATTTTCAGTAGCCAGTCCATGCCCCATCTGGCTTCGTCGAGGACATCGGGGATGTGGTTGGCGCCGTCGAGGCCGTTGGATCGATGTGCGTCGCCGAAGACTCCGGGGAAGTCGCGCCAGGCGGCGAGCAGGTGGTAGACGGCATTGGCGGTGGTGGTGGAATACTGGAGATAGTCGCTGGCGTCGTGCCATCCTCCGACGACGTCGATATGGGTGCTGTCGGGGACGGGTGCGTAGAGCGTATATCCGTCGTGGGTATGGCAGGAATCTTTGAGGAAGGGGTTGAAGCCGCTGCGTTGCTGGCGGAGATAGCGAAGGCAGAAGTCGGCGGCGCCGTCATAGACCTGGCGACCGATGGAGAAGACGGGAGAGGTGGTGGTTTGTACCTTTATGTAATAGCGGCCGGGTCTTTTGAATGCCGAGAAATCCAGCCGGCGGGTATCGGTAAATGGGCCATAGGGACCGAAGGATGGGCTGGTTGGGCCGGTGAAGACTTTTTTTTGGGTGGCGGCGTCGATGAGGTCGAAGGTTGTCGTGGTCAGTGTGGCGCCGGCTGCGAGGACGGCGGTTTTGAGGTCGTCGGGGGCATAGCCGAGCTGGTTGATGCGGATGCAGGGGCCGGGGTGCTGGGCGTAGGAGTAGTCGAGGAGTATGCAGAGCAGGATGGCGAGTATCGGTCTTCTCATGGTCGGAAATTAAGGCAATTGTATCATAACCGTACACCCCTTGTAACGGAAACGATCCGTTCGCGGATGTTTTTCTCTGCCAGGCCTTGTAAATCAGGCGATTTGCTTCCGGCATGTTGTTCGCGATCTATCTCCGGGATCTGCAACCGGTAACCTTTCAATCGATCTGCTATGTTGAAAAATTACTTCCTCATCGCCTGGAGGAATCTTCTGAAGAACAAACTCTATTCCCTGGTCAATATCACCGGGCTGGCAACCGGAATGGCCGTCGCTATGATCATCGGTCTGTGGATCTATGACGAGGTCAGCGCGAACAGGCATTTTAAGAATTACGGCGAGCTGTACCAGGTGATGATGCACCAGACCTTCGACAATTTCCGGGGTACGCAGTCGGCGGTACCGTACTCGCTGGGGGAGGAACTGAAAAGTAAATTTCCCGATCTTAAGGCGGTGGCCATGAGCGACTGGGGGCAGCCGCGCTCGCTCGTCTACGGGGAAAAGAAGATAAGCAGGTTCGGGCATTTTATAGGCGAAGAGGCAGTGAGCATGTTCTCGATGAAGATATTGGAGGGCGATAAAAATCCGTTGCACGACCCTTATTCCATCGTACTCACCGATGAGACGGCCCGTATCCTTTTTGGGAATGAGAATCCTATCGGAAAGGTCGTCAAACTGGACAACGCGACAAACCTGAAGGTTACGGCCGTCGTTGAGAAACAACCAAAGAACAGCTCTCTCAGCTATGACTACCTGATCCCTTTCAACCTGCAGGAACTGATCTATACCTGGATCAAGCAATTTCATAAGAACAACTGGGGTAATAATTCCTGGCAGGCCTATGTCCAGCTCAATCCCAATGTAAGCGCCAAAGAAGTGAATGAGAAGATCAGGAATGTGGTGCTCGCGCATTTCAGCGATGAGAATACATTAAAGCATGTCAAGCCGGAAGTATTTGTTCATCCGATGTCGAAATGGAGGCTGTACAGCGATTTTGACAACGGTGTCAACACAGGTGGCTTTATCCGGTATGTACGGATGTTTGGGATACTGGGCTTTATTGTGCTGTTGATCGCCTGTATCAACTTCATGAATCTGAGCACGGCGCGTTCTGAGAAGCGGGCCAAGGAGGTGGGTGTCCGAAAGGCAATAGGCGCGGGAAGGCGAAGGTTGGTGGGTCAGTTCCTTGGCGAATCGCTGTTGATATCCGGAATTGCTTTTTTCGTTGCGCTGGCTATCGTGCTTGTCTCGCTGCGCTTTTTCAATAAGCTTACGGACAAGGATATGAGCTTGCAGGTCAGCAGCCCCCTCTTCTGGTTGGTGATGGTGGGCTTTACCGTTGTGACCGGTCTGCTGGCCGGCAGTTATCCCGCCTTTTATCTGTCGTCTTTTAACCCTGTGCGTGTCCGGAAAGGGAATCTGCGGGCGGGAAGGAGCAGTTCGCTGCCGCGTAAGATACTGGTGGTCCTGCAATTTGCCAGCTCGGTCGTGCTGATGATCGGAACGATCGTGGTCAACAAACAGATACAATTCGGGAAGGATCAGCCTATCGGGTTCAATAATAAGGGTTTGATCTCTATCAACTGGTCGGACGATATCGCCAAGAATTTTGATGTGATAAGAAATGAACTGCTTAGTACGGGAACTGTCGCTTCCGTGACCCAGAGTAATTCGCCGCCCTCCGAAATATACAGCAATAACAATGGCTGGGAATGGAAGGGTAGTACGCCGGTCGAAAAGACCACCATCTTCTCGACGATCGCCACGGCCTACGATTATACAAAAACGATGGGTATCAAACTGATCGCCGGACGGGATTTTTCGAGGGATTTTGCCGACAGCAACGGGGTCATCCTGAACCAGGCAGCGGTCAAACGGATGCGGCTGAAGAACCCGGTTGGGGAGATGTTGAAATGGAATGACAAGCCGATGGTGGTCCTTGGGGTGATACCTGATATACAGATGGAATCGCCGTATCGTCCGGTCTCGCCGTTGACCATTATATTTAACAAGGGCTGGGCTGGCTATGTCGATATCCGTATCAACCCGAACACGCCGATATCGAAGGCCATTGCCGCGATCAAGCCGGTCTTTGACCGATATAATCCGGCGTATCCATTCGAATATAAGTTTGCCGATGAGGAGTATGCCAAGAAATTCAACTATGAAGAGCTGGTGGGCAACCTTGCGGCGATCGTCGCGCTGCTGGCGATCTTTATATCCTGTCTCGGTCTGTTCGGTCTGGCGTCCTTTACCGCGGAGCAGCGCGTCAAAGAGTTAGGCGTCAGGAAAGTGCTTGGGGCCAGTGTGTTCAATTTGTGGCGGTTGCAATCGAAGGAGTTTGTCTTCCTCGTGCTGATCTCCTGCGCTATCGCCAGCCCGGTCGCCTGGTATGGCATGAATGAATGGCTTAAGGACTATAAGCTCAAGACAAATATAGGGATGGAGATCTTTATTGTCGTAGGCCTGGTTTCGATGGCGATCACGCTGGTGACGGTGAGTTGGCAGGCCATGAAGGCGGCGATGACGAATCCGATCAAAAGCCTTAGAACGGAATAGGGGGTATGGGCGAACGCGGTCGATTTCGTATCTTTCATCCCTTATTCAATTCTTATTTGATCAATATGCGTATTAACCGATCTGTTACTCTTGTCGCCGCTCTGTTATTTGTTATTTCGACCTATGCGTCGGGAGGCGGGGACGTCCTGAACGGAAGGGAGTTGGAAAGGGGGATCGCTGAAGGAGGAGGGCCGTCGGAACGGGGGATCGGCGTGGGAGAAGGGGGTGTCGCCGTGGGAGGAAAGGCGTTGGAACGGCGGATCGCTGAAGGAGGAGGGGAATTGGAACGGGGGATCGGCGTGGGAGAAAGGGCGCCGGAAAGGGGGGCGCTGCGAGGCGGGCCCAAGCCGATCGTGACGGGCGCGGACCAGACGGCGTTGTATCTTCCGTTGCTAAAGGGTAAGCGCGTTGGTATTCTTGGCAATCCGACGACCATTATCGGCAAGCGCTCGCTTGTCGACAGCCTGCACGACCTTAAGATTGACATCAGGGAGATCTTTGGGCCCGAACACGGTTTCCGCGGGAAAGCCAGCAATGGCGCCAAGGTCGCCGATGAGGTCGACTCTGCCACCGGCATCCCGATCATCTCGCTATATGGGACCAAACGCAAGCCGTCAAAAGAGGATATGGACGCCATCGATATTATGATCTTTGATCTTCAGGACGTCGGATGCCGATTTTATACCAACATCAATGTGCTGCGGAATATCATGGAGGCCTGTGCCGAGTCGGGGAAGGAGTTGTTGATCCTGGACCGTCCGGACCCCAATGGGTATGTCGACGGGCCGATACTGGATATGTCGCTGAGATCGGGCGTCGGGCAATTCCCTGTACCGATCGTTTATGGCATGACTATCGGCGAATTCGCGAAAATGATCAATGGGGAAGGCTGGCTGGCCAATAAGGAGCAATGCCGGCTGAAGATCATCCCTGTTAAGAACTACACGCATGACCGGTATTATCAGTTGCCGGTGAGTCCGTCTCCGAATCTCAATACCCAGCAGTCGGTCCTGCTTTATCCCTCGCTCTGTCTTTTCGAGGGGACGGTCATCAGCCAGGGGCGGGGGACGCATATGCCGTTCACGGTCCTGGGGAATCCGGAGCTGAAGCAATCGTATTCCTTTTCGTTTACGCCGGTGAGTATCCCCGGGATGTCCGAGACCCCGCTCCACCAGGATCAGGTCTGTTATGGTCTCGATCTGCGTACGGTCGATGCCGACAGCCTCCGGAGGACCGGGAAGATCAATATCAGCTGGATGATGGAGTTCTACAAGGCCTACCCTTACAAAGAGAAATTCTTTGATTATCACCAAAGCAAGCAGATGGGGGATATCAACAAGCTCGCAGGGACGACCGCCTTTAAGGAACAGATCGCGGCCGGTATGAGCGAGGAGGCTATTCGCAAGAGCTGGGAGCCGGGGTTGAGCAATTATAAACAGCTGCGGAAGAAATATCTTTTATATCCCTGAGACCTGCCGATGGGGAAAAAAAATTTACAAACCGGGTAGTTCGATTTACCCATTCGGGAGACAGTAGAAAATTTTATAGTCAATCCAAATTAACAAACTGTCATTTGAAGGATAAGTAAATATTAATTCGAGGCGCGGGCAGTTAATGGACTGTTAAATGAACGCAAATTTGCGTCCATTAACTATACACATGAAGCGCGCATATTGGTTTGCTCTTGTCATTCTTCTCGCTGTTGCTGCAACCGGCGTTGCCCAGGAGAAGCGCCCCGATGCTCACTATAAGCTACTGAACGGGGGCGATTTTGTCCAGTCCAAAAATTATTATCTCCTCACATTATTTCACGAACTCCCGGACGTGAAGCAGCTGCTCGCCGCTGATCCTATCATTGCGGCTATCGGGTCGGGAAAGCTGGACTCGTTGAAGGCCGCGTTGCAGAATTGTCAGCGGGATGGGGCCTGTTATGTCAACGTCATGCGGTGGTCTCCGGCCGAGATCGCCCAGGTTGCAGATCGGCTGAAGGCCCTTTACAGGCCTGATAACGCGCTTGGCCGGTTGGTTAGAAAACACCTCATCCCTTCCGGCACTTATGTACTTTTTCAGCATTTGTCTGAACCGGAGATGCTGGCCAGGGCGTGGACGCAGGACGCAGAGGGGATCAACTTCGCCATCGGCGTCTATGCCGAGGGAAAGAAGCCGAATTATCGCAATATCGCCTCGCTATCCTTAAATGTTCATGACTCGAAGGACAGCCGCAAGTATCGCCTCGGGTATATAGGGTTATTGTATAATACTGCCTCGCTGTTGGTGACGGAGAATGAGCCGGGGAGCGATTTTTTCCGGATCCCTTTGCAGTCGGCCCTGCATTTTCTTGAAATGAACGAAAGGGATCAGGCGGCGGATTATGAACCGATGCAGCAGACGGAGAATAAGGCCGCATTGGACCGCATGGCTACCATCAAATGGAATAATTATCCCTACACGGTCATCGAGATACCCGGGGCGGGGCCGGATGAGCCTGGTGTTGCGCTGAGCGCGGAAGGAATGATCCGTTGCAGGCTGGCTGCCATCCAGTATCAGAAAGGACTGGCGCCTTTTATCGTCACTTCGGGGGGCAGGGTGCATCCGTATAAGACCAAGTATTGTGAGGCCATCGAGATGAAGAAATTCCTCGTGGAAAAATTGCATGTACCTGCCAATGCCATATTGATCGATCCGCACGCCAGGCATACGACCACCAACATGCGAAATACGGTCAGACTTATCTATCGCTATGGTATGCCGTTCGATAAGGCGGCTATTACCTGTACCAGCCGGGGGCAGAGCGCCAGCATCGAGAAGAACCAGATCGAGCGGTGTATGAGGGAATTGAATGAAGCGCCATTTGCAAATGGGAAGAGGCTGAGTGAGACGGAGATGGAATTCTATCCGAAGGTCGAAGCGCTTCAGATCAACCCGCGTGAGCCGATGGACCCGTAGGGGATTTGAAATGGTGGGCCGCAGGGGAACTGATGGACCGCAGAGGAATCGATGGACCCGTAGGAGACTTAAACCGAATCGTCCGATAATTTTCTTAATGATCACTGAAAAAGTAAAAACACATGGAAAGTAGCACATTCAGCATTGGCGGCCGTAGGAGCATTGTTGCGACGGTACGCTGGGCTGCGGTACTGGTTATGGCATTGTTATTTTATTCGATGCCGACTTACGCAGGGGGAAAGCCTTTTGAGCGTGTATCGGGAACGATCACCGACAGCACGGGGAAGCCGCTCGAAGGAGTCAATGTAATGGTAAAGGGTGGAAGAAAGGGTGTCTCGACCAACGCCAGGGGTGAGTTTGTGATCGAGGCTAACGCGGGAAGTACGTTGATCGTGTCCGGCGCGGGCTTCCTGGAGCAGCAGATAAAGGTCACGGGGGAGGTTATGACCATCAGTCTTAGGGAGAATGCGAGGATGTTGGAAGAAGTGTATGTGGGATATACGCGTCTGCGCAAGGCGGACGTGACCGGCGCCATGGCGAGCGTCAAGGCGAGCGAAATGAACCTGAGTACTCCGACGATCGGTCAGGCGCTTGTGGGTAAGGTGGCCGGTGTGCAGGTGTCGCAGGTCAGCGGCGCGCCTTATGGCGGCGTCAAGATCCGGGTACGGGGGACGGGCTCTATCAATGCCAGCTCTGAGCCGCTGTATGTGATCGACGGTTATCCTGTCGGCGGCAATATCATGCAGGGGCCGGGCAACAGCACCAATGGGACCGGCGGCTACAACCCCAGCCAGAATGGCAACGATCTCTTCATCAATCCGGAGGATATCGAATCGATCGAGATATTGAAGGACGCCGCGAGCGCCGCTATCTATGGGTCGAGGGCGTCCGGCGGGGTGGTGCTTATCACGACCAAGAGGGGGCGGAGCGGCAAGGGCACGCTTACCTATGATCTCCAGGTGAGCAGGCAACAGCTGGCCCATAAGGTCAAACTGCTGAACGCTTCGCAGTTCGCCGATCTCTTTGTCGATGGCCGTAATAACAACTACAAGGACATACTTCTGGCGAATGGCACGGGGTGGAATGACTCTTATCTGTCCGATGACAACGCGACCCGGGTGAAGAAGGCGGGGCAGACGGCGACGAGCTGCTCGGTCTGTATCATTTCGGATCTGTATGATTTCCCCACGCATACCCTGAAGACGCCAAAATACAACACGGACTGGCAGGACGTGCTGTACAGCAATGTTACCACTCAGCGCCACAACCTGTCTTTTTCCGGCGGATCGCAGAATACGCGTTACCTGATCAGCGGCGGTTATCTCGATCAGCCGGGTATCCTGAACAGCACCTATCAGAAGCGGATCAACCTGCGTGCTAATATCGACGCTGACGTGACGCCCAGGCTGAAGGTCTCGTCCAGTGTGTTTGTAACCAATACGGTCAACCGCGAAGTAGAGGAGGGGCGTTTTGACCATGGTCCGATCTTAGGGGCACTGGTGTATATGCCGATCTTTCCTGCCTTCAATCCGGATGGAAGCGTGCAGACGGCGGACCAGGGTGCTTCGAAGCAGTGGGATGGCTATACCTATGCTTTCCAGGGTATCGAAAACCCGCTGGCGTTGGCGCAGCGCAATAAGATCACCCGCAATGGCACGAGGGCGATGTACCAGGCCAGCGCTTCGTATCAGATCATCAAGGACCTGGTATTCAAAGCCTCTTTGGGTGGGGAGACCTACCAGGAAAAATACGAATACTATTTCCCTACCAATTTGAGCAACGGCATCAATCCTCCGGGGTCGCCGCAGTCGATACTGGCTGCCAACGCCGCGGCGCAGAGCCTGACGACGCAGGATAAGCTGGCGGAGTTCACGCTGAACTATAAAAAGGAATTTGGGAGGCACCGGTTCGATCTACTGGGCGGTTACACGGCGCAGGAGACCAAGACGGATGTGCTTGCGGTTGCGGCGAAGGACTTTACGAGCGATAACGTCCCCGATATCACGGCGGTCGGATCTACGGCGGGCGACTTTACGCAGCAGAGCAATACGGGTAAGACGACTACGACGTTGCTTTCCTACCTGGGGCGAGTGGTATACAGCTACAATAACCGCTATTTTTTGACGGGGTCGTTCAGGAGTGATGCGAGTTCGCGTTTTGGCCCGGCGAATAAATGGGGTCAGTTCGGGTCGGTTGCGGCGGGGTGGACGTTGTCCAATGAATCGTTCTACCATGACTGGCTGGGGCAGAATTCGCTGTTGAAGCTGCGTGCGAGCTGGGGTCTCACGGGTAATAATAATATCGGGAACTACCAGTATGAACAGGATATTACGGGCGCGGGCGGTGTTGTCATCGGCAATAACGTCTATAACAGCAACTGGGCTGCGGGGTTGAAGGACCCTGCCCTCGGATGGGAATCCACGTCGCAGCTGAATTTCGGGCTGGATGCCTCCACCTGGCATAACCGGCTGTCCTTTAACGTCAACTACTATATCAGCCGGTCTTACAACCTGCTGCTGAACAGGCCGATCACAGCAACGGGCAATACCGACAACAATACGACGATTCTGACCAACCTGCACGATGCCAATATTCACAATCAGGGTATCGATCTGCAGGTGGACGTCAAGGTTGTTCAGTCGAAGGACTTCAACCTGGGTTTTACGGGCAATATTACGCACAATGCGAACAAGGTGGTGAGTCTGGGCGGCGCGAGCGAGATACAGGTGGCGGGAGCGGAAAGGCAGTATACCACGCATGTGACGCGTGTAGGCGCGCCGATCGGATCGTTCTACGGGGTGAAGGTGGCGGGTATGGTCAGGGAGAAGGACCTGGCGGCTGTCGCCTCGGACCTGGCCGTTTACAAGGCGAACAAGAACAGTTTTCCCACGGGCTATAAGCTCCAGGCTTTCCCGATCTCTTCGTATTCTTCCACGCCGCTGGAGGCGGGGGATTTGTATTTCAAGGACAAGAACGGCGACGGAGTCATCAACGAATCGGATAAGGACGTTATCGGCTCTCCCTATCCCGACTTCACTTATGGGTTCGCCATCACGGCCAATTACAAGATGGTCGATCTCAGCGCGTCGTTCAACGGTTCGCACGGCAACAAGATCATTGACGGGCAGGACTACTATATCCGCAATATGGAGGGATCGGGCAATAACTATGTCCAGGTCGACCAGCGCTACCGCAGCGAGGCAAGACCGGGGAATGGCCATGAATACAGGGCTTCCCGTGGCGGCGATCAGAGCAACAGCACGCGTCTGTCGGACTTTTATCTGCAGGACGGCTCATTTTTCCGCTGTACCAATATGACCCTGGGTGTCAATCTCAACCAGATCGTGGACCTGAAGAAGGCCGGTCTTTCGGGGCTACGGTTCTATGTGTCGGTCGACAATGCCTTTACCGTCACCAAATACCTGGGATACAATCCCGAGGTGGACTATAATAACGGAGCGAATACGACGCCGGGTGTCGACTATGGCAAGTATCCGCTGATGCGGTCATTCAATACGGGTATCAAGGTTGTATTCTAATCAATGGATCAATTCAAAAAAGTAATTATGCGAACTACTATAACTAGAGTAATGGCGCTGGTCCTGCTGGTTGGTGCGGCCGGGTGCAGCAAGACGTTCATCAATCAGAGTAATCCGGAGGCGGTGTCGGTCGATGGGGGGTACAAGACGGAATCGGACATTACCGCCGGTGTCTACAGCGTTTACCAGGCTTTGCGCAGCTCGAATTGCGTGGGTGAAGGTGCGCAGACCTGGACGGACGACCGGTCGGACGATATCAATACGACGGATAACCAGTCGAATGACGGGCAGCCTTTTCAATTCACGGCCTTTTCGCTGGTGCCGAGCAACAGCTATCTGAAGAATCACTGGACTGCGCTTTATACGCCGATAGGCCGGGCGAATATGATCCTTTCGCTGATCGATGGCATTTCTTTTGCTAATGCGAGCACGAAGGCTCAGTTCATCGGTGAAATGAAATTCGTCCGGGCTTATATGTACTTCAACCTGGTGCGGGAATTCGGGGATGTGCCGCTGGTGACTGAGCGGATAACGACCCTTTCGCAGGCGGACAAGCTGACGGCGCGGGTGAAGCGGGACACCGTTTATGCGCGGATCGTTGCGGATCTGAAGGACGCCCTCAACAGCGGTCTGCCGAATGTGCAGCCGGTGGCCAATAAGGGACGGGTATCGATGCAGGCTGTCAATGCGCTGCTGGGGCAGGTGTATCTGACGATGGGCGCGACCCTGGACGCCAACAAGGTCGACAACCTGAATAACGCGAAGACCTACCTGCTGGCTGCCTATAACCTGAAGACTTTTGGCAGTCTTTCCGACGTAGCGTATGCCGATGTGTTTGATGTCAACAAGAAGGGGACCAATCCGGAGATCATCTGGCAGATACCTTATAAGGAGGGTGATCTGACCTACTATTCTTCGCTGGCAAAGAACAACCAGCCGAAGGGGGAGACGCTTATTTCGACCTTCCTGTCGCAGGGCAGCGGGAACACGATGACGCTGGATCTTGTGAAAGAATATGAAACGGGTGATCTGCGGACCAACTACTCCATACATTTCGCCAATTCGACGGGGAAGTATTATATTTCGAAGTTCAGGGATGTCAATGCGGGTTCGGTGATCGGCACGCAGGGCGGCTATGGCGGCAATGACTGGATATTGATCCGGTATGCGGATATCATCCTCAATATCGCGGAGGTTTATGACCTGCTTGGTGATGACGCCACGGCGATCACGTATCTCAATATGGTACGGGCGAGGGCGCAGCGTCCGGACTATGCCACGATGATGGCGACGGATGCGAACTATGCTGCGAGGTACCCGACCGTCAAGCTGGCGATCCTGCATGAGAGAAGGGTGGAGCTGGCTTTTGAGCATCACCGGTGGTTCGACCTGATCAGGTTTTTCAATGCCCAGCAGCTGGTGGACTATTTCCATACGAAGAACCAGGCGGACTATGACAACTCGCCGCTGTCGAATATTTCGACCAAGGATATTTATTACCCGATACCTCAATTCGAGTATCTTCTGGATCCGGTGAAGATGTATCAGAACACTGGCTATTGAGGTTTTTTTTTGTGTTGTTTCCGGTATCCCGGAGAAGCAGCGCCACGATCTTTCGGTCGTGGCGTTTTTTTATTGTGGGGCCAAGGTGGTTGCCGCGGGTATGGTCGTTATCGCGGGTATGGTGGTGATCAAGGGCATGGTGGTGATCAAGGGTATGGTGGTTATCGCGGGCATGGTGGTGATCGGGGGTATGGTAGTTATCGCGGGCATGGTGGTGATCGCGGCTGCGGTGGCCCGGGTAGCGGCGGGGGGGAGGGTGTAGTCAGGAGATGCAACATCAGGCGGGGGCATGACCGGTATCATTGCGGGTGGATGGGCGACCGGTTATTATTGTGCTAAAATCTCCGGTCATGGCAAATCTTAGCGGGGCGAGCGGTGTCAAAAGGTTTGATGCTGATACCGAACTCAAGGACGCAATCGATTTCAACGCGAATGCGCTGAAGGAGCGATTAGGCGATGGGACTATTCCTACGCTGGTGAAGAGTCTGGAAGACCGCCTCAATTTTCATCGGGGGCTTTTGTTGCGTCAGCGGAATATTGCGCGTCCGCTGAGCAATTTCCTTACTTATGCGATTCCGTGTGCTGCGGCCTTTATCACTTTTCTGACGGCGCTGAAGGACAATTCGGGCAGTGATCCGATGCTGCATTTTTTTTCCCGGGTGGCGCTATCGCTGCCGGTGCTGGGTTTTGTGCTTTCTATCCTGACGCTCGTCAATTCCATCTACAAGCCTGTTGAAAGAAAGCTGATGGTTTCGCAGACGCTGATCAACCTGCATGATCTCGAATTGCGGTTGTACCTGTTGTTACACGAGCATAACCGCATTGGGGACGGTGCGGCGGACGGCTCGGACAGGAATTTTTACGATGATATTGTGCAGTGGGATAAGGATCTGTCAAAGCTGGGGGGCACGATGGTGCAGATGGTCGTTCCTCATGGATTGCGGGATGCTGCCGGGGAGCGCGCCGGGGTTGGCGGGGATGGACTTAAAGACCGGGTCGACTGAGCGTCCAGGGATCTTTAATTTTTTTGCGGCGCGGCCTTTTCCTTACATTAGCGGTTATTTAGCTGACCAACCATTGCAAGGCTCCGCATCCGATAAAGAATTGTTAGACCTCGTTGCGTCGGGAGACCAGGCTGCTTTTGAGCGGCTGTTCAACGCCTGGTACGAACAGCTGGGGGCGCATATCTATCGGCTCACGGAGTCCCGCCAGCTGGCCGAGGAGATCGTCCAGGACGTGTTCCTGAATGTCTGGATCAACAGGGAAGCGCTGGCCGGCATCACGAATTTCAGGGCCTATCTTTTTGTTGCGTCGCGCAACCGCGCCCTCAATGCCCTGCGAAGTCTGGCGCGAGAACGCACGCTGCGCCGGGCCTGGCAGCGTGACAATGGCGGGGAGGCGATAGAGCCATCGTCTGAAAACTCCGATCTCGACGGCCTCCTCGATCTGGCTGTCCGGCAGTTGCCGCCGCAGCAGCAAAAGGTCTACGTCATGAGCCGTTATCAGCGTCTTAGATACGACGAGATAGCCAGCCGGATGAACATTTCCCGCGAGACCGTGAAAAAATACCTGCAGCACGCCACCGCCTCCATCTCCGCATATATTCGCGATCACCTCGAGTTGATGGTCCTCGTCCTCGCTTTCCTGAAAAAAAAATAGGGGGGCGATACCCCCTTTTTTCCGCCGGTGGTGTCCTGGTAGTATGGACCGCATGGAAGAACATATTGGACGGCTCTTCGACCGATATTATAACAAGACCGCGACGGCGGAAGAAAGGCAGGAATTTTTGTCCTGGCTGGACCGTTCGGCCAGCGACGAGGAAGTCGCCGCGCTGATGCGGGACGCGTGGGAGAACCTGGGGACTGGCGAGTCCTTGTTCGGTGAAGAAAAGGGGAGGGCCATGCTTGCGGCAATATTCGATGAGAGGCCGTCTGAGACGGTGCAGACCATGATGGAGGGTCCGGCTCCTGTCCGGCGTATCGGGACGGGGCTTGGTATCGGCGCTGTCGCAGCTGCCGTCGCGGCTGTCGTCGCCGCCATTTGGCTTTTCTACCCCTCGAAGATCCGCAAGGCGCAGCCGGATATTTCCATTCCTTTGGCGAAGAAGGATATTGCCCCCGGGGGCAACAAGGCATTGCTGGTCCTTTCAGACGGCTCATCGATCGTCCTGGACAGCGCCCGCAATGGCGTCATCGGTCACCAGGGAGCCGCCGTCATCAACAAAACTTCCAGCGGGGCGCTCGCGTACGAAGCGCTGGCGACAGGGGCTAATCCTGCGGCGGCCGCTAAGGCGGCGGGGGCGGCTGATCCTGCGGCGGCCACCGGCGGTCCTGCCTATAACCGCATTACCACCCCGAGGGGAGGCCAGTACGAGGTCACCCTTGCCGATGGCAGCAAGGTCTGGCTGAACGCCGCGTCTTCGCTGCGATTTCCGTCTTCGTTCACGGGAGACCGGCGCGAGGTCGAGCTCACGGGGGAAGCCTATTTCGAGATAGCAAAAAATACTGCTGCCCCTTTCGTGGTGAAAGTGGGCGATGATACCAGGGTCCAGGTGCTGGGCACGCAGTTCGACGTCATGGCGTATGATGATGAGCAGGTCCTGCGAACCACTTTGCTCGAGGGGGCGGTAAAGGTTGCCCATCGTGGGGCCTCGAGTCTGCTGCGGCCCGGACAGCAAGCCCGATTTGCCGCCGCGTCCTCTGCGATCGACGTTGTTGAAGAGGGGGACATGGAGGAAGCCGTCGCCTGGAAGAACGGGCTTTTTGAGTTCAACCGCGCCGACATCCATACCATTATGCGGCAGATCGCCCGGTGGTATGACGTCGACGTCCGCTACGAGGGAAAGCCGCCGGCCCGTGAATTTGTCGGCAAGGTATCGCGCAATGCCAATGTATCCGAGGTGCTTCGAATCCTCGAGCTAAGCCATATCCATTTTCGTATTGAGGGCAAGACGATCGTAGTTGTGCCCTGACCTATTATACTTTATCCTTACTGTTGATGCTGGATGGGCGCCTAAACAAAAGCCGGAAGTGCGGTAACACCTCCGGCCGGAGTCTGGGTCGACCCAAGTTGTCAATCATTCGGGACTGCTTATTGTTTAACCCAAACAAACCAAAGTTATGCTTTTTAAGGCTATTGCCCGCTGCTGCCTTGCCCAGAGCGGGAGTCTAACCAAAACGCTGTTAAGGATGAAATTCACAGCCCTTCTGATCTTAGTTGCCTGTCTGCAGGTGAGCGCGCGATCCTACTCGCAGAAGATCACGCTTACACTCCGGAACGCCCCGCTGGAAAAGGCCTTCAAGGCCATCGAAAGGCAGAGCGGCTATCATTTCTGGTACGACTATTCACTCCTGCAGAGCGTGGCCAGGGTGACGGTCGATACGCGCAATGCGTCCCTGGCGGAGGCTCTCGACCTTTGTCTGAAGGGGCAGCCTCTTTCCTATAGCATCGTCAACAATACTATTATCATCGACCGCAAGGCCCTGCCGCCGCCGCCGCCCGACCCCCGTATCGAGGTCCGGGGCCGGGTGCTCGACAGCGCCGGCCATCCGCTGGCGGGGGTCTCCATTACCGTCAAAGGACATTCTGGTGGATCGACTACCGATGGACAGGGCAATTTTCGTATTCTTGTCGCACCGTCGGCAACGCTGCGTTTCAGCTATATCGGTTATGTCGCCGTAGAGCTGCCGGTGGAGGGGCGGGCCTCTCTCGATGTCCGCCTGACGGCCAGGAACGCGGCGCTCAACGACGCGATCGTCATCGGGTATGGCACCCAGCGACGCAGCAATATTACGAGCGCTGTCTCGACGGTCTCGTCCAAAAGCATCGAGAACCAGCCGCTCACGAGTCTTGATCAGGCGATAGCCGGTCAGGCGGCGGGGGTGCAGGTGTCGCAGGTGACCGGCACGCCTGGTGGTGGCGTCACGATCCGTGTCCGTGGAACCGGCTCTATCAGTGCCGGCAACGAGCCCCTGTATGTCATCGACGGATTTCCCATCGAAGGGTCTTACGGGCGCGATATGAACCCGTTGTCCACGTTGAACCCCAACGACATCGAGTCCATCCAGATCCTCAAAGACGCTGCGGCGGCGGCCATTTATGGCTCGCGCGGCAGCAATGGGGTCGTTATCGTGACTACCAAACACGGCAAGCCCGGAAAAGCCAGGGTACAGCTGGACAGCTACTATGGACTGCAGCAGGTCGCCCACAAGATACCGATGCTCGACGCGAGCCAGTATGCCGCTTACAATACGGAGGCCCGCAACAACGGCTGGGTCGGCGCCGGTGGAAAGGCATCCGATCCGAACGCTGTCCGCCCTGTCAATTTCCAGATACCGCCGGTCTTCGCCAATCCGTCGGCGCTGGGAAAGGGAACCGACTGGCAGGACGCCGTGTTCCAGACTGCGCCAATGCAGAGCTACCAGCTGTCGGTCTCGGGCGGCAATGAGAATACGCAATACCTCGTCTCGGGGGGATACTTCAAGCAGGAGGGAGTGGTCATTCATACCGGGTTTCAGCGTTATGCACTGCGTTTCAACCTCGACAGCCGGTTGTCGGACAAGATAAAGATCGGTCTGAATCTCGCGCCTTCCTATAGCCGCAATGACGTGCTTCCGGTAGAGGACCAGGTATTTGGCGGCGGCATCCTCGGATCGGCGCTGGCCATGCCTCCTACGACGCCGGTATACAATCCCGACGGCTCTTTTACCACGCAGCTCGGGTCGCCGCCCTATAACTTAGGTGTGATCGACAACCCCGTCGCCATTGCATCGAAGATCAAGGGGGGCTCTTCTACTTACCGGACGCTTGGCAATCTGTTCGCGGAATACGAGATCGTAAAAGACCTTCGTCTCCGGTCGTCTGTCGGCGCTGACTACCTCGAAGGGCGGACCAGCACTTACTGGCCCTCGACGCTGGGTCGCAGCGGCGTCCTGCCGCCGGTGTCGCCGACAGCCAGCGCTGCCTCGTCCACGACCTTCAACTGGCTCAATGAGAACACGCTCACCTTCGACAAGACCATCCATGAAGACCACCAGGTCACGGCGCTTGCGGGCTTTACTTCGCAGCATGCGCGCACAGACAATATGACCCTGACGGCGATCAATTTCCCCAACGACCTCGTCACCACGCTGAATGCGGGCCAGGTGAGCACCGGAGGCACTACTATCGACCAGTGGTCCCTGCTGTCCTTCCTGGGACGTGTGACCTACGGATACCGGTCCAAATATTTGCTGACGGCGACCATCCGGCGCGATGGCTCGTCGCGGTTTGGCCAGGAGAACAAATGGGGCACCTTTCCTTCTGCGTCCGTGGGCTGGAATGTCGCCCGCGAAGACTTTATGCGCGGCGCCGGCTTTATCAGCGATCTCAAGCTGCGGGGCAGTTATGGGCTGGCGGGCAACAATACGATCGGCAACTACAGCTATATCGGCCTTCTCTCTTCCAGCCGTTATGTTTTCGGCCCCGGCACCGGCAGTGTGGTCAACGGCCTGCAGCCGGCAACGCTCAGCAACCAGTATCTGGGCTGGGAAAAAATGCGGCAGGCGGACGTAGGCCTCGATGCCGGCTTTTTCCAGGGCAGGATATACCTGACGGTAGACTACTACGACAAGGTCACTTCCGACCTGCTGCTCAACGTCCCCGTTCCAGCGACTACCGGTTATACCAATGCGCTGCAGAATATCGGAAAGGTCAGCAACAGGGGCTGGGAGTTCACGCTCAGTACGAAGAATACCACCGGCGTTTTCAAGTGGAGCACCGACCTCAATATCTCCTTCGACCGTAACAAAGTCCTGGCCCTGGGACCCAATGGCGACCCGATCATTTCGACGAGCCCCTCTTTTAGCCCCCAGACCCATATCACGGAGATCGGCCATCCGCTGGGCAGTTTTTACGGATACAGGCAGATAGGCGTCTATCGCGACCAGAACGACGTCGCCAAAAGCCCCGTCGTGGCCGGCGCCACGGGCAGCCATCCCGGCGACCTGAAATTCCAGGACACCAATCACGACGGCGTCATCAGCCCTGCGGACGAGACGATCATCGGCAGCAACCACCCTTCCTATACTTTCGGTGTGTCCAATAACTTCTCGTACCAGCGGTTCACGCTCAGCGTGCTCATCGACGGCGCGCAGGGAGTGTCGGTGCTGAACGGGGCGAGGCGGAATATCGGGCTGGTAACGGAGAGTTACAGCCGAAAAGACGTACTTGGCCGATGGCAGTCGCCCGACCAGCCCGGCGACGGCCATACGCCGAGGGCGAACATCGCGCCTACCGGGGGTAATGTTTCCTATGTATCGTCGCTGCTGATAGAGAATGCCAGTTTTCTGCGCTTCAGGAATATCAACCTGCGGTACGCTTTCTCTCCGGCTATGTTCGCGCGCACGCCGGTAAAGAGCCTGGCGGTCTATTTTGCGGTGCAGAATCCTTTTACCATTACCCCCTACCAGGGATATAACCCCGAGCAGAACCTCAACGGCGCCAGCCCGCTGACGCCCGGCGTCGACTTCAACGGCTATCCTGTCGCGCGGGTGTATACCCTGGGCCTGAATCTTACCCTGCAATAATTCAAACCGGAAAAAATTCGTCATGAAAAAGATATTCTATACAATAGGTCTCGGGCTGCTGGTGTGTTCCTGCAAAAAGGATTTTTTGACGCTGTCCCCGCCCAGCAATGCCAATGTCCAGTCCTTTTACAAGAACGCCGGCGACATGCAGGTGGCTGTCAACGCTGCCTATGCCTCGCTGCAGCTGGACGGGCAATACAGATATGCCTACTGGACCCTCGCCGAGGTCCGGTCTGACAACAGTCTCAACTTCAACGGCGCCGGCGATTTTCCCGACGCCGACATCGACCTGTTCAACGACGATCCGTCCAATGCGATCATTACCGCCGCGTGGAATGACACCTACCGCGGCATCCAGCTCTGCAATGTCGTGCTAAACCGCATTACGGCTGTTGCGATGAGCGACACGCTGAAGAACCAGTTGACGGGCGAGGCTCAATTCCTGCGGGGGCTGATGTATTTCAACCTCGTCCGCCTTTTTGGCGATGTGCCCCTGGTCACGACGGAGACCCAGTCTGTGTCCGAGGGCTATTCCCAGGCCCGTACGCCGGTGGCCGCCGTCTACGACCGGATCACGAAGGACTTCGGCGATGCGGCGCGCCTGCTACCTGCATCCTATACGGGCGCCAATATCGGGCGGGCGACCAGCGGAGCTGCGCTCGGTATGCTGGGCAAGGTATACCTGACAAAAAGGAATTATGACTCCGCCGCCATCTGTCTGAAGGCGGTGATAGACGGCGGGCATTACCAGCTGATGGCCAGCTACGCCGATCTCTGGAAGACGGCCAACGCCAATAATGTCGAATCCCTGTTCGAAGTGCAGTTCCACAAGGGGGGTACCCAGACGGGCAGCAACTACTACGAGCAGTTCGCTCCCCGCAACTCGGGCACGGCCATTACCGGCATCGGTTTTGCGCAGGGGCGGAATATACCTACCGACGACATCGACACGTCGTACGAGACCGGCGACCTCCGTAAGAATATTTCGATTGCCGAAAGCTTTGTTCTCAATGGCCAGACGGTAAATTCCCGTTATACGCTGAAGTTCCGCGACCAGCCCTATGCCGACGGCGACGCCGACAACCACTGGCCTGTCCTCCGCTATGCGGACGTGCTGCTGATGTACGCCGAGGCGCTCAACGAGAAGGGGCAGGGTCCCGATGCCACCGGCTATTCGATGGTCAACGCCGTCCGTAGCCGGGCCGGGCTGTCGCCGCTGGCGACGGGTCTCGACAAGGACGGATTCGCCGCGGCCCTGGATCGTGAGCGGCGCAGCGAGCTGGCCTTCGAGGGACAGCGGTGGTTCGACCTGCTGCGGACGGGGAGGGCTCTGGCGGTGATGAACAATCATTTCGGGGGCGCGGTGACGGTGTCCTCCTACCGGCTGCTGTATCCCCTGCCGCAGACCGCCGTCAGCGTCAATCCCAGGCTGATAAAGCAAAATCCAGGGTACAACTAATCCCGATCTCTCCCAGGTAAAGCAATTACGATATGAGACCATACCGGCGGATCATCCGTAGCGGATGCGTAGCGGCCGTCTTGTGCCTGCCCATCGCCCTGTTATTAGCGAATACATATCAACATGAGAGGCCCGGTCGCCGAATCTACATCGGGACCGCCTTTGAGAATGCGTCGCCCCTCGAATGGTCTGTTGACAGTACGGGCCGCGTCGACATTGCGCTGCTGTATGACCACGAGCGGTACTCGGTAAACCGCAGCAACGGGCACTGGCTCTTCCAGGTGCAGGCGCCGAAGGGCACCCGCGTCGAGCTTGTCCTTCGCAATTTTGACAACTACTGGAACGGCCGTCTGGCCGCCGCGATCACCGACCGCAGTCCTGCCTGTGTCTCCGTTGACGGGAAGACGTGGAAGACAGTCGGAGCATCCCGGATCGACGGCAACCGTCTGCGCATATCCGTCGATATGCCTGCCGACAGCCTGTACGTGTCCGAGACCCAGCCTTACCGGATCAGCGACCTGCGGGCGCTTGTCGAAGAAATAAAGTCCGACCCGCTGGTAGGCATCACGACTATCGGCCACACCGTAGAAGGCCGGCCGCTGGAGATGATCCGGGTAGGCCGGCCCACGGCGCCGCACCGGGTCTTTGTCCGGGCCCGCGCGCACGGCTATGAGGCCGGCGGCAACTGGGTCGCGCAGGGCCTGATAAGGGGTCTGCTTTCTCCGGCGGGGCGGCCGATGCTCGACCGGTATTGTCTCTATATTCTACCGATGGCCAATAAGGATGCCGTTGCGAGGGGCAGGTCCAGATTTAACAGCCGCGGGATAGACCTGAACCGCCACTGGGACAGTGCGGCGGACCCCTTGCTGGCGCCGGAGAACCGGGCAGTGGAGGGCTGGCTCGACGAGGCGTCGCGGCGGGGCTTTCTTCCCGAGCTGGCGATAGATCTCCACAACGATGCGGAGGGTCATCTGCATCTTTCTCCTCCCGGCAGCCACAGGGGCTATTTGCGGGATATGCATCGACTGGACTCGCTGCTCCGCCGGTATACCTGGTACAGGGAAGGGGCCATCGGGGGAGATGAGTCCGCGGGTGCGCCCATTTCTTCGATCGCCGACGGCCTGCTCCACCGGTATGGGATAAGCGCAGCGGTCCTCGAGTTCAACTGGGAGTGGGCGGCGGGCCTCGGACGTACGCCGCTGGGAAAGGACTGGGAGGAGTTCGGCGCGGGGCTGGCGAGGGTGTTCGACGAATATTTTAAAACCGGGACCTCTGCGGGCCCGGCGACCGCGGCGGGTCGGGTCGATCGGGGGGAAGACACGCTCCGACTCGACTCCACTCTTGTCGGCGTCAGTACCGTCCTTACCGGTCTCGAAGTGCCGTGGGAGCTTGCCTGGGGGGCCGACAATTGTATATGGTTCACGGAACAGACGGGACGCATTACCCGCTGGGATCCGGTCTCCGGCAGCCGCCGCCAGCTGCTGCAGCTGCCCGACCTGTACAGGAAGCGTCTTGGTCTGCTGAGCATGGCCTCCGACATGCCGCGTCGTCCCTGGGTCTTTGTCAACTATCTATTCCTGAAGCCCGACTCTTCGGTATGGGCGAAGGTGGTACGATACACCTATGAGAACGACTCGCTGATGGCGCCGAAGATCCTCATTCAGTGGCCGGCGCATATCGGACACAACGGTTCGCGGATCGCCATCGCCCCCGACGGCCGGCTTATGATCGCGACGGGCGATATCACGCGCGACAGTGCGGCGCGCGACAGGCGTACGCCCAATGGCAAGATACTCCGCCTGAATATGGACGGCTCGATACCTGCCGACAATCCCTACCCCGGCAGCCCTGTCTGGGCCAGTGGTTTTCGTGTTCCGCAGGGCCTCGTCTATTCCCCCGCCGGCCGTCTCTACAGTGCCGAACACGGCGACGCTACCGACGATGAGGTCAACCTGATCCGCAAAGGTGGCGATTATGGATGGCCGGTGGTGACGGGTTATTGCGACCAGCCCGGCGAGAAAAAATGGTGCAGGCTCAGTCCTATCGTGGAGCCCCTCAGGGCCTGGACTCCGACGATCGCTCCGGCGGCCCTTGCCTGCTATTCCTCGGGGGCCATCCCGGAATGGAAGAATGCGCTGCTCCTTGTAACGCTCAAGACCCAGAGTCTTCGCGTATTGCAGCTGGACCGTGCCGGAACGCGGATCACCCGCGAGCGGGTCTATCTCGAGAAGCGGTACGGCCGTCTTCGCGCCCTCTGCGTCTCGCCAGCCGGAGACGTCTATATCGGCACGAGCAACAGGGACTGGAACCCTCCGGAGAATTTCCCCGTGGGCGGTGACGACCGGATCATCCGGATCCGCCGTATCGGGAGGATGACTGCCGGCGCGCGTGCTGCGGTGCGCGGCGTGGTTCATGCTAAGACCACGCCCGGAGCGGAAGGCGCCATCCTTTATACAAGCTACTGCAGCAGTTGTCACAAGGCGGAAGGCCAGGGTCTCGCCGGCAGTTTTCCTCCGCTGGCCGGCAACCCCTTCGTCGCGGGGGACAAAAGGGCGCTGGTGCGCATTCTTTTGAAAGGCCTGTCGGGGCCTGTACAGGTGAACGGCGCGGGGTACGATCAGGCCATGCCTTCCTTCGCCTTCCTGAAAGACCGGGATCTGGCAGCGCTGCTGACGTATATCCGTTGGCGTTTTAACAAGGCGGGGGGCGTCACGGAAAAAGAAATCTCAAAAGAAAGGAAACAATGACAAGAAGAAGTTTTATCGGCTGCGCGTCCGCGGCCCTGATGGCCTCGCTTGCGACGGGGGAGGGGAAGGCTTCGCTTGCGATGGGGGCCGGTGGGGCTTCGCTTGCGATGGCCGGGGCGCCCGGCAGACGCATCGGGGTCATCGGGCTCGATTCGTCCCACAGCCTGGCCTTTGCAAAAGCCTTCAATGCTGCGGACGCAGCCCCTGCGTTCCGTGGTTATAAGATAGTATCCGCCTACCCGTACGGCAGCCGTATGATACCCGGCGCCGGGGAAAAGATCGCCGCCAACAGCGTCGCC
>JAFDYE010000924.1 GCA_018267585.1 Bacteroidota bacterium
ATACCCAGGAAAAATGCCTTCATAAGCCATGAATATATATTCATATATTTGGTTAGTTTTAATTGATTCACGCCAGAATTGTGTTAAAACCCTGACCGCCTCAGCTGCAACCTGAGAGCGGTCGTTTTTTGTATGTCGGGATGCCTTATGTAGGCGGGGGCATGTTCATTAGCTATGGTTGTTTGGTTATTGTATGATATACCAGCCTTCGGACTGCCGCAGCATCGTGTCCGTCAGCTTGCACAGTACCTGTAATGCCTGTTCGATCCCGATCTCTCTTCTGAAAGACGTCGTTACCTTCAGGGTCCGGACCGCATCGTTATCGATCCTGATCTTTACATTGTATAGCCGCTCCAGGTCAGAGACGATATCCTCAAAGGCCTCGTCGTCGTACGACATATTTCCCTGCTGCCATGCGGCCACTTCCGCGGGCGCGATCTTTTTCTGTTCTATACTATTCAGCCGGCTGTTGACCTTTACCTGCTGCCCCTTAACAAGCGTGGACAGCACCAAATTGTTATATCTGATCCTCACCTACCCCGTGCGCACCGAGACAATAACGTGCTGTCGATCGGGATAGGCCTTGATATTAAAGGACGTTCCCAGTACGGTAGTCGATATTTTACCGGTGTGGATGATAAAAGGCCCCCTTTCCGAATGCCGGACATCGAAATAGGCTTCCCCGGACAGGGTAACCTCTCTTTTTTCGGTTGTGAAATGTGCAGGGAATTCGAGGGTGCTGGAGGCGTTCAACCATACCTGCGTACTATCGGGTAATAGCAGGTATTTGTACTCCGACCGTTCTGTCATCCTTTTTGTCAGCGCGGCCGCTACAGGGAGCGGATGAGGGACGCCGTGTTCTTTAGCCAGCCAGAGGATCGGCGCAGCGGCTATCAGCATTAAGAGCGCAGCGGCCGCCAGCCACCCGCGGACGCGCCTTCTGCGAGGCGGAGAAACGCCCTGCGTCCCCGGCTTGCCGGTAAGGATCAGCGATCCATACTCATTGACATAGGTCTGTATGGAAGGCAGCGGTTCGGTATTTTCATATACTTTCTTTATCAGGTTCCTCAGCACCTCGTCGTGGCCGGCCGCGCGGATATAGGAAAAGAACTCTTCCAACTCCTGCCGGGAACATTTATTCTCGAGATATTGCCGGAAAAGATATCTGATCCTGTCTTCCATCATAAGATATGACGAAGCTGCGGCCAACTATTCCTATCCGGTCCCAAAAAATTCCGGCCCCGGGGAAACCCGCCATTTAAAAACAGAAGAAACCCGAATTTCTGGCTACAAAGCTGCGGATAGACTGGATGGCCGCCGACAGCTGGTTCTTGACAGTATGACGGGAAATAGATAATTCCTCGGCTATCTGTGCATGATCCAGCCCTTCTTTCTTGTGCAGGCAATATATGCGGCGCCGCTGCGGAGGTAAATGGTCGATGGCCTGCTGGATGATCCGGTTATATTCCTTAGCCTCCAGCCACTCGTCCGTATCGTTGCGGGCCTGCGAGACAGTATTCCAGATGGCGTCCTTCAGCCGGTCGTCGGCAGCCGCCTTACGTAGAAAATCGATGACCTTGTTCTCCATCACCCGGTAAAGCCAGGCCTCCATATTATGAATATCCTGCAAGCGATGGCGGTGCTCCCACAGTTTCAGGAACACCTCCTGGACAATGTCCTTGACATGCTGCTCAGACTTCACCAGGCACAACGCCAGCGTGTACAGCCTTTGCTCATGCTGTTGAAAGACGTTCACAAAAAGGACCTCCAAAGCATGCTCGTCACCTTTTCCGTCGGGAGAGTGCAGGTAGCTGGTCATGCTTAAAAATAATGAAAATTTAAGATTACCCGAAAAGCTTTAAGAACTCCTCCTTCTTTCTTCTCGACACGTCGATGATATCGCCGTTCTGCATCACCACCTGACCACCCTCGCCCCGGACATACTTGCGGACATATTTCAGGTTGACCAGGTGGGAATGGTGGATGCGGAAAAAATCGTAGGGAAGCAGCAGGCTCTCGAAATCCTTGAGCAGCCGCGTGATGACGAGACTCTTTCCGTCCACCAGGTGCAGCCGGCAATAATTCGAATTCGATTCGATCCGGACGATCTGACCGATGACGATGAATTCCAGTCCCTCGCTGGTAGGCAGGGCTATCCGGTTATCCTGTCCCCGGACATCCGAGAACGACTGCCGCAGCACTTCGAATTTCTGGCGGGTTTGCAGTTCGCGGGTCGCGGCCAGCCTTTCGACGGCATTTTGCAGGTCTTTGATAGCGATCGGCTTTGTGAGGTAGTCGAAAGCGCTGATCCGGATGGCGTCGATCGCATAGTGGTTGTACGCAGTGGTGAAGATCACGTCAAAATCATAGTCTTCCAGTTCGTCCAGCATCCGAAAACCGTTGATGCGCGGCATCTCGATGTCCAGGAATAGCACGTCGGGGTTCAGCTGGCGGACCAGTCCGATGGCCTCCTCCGGCGACTGGGAAGCCGCGAGTACGCTGACGTCCGGGCAGAACTCGTCAAGTTTTTGCCGCAGGTTTTGAAGACTGTTCATATTATCGTCCACGAGTATCGCTTTTATTGTTTCCATTGCTACAGGGCTTTTATGGTGATCTCGACCCGGGTGCCGCGCGGGTTGCGTTCTTCATCGTAAAGATCGGTTATGACTACCGACCCCTTGCTTTTTGTTCGTCGGTTGAAGATATGTATCCGCTCTTCGGTGATCTCCATTCCCACGCTTTTATGTCTTTGGTTGTTCATCCTCTTGTATTGCATGGCCTGCTCTCTTCCGATGCCGTTGTCCTCGACAATATAGCGTATCTTGTCCGCTTCCAGCCGCGCAATGACAACCAGCGTCAGGTCTTGCCGGTGGCTGGGCATAAGGCCGTGTACGATGGCGTTCTCTACATAAGGCTGGATCAGCAGGGACGGAACATGAAAATCGTCGTTGAGCAGGACCTCGTCGATCATTGCCTTATACAGGAACTTATTATTGCAGGATATCTGTTCAAGGTCGATGTAAAGCTGCAGCGCTTCCATATCCTTTGACAATGGCACCAGGTCGTTGCGGCTGCTATCCAGGATCATCCGGAGCAGACGGGCGAACTTGTTAAGGTGGTCGCTCGCGAGCCGCTTCTCATTCTGCATGATAAAGTTCTCGATGCTGCTGAGGCTGTTAAATATGAAGTGCGGATCCATCTGCGCGCGCAGCGCCTGCATTTCGGTCTCGGCTATCCGCTGTTTGAGGGCCGATTCATTCCGAATAGTCCGGATTCGCCGTTTGACCAGGAGGCTGACGAGGACCGCCACGCCAAAAAATGACGCCAGCCGGAAAGACCAGGACTGGTACCAGGAGGGCGCCAGGTCGACTTCGATGCTGTCTTCTCCGCCATATAGCTCACCCGCCTTTGCGCCTCCTTTTACGTGCAGGACATAGTGACCCGGCGCAAGGCCGTTGAAATTGATATGTCCATTGCTGTTCACCGAGAACTCCTTCATCAATGGCTCCAGGCGGTACAGGTACCGGGTCGCCGCAACATCCTGGTAATTAAGCACAGCAAAATCCACAGAAAAAGAATGCCGGCCTGAGCTGAGATCCAGCCGCTTTCGCCCGCCCAGCCTCAGCGGGAACAGCACATTCGCGCCGTCCGCACTCGCTTCCGTTATGACGACAGGGGGCTCCGCACCCCGCATCGCCAGTTTGCCCGGGTGGAAGATCGCCATTGCTCCCTGCAGTCCTGCGACAATATCCCCGTTGGGTCTGCGCGCTAATATACCTTCAAAATCGCTCCCCGGAAGGCCGTCCTGACCGTTGAAATTGATCCATTTGCCATTTCCCCGCAAAAAACACCAGATCCCCGAATTCCCGTTGACCCATACGTTCTGATAGGCGTCAAAGCAGATGCGGAAGAGTAAGCCCATCTTTCCTCCTGCGGTGTAATGATCGACCACCGCATCGGTGGCCGGATCGTAAACGAATACGCCGTCTGTACTGGCCAGCCAGATCCGTCCCCCCGCGTCTTCGGCCATACCATAAATTCGCGCCGATAGCAGAGGATGAAGACTTCCATTGGGGTCGCCAGCGACCCGGCAGGCACCGCGTTCCGGATCGTACCTGATCAGGCTATGGCCTTCTTCACTGCTCAGGAAATAGGCGCCGGCCGAAGTCTTCAGCAGATAGTTCAGCCGCAGGTGCCCGCTGAACCCTTCCGCGTCGGTAAGGTGCCGGACAAATATTTTGGTTGCTGTGTTAAAGACATACAATCCCTCGTTGAAGGTCCTTATCAGCAGCAGACCGCTGTCCAGCGGGACGATGGTCCGGAGATCGGCCTCCCTGCCACCGCCGGACGGAAAATACAGCGTCGACGTAGCCCGCCGCGTGTTATAAACCACCAGGCCGCTGTCGGTGCTGATATACAATTCGTTTGCTTTCCTATAAAAATAATAGGCGCTCTGACGCCAGAGAGTCCTGGTCGTCGACAGAGGATAAAGGCTCGTGTACCATTTCTTTATGTGAAGGCTGCTGTCGTAAAGGAAGGTGGCCTTGTATCGCTTGGCCAGCCAGATATCGTTGCCCTCTTCGAAGTAGCTGTACGGGATCTCGGAAGTCGCGCGATCGTAGTCGGAGCAGCCCGGATTGGTCACCGGTCTTATCTCGAAGACACCCGGCGCATTCTGTACATAATTGATGCCGTTATTCGTGCAGACCCACAGGTTTTGCCGCCTGTCGGTATAGATCGAAAAGAAAGTAGTGCCGGACAACGAATAGGGATCGGCGGGATTCCATTCCAGCTTGTGCAGCGAATCGCCGCCTTCGCGAAAAAGGGATACTCCTGAATACAAACCCACCGAGACCATCCACCGGCAATTCCGATAATTCCATTCCAGGACGTCGAGTGCCGGGATCTTCCTTATGAGCATCAGGGCCCCTGCGTCCGGATCGAACTGCCAGAGCCCGCTGCCCCAGGTGGTCACCCATAAGCGCCCCTTCGCATCCTCCCGGATGTTGAGAATAGACGCATTTGCCAGTTGCCTGGCGAAATCGAACGTCTGCACGGGCTGTTTGGTGCCCGGATCCAGCCGGTAGATAAAATTCGCGCAGAACCCCCACTCTCTCCCATGGCTGTCCTGCAGCATGCCGTCGTATCCCTGCTTTTTCAGCTGCGCAAATCGGTGGGGAGCCACCCTTACAGGGATCGCTATCAGCTCCATATGTTCGCCGACACGAAAAATGACGTCCTGCTGATTAGTCAGCCAGATGGTCCCGTCATTCTCCTCGACTATCTGGATACTGGTGTTGTTCCGAAGACGGTACGGGACGGGCTTACCCACTGCATAGTTGATAAAGCGGTTGCTGTCCGGCAAAAAGCAGCTGACGCCGACGTCCGTCGTGACCCATAGTCTGCCCCGGCTGTCGCAGAAAAGTCCCTGGACCCGGTTACAGATAACTGAGCTGCTGTCCGTCTCCTGGTGATAGTATTGCTTCATCCGGTAGCCATCCCACCGGTTGAGACCATTGTCCGTGCCGATCCAGACAAATCCCTGCTGGTCCTCTGTGACGCAGGTCGCAGTGTTGCTGCTAAGCCCATTCGCCGTTGTAATATGTCTGAACTGAAGACCCGGAAAAGACTCCGCCTCCGCCCTGCACGCAAGCAGGATAGCCAGAATAACAAGAGCGAAGCGATTTCTCATGAGCGATAGTTGAGGGGTTTGTGTCAACGGAAAAGTAAGAAAAAGCGGGGACAAACTCCTCATCGTGCGGGTCATTTGCCGGGCTGACTGTATAGCCGGCGGCTTTCGCACCGCAACTGGCGGCTATCTCTCCCGGCGA
>JAFDYE010000925.1 GCA_018267585.1 Bacteroidota bacterium
ACCATGCCCCGGGGTGAAGATCCGGACACTGAGGCTCCGACCTTCTCTGCTATCGTCATCTATCCCGGAACCAGTCCCAAAGACATGGAGGAGCTGGTCGTCAATCCTATTGAGAAGAGATTTAATGCAATGGACGATGTCAAGCGTATCCGGTCTACTATCGATGACGGGCTGGCGGTGATACAACTGGAATTTAAATACGAGACAGACCCGGACAAAAAATACCAGGACGTCATCCGCGAGCTGAACGCTGTGCGGGGCGAGCTTCCGCAGGATATTCTCAGTATCGACATCCAGCGGTTCACGCCATCGGATGTCAATATCCTGCAGGTGGCGCTGCTCAGTGAGTCCGCCCCTTATAAGGACCTGAAGGAATGGAGCAAGCGGCTAAAGGAAAGGCTGGAGAAGATCAAGACGCTCAAAAATGTGGACAACTGGGCATTTCCTGAGCAGCAGGTACGGGTTGCGCTTGACCTTGAAAAGATGGCTCAAAACCATATTCCCCTGAATGCGGTGTTGCAGGCAATCCAGCGGGAGAACGTGAATATTCCCGGGGGCAGCGTCGATATGGGATCAAGAAAATTCAATATCAAGACCAGTGGCGATTACAAAAGTATCGACGAGATAAAAAATACCATTGTCAGCAGTGTGAATGGAAAGATCATCTACGTCAGGGACATTGCGGACGTGGGATTCAACTACGAAGAGCAGAACTATATCGGAAGGCTCAACGGCAAACGGGGGGTATTCGTTACAGCGAGCCGCAAGGCCGGAACCAATATTTTTTCGGTTGAAAAGGAGATGGAGCCCATCCTGCAGAAGTTCAGGCAGGACCTGCCCCCGACCATCACCTATGAAAAGAGCTTCAACAATGCGCAGAGTGTGCGGATGCGGCTGGGACATTTTGTCCGGGACTTTGGCATAGCTATCCTTTTAGTTTTACTTACGCTGCTGCCACTGGGTCCGAGGGCGTCTGTCGTCGTTATGGTATCCATTCCGCTGTCGCTGCTGATCGGGCTTGTCCTGCTGAACCTGTTCCATTTTACGATCAACCAGCTGAGCATTGTCGGGATGGTGGTGGCGCTTGGGCTGCTTGTGGACGATAGTATTGTAGTGGTAGAGAACATCGAACGTTATCTGCGGCTGGGCTATTCGCGGGTAGACGCGGCTATTGCCGCCACGCGGCAGATCGGGCTGGCTGTGATGGGCTGTACGGCTACGCTGATCTTCGCATTCCTGCCGCTGATGTTCCTGCCCGAAGCGGCCGGGGACTTCATTCGCAGTCTTCCGGCCGCGGTTGTCACTACGGTGCTGGCTTCGCTGTTTGTGTCGCTGACTATTGTGCCTTTTTTGTCCAGCCGTATACTGAGCGCTCATGAGCATCCGGAAGGCAATTTCTTTCTGCGCGGGCTGAAGCGTTTTATCAACGGCTCTTATCGCCGTCTGCTGCATGCCGCGATCGGGCGCCCTGCGGTTACGCTGGTCGTGGCGCTCGGGATCTTTGTGGGTTGTCTGGCGTTGATCCCCCGGGTTGGTTTCAGCGTGTTCCCTGCCTCAGAGAAGCCAATG
>JAFDYE010000926.1 GCA_018267585.1 Bacteroidota bacterium
AGGTAGTGCTGACCTTTCCATAAGACTTTTCTATTTCGGCTTTGCCTTCGTTGCCGACGTACTGCAGCACTTTTATAAAGTCCTTAAGGTCCAGCAGGGGTAGCTGGTTATCGTCGCAGAATTTGAATATCATGGCTACCAGACCTTCCTGGGTGTCGTTGAGACCGAGGATCTTTGCGAGGAGCACCGGTCCGAATTCGCTGACGGTGGCGCGCAGGCGTACGCCTTTTTCGGCGCTCAGGCTGAGAAATTCTATCGGGTAGGAGGACGGTTTATAGGGTATGCCGATCTGTTGATAGCGTTCGTTCACCTTTTCGTTGGCTGTTCCGGCGGCGGCGATGCCGCTGAGGTCTCCTTTGATGTCCATCAGCAGTACCGGTATGCTGGCGTCGCTGAGCGCCTCGCTGATCATCTGGAGGGTCTTGGTCTTTCCGGTGCCTGTGGCGCCGGCGATCAATCCATGACGGTTCATGGTCTTAAGGGGCAGGTGGACGCTTGCGCCGGCTACGACGTGTCCGTCCAGCATGCCTGCGCCGAGGAGGATCGTTTCTCCTTTAAAGGAGTATCCATCTTTTATGGATTGCAGAAAGGAGTCTGCTGTAGACATAGGTAATTGTTATTAAACCGACCTAAATGTAAGTAATTATGGACATAGCTGGCGAATCTGTTCTTCCAGCTCTTTGAGTCTTTTTTCGAGGTCGGGAAGGTTCCGGCTGATGGCCTGACTGCGGAGCGCGCTGGTATATTCATAGGCTGGAGTTCCTGTTACGGCGCCGCCCTGCGACTTAATGGATTTTGTAACGCCGCTTTGCGCGTTTATGCGGGCTCCGTCGGCGATCTGCAGGTGACCGACGATGCCGGCCTGTCCGCCGATCATTACGCGGCTGCCGATCTTGGTGCTGCCGCTGATGCCGGCCTGCGCTGCGATGACGGTATGGTGGCCGATGTCCACGTTGTGGGCTATCTGAATGAGGTTGTCCAGCTTGGCTCCCGTGCGGATCACGGTTGAGCCCATGGTTGCGCGGTCGATGGCGACGTTGGCGCCTATTTCGACGTAGTCTTCGATCTCCACGTTGCCGATCTGGGGTACTTTTTTAAAGCTGCCGTCTGTCTGTGGAGCGAAGCCAAAGCCGTCGCTGCCGATGACGGAGCCTGCGTGGATGGTGACATTGCTGCCGACGACGCAGTTGTGATAGATCTTGACCCCCGGGTGCAGCACTACGTTATCGCCGATGCGGACGTTATTGCCGAGGTATACCTGCGGGTGGATCTTGACGTTATTGCCGACGATGACGTTCTCGCCGATATAGGCGAAGGCGCCGATAAAGATCCGGTCTCCCAGCTGAGCAGTTTTGGCCCGGTAGGAGGGTTCCTGGATCCCCGTGAGCTGCTGCGCTTCGATCTCCTGGTATTTGGTCAGCAGGGTGGCGAAGGCGGTGTAAGCATCCGGGACCCTGACCAGGGTGCTGCTGATGGGTTGTCTAAGCTCCTGCGTCTCGTTGATGATGATGACGGAGGCGCCGGTAGTATAAAGATATTCTTCGTATTTGGGGTTGGCGAGAAAGGCGAGCTGGCCGGCGACGGCTTCTTCGATCTTTCCGAAATTGCTTACGGTGGCGTTGGGGTCTCCCTCCGTCTTACCGTTGATCAACATGGCTATCTGGGCAGCAGAGAATTGCATAGTGTTGTGGTTTTTCAGGATGTAGTTCGCTACAAACCTGTACTCAAATGGCAAATATAAAATTTTTTCACGGTGCTTGCCAGTGTTTGCTGGATAAGCGCGTTGTCTACCTGCGAAATATCCTTTACCGATCCGTCCCGGAAGAGGATACAGATCTTTTCATCGGCGGGATTGTAGGTTGTATTTACTGCCTCTCCTGTGAATACGAAATAGCCTGCTTCTTCCATGGAAATACCCAGCATCCGGCTCACCTTTTCTTTTAGACCAACTACGTAAGAGGGGTCGAAAGGAGTTGCCTGCAGTCTCACTTTTAGCAGCTTGCGGTCGATCAGTCCCCGGGAGAGTCCGGACAGGACCTTGTCGGGGTGGAACATCCAGTTCTTTATGGTCCCCATCACGTCGTAGTCGTCGAGCAGGCAGAATTTGTCCAGGTTTGACGCGATGGACGCCGCCGTCGTTGCGTGCTGCAGAAAGAAATCCAGGGCCGGGGAGCAGCACCTCACCTCCTCTCCGCGGACGACCAGCTCGCGTGCTCTTTCCAGTATCCTGACCAGCATTTTTTCCGCGCTGACGACCGTCTTGTGCAGATAGACCTGCCAGTACATCAGCCGGCGGGCGAGGAGGAATTTTTCGATCGAATAGATAGCTTTTTCCTCTACCATCAGGTCGCCGCCGGAGACGGCGAGCATTTTCAGGATCCGGTCATAGCCGATGACGCCTTCGCTGACCCCGGTGAAGAAGCTGTCGCGGGACAGATAGTCCATCCGGTCCATATCCAGCTGTCCGGAGACGAGCTGGTGCAGAAAGTGTTTGGGGTGGTCATTCGTAAAAATGCGTATCCCGGTATCGAGCTGTCCGCCAAATTCCTTGTTGAGCACCTGCATGATCAGTAGGGAAAGGGCCTCGTGGTGTGCACCTTTTATGACCACATTCTCAAGGGCGTGCGAGAAAGGGCCGTGGCCGACGTCGTGGAGCAGGATGGCGACCTTTACGCCCAGTTCTTCCTCTTCGTTGATGGAGACGCCTTTCCGTCTCAGCTCAGTTACGGCATCGCCCATCAGGTGATAGGCTCCCAGGGAGTGGTGCAGCCGGGTATGGACGGCTCCGGGATAGACGAGGTGGGCAAAGGCCATCTGGTGTATCCGCCGCAAGCGCTGGTAGTAAGGATGTGCGACGATATTCAGCAGCAGGGGATGATCCAGTGTAATAAAGCCGTATACGGGGTCATTTATGATCTTTCGCGATAAATGGGCCATTCTCCGGGTGTTTTGTTAAAACGGTCTAAAACAATTGTCAAATCTAATTAAAATTGGCCGAGAGTTTGTAGTTTGTGGGATATGCCACTAGCGAAAATACTTTGGGTCGACGACGAAATAGAGAGCTTGCATTCCCAGATACTCTTTCTGGAAAACAAGGGATATGAGGTAAAGGCCCTGACCAATGGTTTTGATGCTATCGATTTTGTAAAGGAAAATCCTATCGACGTCGTTCTGCTGGACGAGACCATGCCCGGAATAACGGGACTGGAGACGCTGGCCAAGATCAAAGAGGCCAACCAGCAGACACCGGTGGTGCTGATCACCAAGAATGAGACGGAGAACCTGATGGATGATGCCATCGGGAGTCAGATAACGGACTACCTGATCAAGCCGGTCAATCCTAATCAGGTGCTGCTCAGTCTGAAGAAGATCATCGATAACAAGAGGCTGGTCGCGGAGAAGACGACCACGGCCTATCAGCAGCAGTTCAGGAATCTATTTATGGCGCTCAACAGCAATCCTGACT
>JAFDYE010000927.1 GCA_018267585.1 Bacteroidota bacterium
CGCACTATCCTTCTTCAGCACTGAAGAGCTGTCGGCCCGGACCACCGCAACAGCAGCGCTGTCACCACCACGGCGGACAGCACTCGTATCAGGCAGCACCGTCGCCTTGTTCTCTGCCGTGGGCTCAATGATATTATTCCTTTTATACAGGTAGTATCCTCCCCAGCCGATCACTACAAGACCCGCCACCAGACCGAGCAGCAACAGCACCTGGCGGCTCGAGCCGCTACCACTTGGGGCTTCCTGGGATCTCCCACCGGTTTCCTCAACACTGACCGCCTTCTTTTCAGGGCTCAGATCATCCAACCGCGAGACCACATATTCTCCGGGCGTAAAATCGAGCCGGCCTTCTTTGGTCTTAAGCAGCGTTCCGATCCCCTCCAGGTGAAAGGGCTTCCCAATATTCAAAAGCTGACGACCGGTAGTGAGATAGAAATCAAGGTCCGCCGACGCAAGGGATTTCATCTTACCCGTATGCTCCTTGATAAAAAGTACGAGGGCCTCGTCCTGAACTGCAATATTCGTTTCTTTAAAGCTGATGCCCGCGGCCGGTACATGCCCCATCCGGTCAGATTCCTGCGGAAGAACCGCTGCGGGGTCGAGTTGAAAGCTTCCTATTCCGGGCAGATCCAGCTTCTTCGTCTGATACAAATATTGCGAGAGTAGTTGTGGTAGTTTCAAACCAAAGGATATTTGAGTCAGGCTAAGGTAAAAAAACTTCTTCGTAAAACATTGGAAATGAAAATTTGTTCTCCGCACAGACTACCTTTGCGCCATGTTGAGCAAGGACGAAGCAGCCTTCATTAAGTACTGGGAAGCCAACCGGCTCAAAAGAAAAAAACTTTTCCGCCAGTTCCTCGTCGGCATCCCCCTCGGCCTCCTGATCGTCATCCCCACCGTCATCAGCCTGACCTCCGGCTGGTACAAAAGGGCCGAAATGGAAGCCAACAGCACCGACTTTAACCCCATGGTCCTCTTCATCGCCCTGCTGGTCATCGTCGGCTTCACCGCCATCTTCCACCAGCGCTGGAAATGGGAACAATACGAACAACGCTACCTCGAACTCCTCGCCCGCGAAGAACGCTTCCCCGGGAACGCCACCGAACTCCCCGATAACCCCGAATCTCCCAGCGATCCCGCCCCCCACGCTACTCTCAATTCTCCGACCGACCCCGTGCCTCACGCTGCTCCCGATGCCTCCACCGACCCCGAGTCCCACGCTGCTCCCGATCTCCCCACCAACCCCACCCCCCACGCTACTCCCGATTCCCCCAAGGTCCCCGATTCCCCGGCCAACCTCAACGCCCCCGCGACTCCGGTAACCCCCGGTACCCCCGACCAAAATACCTGACCCATCCCCCCGATCCCCCCCTTAAAATAGTTTCCCCGCACCCACCCCGCGGTCTTTTCCACCCAAAAAATAGAAGAAATTAAAAAAAACTAATTTTTTTTAATTCTGTTGCAGCAAATCGAAATGGCCAGTTGTCTAATCTATCGGGGACTATATTTGCGTAAAAAATAGGGATGAGGACTTTACTCTGGAGCTTAGCGTTGATTTTCTTTTGTTTAGGTTCGTGCTCGAAGAAAAAATGTGATTACGTCGACGATGGGCTGATAGCACCGCAATCTGAACAGGCCGCAGTAAAGAAATATCTGGACTCCCTTGGCATTCAAGCCGTTTTACACCAAAGAGGTTTCTATTACGAGATAGATAGTGGAGAGAATGGCACGGGTCCGACACCCGGAGAATGCTCACCGATAACAGTAGCATACACCGGGATGCTAACGAACGGATCTGTCTTTGACCAACAGACCAGCTATGCCACACAATTGTCTAACCTTATCGATGGCTGGCAACAGGGCGTACCCCTGATTAAAAAAGGCGGAAGGATCAAATTATTCATACCGCCATCCTTGGGCTATGGCTCGCAAGCCGTAACCGGAGGAAACGTAACAATCCCGGCTTCTTCCATCCTGATTTTTGATATACATCTGCTTGATGTGCAGTAACCATGAACTACCTGCTAGAGCCCTGGATCAACCCCAGGGCTTTTTTTTTCACTGTTTTATTTCCCCACCGCGACATCCACGTCCCCCTCACTCCACCATCACCCCTCACTCCAACATTCCCCTCACTCCATTCCACTCACTCCACCATCCCCCCTTCCCCCTTGATCTTCCTGAACTCCTCCGTCAACCAGTTCAGCCTCTCCTCCACCGCGTCCAACCGCTCCTTAACCCCATTCCCTTCCAAAGCGCTCTTCCGACGCTCCCGCATAACCTCCACCTCCGACCCAACGACCGAATAGAATCGCCGCAGGAACGACCGCGTTATCGGCAAATGCCCATTGACATAACTGCTGAAATTGGACCGGTCCATCCCCATCCGCCTCGCTATCTCGGCATCATTATAAGGAAGCAACTCCCGATCCCGCAGGAACTTCCCCAAACTTTCTCCATCCGCGCGCTGCGCCATATATAAATAGTTTAAGTGGTCATACTCCATCCCAACACCACCAAATTACCTCACCCCTCCTTCCGGTCCCTCCGGGACAACAACTTCTCTATCCTGGCCTGACTATCCTTGGCCAGCAAAGACGTATTCTCAACCAGCAACGCCGCCTGCCGCGTGAGCAACTCATTCAATTCCACCACCTGCACAAGAAGCCCCTGCAAAGCATCAAGCCTCGTTAATATATCCTCTTTCTCAACCGGCTCCGCGACTTCCTTCCCCCCTTTCAACTCATCC
This sequence comes from Bacteroidota bacterium, assembly GCA_018267585.1. Taxonomy (GTDB): domain Bacteria; phylum Bacteroidota; class Bacteroidia; order Chitinophagales; family Chitinophagaceae; genus Puia. Next base: position 2,750 of record JAFDYE010000927.1, read on the forward strand.
CCAAACGCCGCATAGAACTTCCTCAAAAATGCGTTGGTAATAGGCCCCGCGTTGACAGCCTTGCTGTAATTAGACCGATCCACCTTCATCCGTCTTGCGATCACAATATCATCATAAGGAAGGGTCATCCTGTCTTCTTTAAACTTCTGAATGCGCTCTATATCGACTTGCTGACTCACGCAGAAAGATTAAGTTGTTTTTTATTGTGGAAAATTGGCGACCTGATGTATTATGTAGGCGATTTAATTATTTTGACTATATTGCGGTTCAATTAAACCGCATCAAATGCATAAAAAAACCTTCCCACACCGCCGCACAACACAAAAAAGTCTGCGGCCTAATAAATCCACAAACCTACAACTTGCCTACAATTTTGCCAAATTTTACCCCATCAAATAAACAACATGGAACCCGAATTCGAAAGAAAACTCCAACTATTGGAAATGCTGGCGAAAAAATGCGTCAGAGATCAATGCAACCTTTATGAAATTTTGGATATGATCATACTGGAACTTCGCCAAAAACCCGACGAGACCACAAAAGATTCAACAACACCTGCTCTTCGGCCCGAAGAAAAAAAAGAGTGAGCCTCACAACCACCACGACGATCCTCCACCGTCACATAATCGATACTACCTCCCGGCAACCCACCGATCGCCGTCGCCCCCACCACACCAGTCACCAACATTCGACGACCCCAGATACCCGATAGACGAGAACTCCCCACATCCTCATTACAGATACCCATGATGCGTATGCGCCTGGCCGCACCTTCGATCGGCTCCAGGATACTGACATACGGATTGGAAGCCGTCTGCGGCAGCGTCAGCCCCCAGCACGAACAACCCGACGAGAAAGACCGGAAAGCTCCCCGACCACGCCGCAGGAACAAAGACCAATGAACCCAACGGTCAACATTGGCGGGCATATCCAATAACTACAAAACTGAACATGGAGTGTGCGATAACGGACAATTATCGCCATCAGGCAAATCACAACCATTTGATTCTTAAAAACTAAAAAAACGGGTACTCTTCTCGCTGCTGTTCCGCTGTATTCTTAAATCAAACGCATGATCAAGAGCTGTCTCCTCCTCGCCCTCCGCCTGCTTCGCAAGAACCGCGGCTACACCCTGATCAACGTCGGCGGCCTTGCTATAGGCATGGCCGTCACGCTCGTTATCGGCATCTGGATCGCCGGAGAGCTCGCTGTCGATAGATCCTATCCCGATCGCTCCCGCATCGTGGAGATCATGCAGGACCAACGCCCGAAAGGCACCCCACCGGGTTCGCCCATCACCTACAGAGGAACAACCGTCTCCTCCGCCCTCGAACCCTTTCTGCAAAATAACTATAAGGACGTCTTCACCGCGACCGCGATGTTCGAATGGCCCGGCGAAGGCCTGCTCGCCAACGGCGACAAAAGCATTTCCCGACAGGGATCCTGGGCGGAATATAGTTTTCCCACCCTCTTCGGCTATCACTTCCTCAGTGGCAACGCGGAGTCGATGCGTGACCCCTCCACGGCGCTGATCTCCCGGTCCACCGCCATCGCCCTCTACGGAACCGAAAAGGCGCTGGGTAGAACTTTTAAATACAACAACCAGCTCCTGTTCACCGTCGGAGGCGTCTATGCCGATCTGCCCCAAACCTCTTCCTTTCATGACATCGATTTTTTCACGCCGGTCACGCACAAATGGATGGACTGGCTCACGCACAACACGAATTTCAATGACCATAGCTGCCGCATCTTCGCCCGCCTCGCCGGCAATACCACCGCAGAAGAGGCCACAGCCCGGATAAAAAACCTCTGTACACCCTTTGTCGAACACAACATCGAAACCTATACCGTGCTCCCTTTCGAACAGATGTACCTGCACTACGACGATTCCGGCAGCACCGCCGGCAGCGGCCGTATCGGTTTCGTCCGGCTTATCGGGATCATCGGTGTCTTCGTCCTGCTGCTGGCCTGCATCAATTTCATGAACCTCTCTACGGCCCGCAGCGAGCAACGGGCAAGAGAAGTCGGTATCCGCAAAACGCTGGGCTCGCTGAGGACCCAGCTCATCTCGCAATTCCTGGGCGAATCCCTTCTTGTCGCTTTCTTTGCCTTTCTCCTCGCGATCGGCCTCACCGCTCTAAGCCTTCCGGCATTCAGCCAGCTTTCGGGCAAACCCATGACCCTTCCCTGGACCAGCCCGGTCTTCTGGACCCTTTCCCTCTCCATTACGGCGATCGCCGGCCTGCTGGCCGGCTGCTACCCCGCGTTCTATCTGAGTGGATTCCGACCCGTAAAGGTCCTGAAAGGCGCTTTCAAGGCGGGAAAAGGCGCAAGCCTTCCCCGAAAGGTCCTGGTAGTAGTCCAGTTCTCCATTTCGCTGAGCCTGATCATCGGCACACTCGTCGTCTTCAGGCAGATCCGGTATGCCATGGACCGGCCCGCCGGCTATGACCGCGCGGGACTGATCAATATCCCCATCAACACAGATTCGCTTGACCGACGCTATGAGGCTCTCCGTACCAGCCTCCTCAACACTGGAGTCGTGGCAGGAGTGGCGAACTCCTCCACCCTGCTCACAGCGTTTTATCAGAATAACTTTATGGAATGGCCAGGCATGACCGAAGAGCAGAAAAGCATATCGTTCCGCGATATAGAGGTCAACGCCGATTTCGGTCCTACCATCGGCTGGACGGTGCTCCGGGGCCGGGACTTCTCCCGGACACACCCAACAGACAGCACAGCCGCCATCGTCAACGAAACAGGCGCACGCGCCCTTGGATATAAAGACCCGATCGGCAAAACCTTTCGATATAATAACACAGACTGGACGATCATCGGGGTAACAAAGGACATGATCTCCAACAGCCCTTACGACAAGGTCCAACCCGCCGTCTTCTTTGGCCGCGGAGGACACTCAGTCGACATTATCCGCATCAGACCCGGGGCCTCCGTCCGTACGGCCCTCACCGCGATCGCAGCGGTATACAAACAATACAACCCCGCCAGTCCCTTTATCTATCACTTTAACGATGACGCCTATGCGCAAAAATTCGTGACCGAGACCCGGATCGGCAACCTTGCCGCCGTCTTTTCCGGCCTGGCGATCCTCATCTCCTGCCTCGGCCTCTTCGGTCTCGCTTCCTTTGTCGCAGAACAACGCACAAAAGAGATCGGCGTGCGCAAAGTCCTGGGCGCCGGCGTCGTGCCCCTCTGGGCGCTGCTATCAGGCGACTTCCTCAAGCTCATCGCCCTCTCGATGGCGATCGCCATGCCGCTGATCGGCCTGGCCATGGACAAATGGCTGCAGAATTATACGATCCACACCGATCTCTCGCCCCGGATCTTCATTCTCGCCGGCGCCGGCATGCTCTTCATAACTTTATGCACAGTCAGCTTCCAGGCCCTGAAAGCAGCCCTGATGAATCCCATTAAAAGTCTGCGCACCGAATGATACAGGCAATCCTACCTCCTCCGCTCCCGCTTCCGCCATATCCTGCCCCTTCGCCGACTATAGGAAACAAAAAATTTACTTCGAAACCTTCGAAAGACGGTACAACCCCGCCCCATGCCACCGGACCACCGGCGCAAAACTCCCCGAATATCGTCCCAGCCGCTTCCCCGTCCACAGATCGGTGACCTTGCAGGAATCGAACCCGACATCACTCAGCTTGACCTCCACCGGAACCCCGATCCCCTGGGTCTC
>JAFDYE010000928.1 GCA_018267585.1 Bacteroidota bacterium
CCGGAGCGGCGCCCGAAGCGGCATGGCAAAGGCCGTTTTGGCGTCGGCAGGTCTGGAGGTATATAATGGCGGCGCCTGGGATACACTGGAAAGACAGATCCGTTAGTCACAAATAAAGGCGCGACGGCGTGACCAAAGTCACGAATAAAAGCTGATCGGAAAGATAGATTTGCATAAAAACGAAACCATGCTGTCTATTTCCTGCACAAGGATGACAGCAAAAAACCAATGCAATATGAAACTATTGGTGGTAACAACTCTCAAGGAATACCTTCCTGCGGTAACCGAGCTGCTGAAGCAGGCGCAGATAAGCCTCTTCAGCGTAAGCAAAACGACGGGTATGAAAACAGCGGACGACACCAGCATACTCGACGACTGGTTCGGCGCCGGCGAGGGAGAGTTTGATTCCCTTCTGATATTCAGTTTCACGGGGGAGGCCTCCGCTGGAAAAGCTCTCGCCCTGGTCGAAGAATACAACCGGGCCAATGACACGGGCTTTCCGGTCCGCGCCTTTCTCCTTCCCGTGGAACAAACAAGTCGATAAATAATAAAATCAAAGAACGTATCGTACGCGGAGTCGCCGGCAGTCTTGTAGTCACCCGGTGAACTCGCCGGTGACGGAGTCAGGAAAGAAAACCATAAATTATTTATACGCCACCGCCGCACTCGCCGGTCCCGCCAGGGGTATCGATTCGATGCGCCCAAAACCTGCCTCTTTCGCCCATTTCGAAAAGTCCTTCATCGTGTAATCGAAGGCTTCTCCATTTTCGATCAGCATATTGAGGCTCATCAGCAGGCCGAAGGTGTTCTGGCGGCGATCGTCGTCGATGATGTTTTCGATGGCTATAAAAGCACCGCCGGCGGGTAAAGCAGCGTACACTCTTTTCATCAGCTGTAGCTTGGCCGCTTCATTCATCCCATGGAGGATATTTCCCATTGCGATCACCTGCGCGGCCGGGAATTCGTCCTTGCTGAAGTCGCCGGCGAGGGCCCGGATACGATCGCTCAACTGGAATTGGGCGATCCGTTCCTGCGCCAATGGCAGCACGGGCGGCAGGTCAAAGGTAGTGCAGCGTATCGCGGTATGACGAAGACATATCTGGATGCTCAGCCAGCCATCCGCGCCGCCGAGATCGAGGAATTGGTCGTATTGGCTGAAATCGAACTTCTCCGCCAGCGCAATGAAATTCCCCGTCTGAATTCCGCGCATAGCGTCGATAAAGCTCCGCAATTTGTAGGGATCTTTATACAATTCACCGAAGAATTCCATGTTGCCCTGGGGTTTGCCCATCCCTTCGTTCTGCTGCTCACCGCTGCGAAGACCTTGTTCGAGACGGCTCCAATGGCCATACAGGCGGTCGTCGGCCATCTCCAACATGCCCCCGACATATTGCGGACTCTTCTTATCCAGGAAGAGTGCCGATTCACCGGTGTTGGAATATACAGCTTCCTCCAACAATCCCTTCCGCTGTAAAAGACCCATGGATACCAGTGTATCCAACCAGTCGAATA
>JAFDYE010000929.1 GCA_018267585.1 Bacteroidota bacterium
CATCGGCCCCATCGCAAAGACCATCGAATACGAGAGGGACGCCGCTAATTTGAACCCATTGTCGTTATTGAAATCTATTGCCCCACGCTTCATCGCGCGCCAGACAGCCGAAAGTTTGAACTTCTTCTTCATGAAATGGAATTAGCAAGATTGAGACCATCCGCTGACAGCCAAATGTAGACTTTATTCCCCAAAACAGGCCACCGATGCCGTTTTCAGCCGCCTAAAAAAACTGGCAAGCATTTTTCACTATCACCCCGGAAAGACATCAAATTCCTTACTTACTTAAAATCATTTTTTATGAGCGGACTTCTTTATCTGATAGCGGTTATACTCATCATAGGATGGCTATTGGGCGTATTCGTTTACAGCGTAGGTGGCCTCATCCACGTACTGATCGTCCTGGCGATCATCTCCCTGATACTCGGTATCATCCGGAGAGCATGAACAAAAGCCGGTCGCCAATGGCCGGCCGGCTTTTGTATTTTTATCACCGCATATTATCCGAACACAACTTGGAGCAGCTCAAATTCGCATCACCGCTACGCATCGCATCGATCCTGATCATCCTGGTCATCTGCTTTATTATTCTTTCCTGGGCAGCAGACGTGATCGTACCACTGCTCTTCTCCCTGATCTTTTCGTCCATGCTCTTCCCCATCTGTTTCCGGCTCGAAAAATGGGGATGCCACAAAGGACTCTCCGCCTTTACGGCTATCCTTGTTGCCGGCATCATCACCGCCCTGTTCCTCGGCATCGTCATTACACAGCTGATACACCTCGTAGAACAGGCGCCACAGTTCATCCGCCGGATATCCGAACTGGTCGACAAAGCCGAATCCTACGTCGCCCAGCGCTACCATATCGAAAAATCCGCACAGGCCGACCACGTCCACCAGCAGTTGAAAAAGCTGCTCGACAACAGCAGCAACTATTTCTCCTCCACCATGACCTTTACGACCAACCTCCTGACGAACTTCGTGCTCATCCTCCTGTTCAGCTTCTTCCTCCTCTACCTCCGGGCCTTCTTCCTCGAATTTTTCTACAAGGTCTTCGCCTCTTCCGAAAAATCACTGATCGACGAGACACTGCAGAAAATATACGAGGTCATTCAAAACTACCTCCTCGGCCTCCTCAAAGTGATCTGTATCATCGGCGCCCTCAACTCGATCGGCCTCTGGATCCTCGGCATCGAGTCCCCGCTCTTCTTCGGCTTCCTCGGCGGACTCCTGGTCATCATACCCTATATCGGCATCCTCATCGGATCGGCCCTCCCCGTCATCATCGCCATCATCACAAAAGACTCCTACTGGTACGCCGTCGGCGTATTCGGCGTATTCATGTTCGTACACATCCTCGAAGGCAACCTGATCACACCATACGTCGTCGGCTCCAAGGTCAGCATCAACCCGCTGGTCGCCGTCTTCTCCCTCCTGCTCTTCGGCAAGCTCTGGGGCCTCGCCGGCCTCATCCTCGCCCTGCCCGTTACAGCCATCTGTAAGATCATCTTCGACACGCTGCCCGGCTTCAAAGCAGTAGGCTTCCTCCTCGGCAAACCCCGGAAATACCACTTCAAACGGCACTCCATCCTCTATACAAAGCTGAAAAGCCGCACCAACGGCGGCAGCACCCCCATCACGCCAACGGAGTGATCCTTATATACTGCTTCAATATCTTCATCAGCACATCTTCCCCGCACCCCGCCTCATCAGCTAAATACCTGTTCAGTTTATTCCCCTCGTACAGCTGCACCAGCCCCGGGTGCACATAATATTTCCGGCAGACGGCCCTCGTATTCCCCAACTGCCTGCTCACCTCGTCGAGCACAGCCACCACATTCTTCTTACAGGCCGCGTCGTCACAGGCTTCCCCCAGCGCCGCAAAAGCCTGCAGCGCACACAGCGTACCGGCCCAGGTACGGAAATCCTTCGCCGTAAAATCCATCCCCGTCGCGTCCCGGATATACTGGTTGACCATCCCCGAGTCAATGCCATGCCTGCTGCCGTCCTCCGCATAATACTGGAAAAGCTCCGCCCCCGGTATCTCCTTGCACAGACTCACGGCACGGGCCAGCCGCTTATTACGCAGCGTAATATCATGGCGTACCCCCTTCTTTCCCGGAAAAGAGAACACCAGCTTGTCACCGCTGATCGCTACGTGCTTGTCCTTCAGCGTCGTCAGACCATAAGAGCCATTGGCCTTCTCATATTCATTGTTCCCCACCCTGATATAGGTCCGCTCCATCAGGCTGAGCACCGTCGCCAGCACCCTGTCCCGGCCCAGCTCCCGCTGCCGGAGATCCGCTTCGATCTTCGACCGCAACAACGGCAGCGCCTTCCCGAACTCATACAGCCGGTGGAACTTTGTCTCGCTCCGCAGGCTGTTCCACTGGGCATGATACCGGTACTGTTTCCGCCCCCGCAGGTCCACCCCGGTAGCCTGAATATGTCCATTACCAGCCGGACATATCCATACATTGCTCCACGACGGCGGTATCGCCAGACCCCTGATCCGTCCAAGTTCCTCCCCATCTTTCACAGGCTTTCCGCCCAGAAGATAACAATAACCCTTTCCCTTCCTCACCCGGCTTATCCCGGGTTCGCCATCACTGACATACCTGAGACGCGCCATGGACGCGGCCTTCTCATGATCCCGGTCCACCTGCAGCAACACCTTATGCGACAATACCATGCCCGTTTCCATAATTCCTGATAGTTTATTGACTACATCCTCAAATTAAAAGCCATCCCGGAGAACCGGGATGGCATCCATTAACCTAAACCTCTATCGCACAAATTCTTATTTTACAATCTCATTAAATTAACCACCGAAAAAGCCGTGCCAGCCCCAGTTTTCCACACCCATCCGACCGAATTTGGCTCAAAGCTTGTAACTTACGGAGATCACCAAGCATCCGAACACATGCCCGATTTCGATCAATTCGACCACCTCCCCAACATCTTATGGGACATCATCCTGGCAGTGGTGGCCATCATCATCGGCCTGATCGTAAAATTCATGCTCGCCCTGCTGCTCCGGAAAAAACCCAAAGAAGCCCCCGCATGGTCCGTAACCCGGTCGATCCTGTCCCGCATGGGCAAACCCTTCAGCTACTTCCTGCCCCTGCTCGCCTTCAACTTCCTGCTCCCCGCCATGCGGATGAAGTCCACGATCTACCCGGTCATCAATAAAGTCACCGAGATCCTCCTCGCCATCTCCTTCGCCAACGTGCTGATCGGCGTCATCAAAGTCTTCGAAGACTACGTCTACCACCACTTCGACATCCAGAAAGCCGACAACCTTAAAGAAAGAAAAATAAGGACCCAACTGCAGTTCATCCGGCGCATCGCCATCGGCCTGATCATCATCCTGACCGTCTGCGCCATCCTGCTGAGCTTTAATAACCTGAGAAAAATAGGCACCGGCCTTCTCACCGGCGTGGGAGTGGGTGGTATCATCGTAGGCTTCGCCGCCCAGAAATCCCTCGGCAACCTCCTGGCCGGCTTCCAGCTCGCCTTTACACAACCCCTGCGCATCGACGACGTCCTGGTAGTAGAAGGGGAATGGGGCCGGGTGGAAGAAATAACCCTCACCTACGTGGTCCTCAACATCTGGGACCAGCGCCGCCTCATCCTGCCGATCAACTATTTCGTCGAAAAACCGTTTCAGAACTGGACCCGCAATACCGCAGACATCCTCGGGACCGTCTTCCTCTACCTCGACTACGCCACGCCGATCGACCCGCTCCGCCAGGAATTTACCCGCCTGCTCGAAAGCAACCCCCTCTGGGACAAAAGGGTCAAGGTCATCCAGGTCACCAATACCTCCGAACGCACCATCGAAGTCCGCGCCCTGATGAGCGCCAGCAGCTCGGGCAACGCCTTCGACCTCCGCTGCGACATCCGCGAAGGCCTCCTGAAATTCCTTCAGCAGCACTACCCCCACTGCTTCCCCGTCACCCGCGCCCTCATCGAAAAAGAAGACCGACCACTCCTTCGTTCAACCCCCGCCAGCGCCCATCCATCCGAAAAAGGCGAACGCGTCGGCGAACCCGGACTCACCAGGTGATCATTTCTTCCCGCAATCATCACAAACGATAACGATATTCTGCGCAAACCGCGGACTGATAGTAACCACCTTCTTATTCACCTCTATCTCCATCTGCCCGTCATAGGCATGACGCGCGACAACGGTTAATTTATTGTTGATCCCAAGTCCCAGCCTTGACACATACTGTAAGAACGGCGCGGAGTTATCCTTCACCGCCACCATCGTACAATGATGCCCCACCACCTCCTCCAGCAACGTCTTCTTATGCACCGCAGGCATCTCCCCCTTCGCATTCGGGATCACATCCCCATGCGGGTCATAGGCCGGATAGTTCAGGAACTCGTCTAATTTATTTACCAGCTTGGCACTCTGGATATGCTCCAGCTGCTCAGCCACCTCGTGCACCTCGTCCCAGGTGAAATCAAATGTCGAATACAAAAAGGTCTCCCATAGCCGATGCTTCCGCACTACCTCGACAGCCTTTCTCCTCCCCTCCTCCGTCAGCGAGATCTTCCCATACTTCTCATAGTCGACCAGCTTCTTCTCCTTCAGCTTCTTCAGCATATCGTTCACCGACGCCGGCTTCACCCCCAGGTAGGCCGCCAGCTCATTCGTACCGACCTCCTTCTCCCCATCTCCCACATTAAATAGATTCTTGAGATAATTCTCTTCCGTTTGAGATAACATGAAGCAATCTTTTTTTGTTAGACAAATCTAACTTTTATTATTTTGCACACCAAATAATAAAAATAATGTCCGCCATACTCTTCCTCTGCCTTTCCTGCACCATACAGGCGCAGGACACAACTCCGAAAATAGATTCCCTGAGATCGATCACCGTCACCGGCGTCCGCGGCGCCGTCCTCCTCCGCGAGACACCCATCGCCATCACCACCGTCTCCGAAAAAAAACTCACCTGCACCATCGAACCCAACATCATCGACGCCCTCATTCAACACGTCCCGGGACTCAGCGCCGTAAAGACCGGCCCCAATATCTCAAAACCGGTCATCCGCGGACTCGGCTACAACAGGGTCCTCACCCTCTACGACGGCATAAGACAGGAAGGCCAGCAGTGGGGCGACGAACACGGCATCGAGGTCGACGCCTATGGCATCGAAAGAGCCGAGGTCATAAAAGGCCCGGCCAGCCTCCTCTACGGCTCGGACGCCCTCGGCGGCGTAGTCAGCCTCTTCCCCTTCCGGCCCACCGAAAAGGACGGCCACCTGCACGGCCGATGGCTACAGGAATACCAGGGCAACAACGGCCTCATCGGCAACGCCCTCCGCCTCAACTATAGCGACACAAAATGGTGGTGGACCGCCAAAGCCTCCTACCGGATCGCTAAGAATTACTCCAACCCCGTCGATGGCCCCGTCTATAACACCGGCTTCCGCGAAACCAACGCCGCACTCGAAGGCGGCCGCGAACTGCCCGACGGCTTCTTCCAACTCCACGTTACCGCATATGACAACCTCCAGGGCATCCCCGACGGCAGCCGCGACTCCCTCACCCGCCGTTTTACCCGGCAGATATATGAGGCCGGCCAGGATACCCTGGACCTTCGCCCGATCGTTCCGGACCCGGTCCTCAACAGCTACGCCCTCAGCCCCCTCCACCAGCACATCCAGCACTACCGGCTGTATACCACGATAAAAAAAAGCCGCACAGAAACCCTGCTCGGCCTCCAGCAAAACATCCGCAGAGAATACAACCACCCCACCAGGCCCCAACAGGCAGGCCTGTACGTACGACTGAACACTCTCAACTACGGCTTTAAATACATGGCGCCCCAATGGCGCAACCTCGATATCACCGCAGGCATCAATGGCATGTACCAGGCCAACAGTAATCAAGACGGCACCGACTTCCCCATTCCGGACTACCACCTCTCGGACGGCGGCGCCTACGCCTATGGCAAATGGAAACACCAATTCCTTACGATCAGCGGCGGACTTCGCTATGATTTCCGCCATCTTTCCATCCCGCCCAATCACCAGTTCACCCCCCTGGAAAAGACCTACACAGGCCTCTCCTCCAGCCTCGGCCTCACCTGGCAGGCTACCTCCACACTCACCGTCAGGGCTAACGCATCCAGCGGCTACCGTAGCCCGGGGATCACCGAAATAGCCTCCAACGGCCTCGACCCCGGCGCCCATATCACCTATCTCGGCAACCGCAACTTCGTCCCCGAGCTCAGCTGGCAAGAGGACCTCGGCTTCGACAACAAGACCCGCAACTGGGACCTCTCCCTCAGCCTCTTCAACAACCATATCGGACACTATATCTATCTCGCCCAACTGGCCGACCCGGCCGGCAACCCCGTCGTCGATGCCCAGGGCAACAAAACCTTCCAGTACCAACAGTCCTCAGCCCACCTCTATGGACTGGAAGCCTCCACCGCCCTCCACCCGGAAAGCCTTAGCGGCTTCAACCTTGCCAGCACCTTCACCCTCGTCTATGGTGTCAACCACGCAGAAAAATACGCACACACCGGCATTGACGGCGAATTCCTCCCCTTCATCCCGCCCCTGCGCTGGACAGGAGACCTCGAGCTCCCCCTGATCCCCCGCTTCCTCCTCAACCGGCTGCCCCACCAGATCCTCCTCAACCTCGGCCTCGAATACAACGCCGCCCAACACCGCTACCTCGCACTCTATAACACAGAAACACCAACCCCATCCTACACACTCTTTCACGCCGGCGCAAACACCACCATCCGGCTTTCAAAAACCCTTACCATCCAATGGCTCGTACAAATAGAAAACCTGCTGAATGCCGCTTTTCAAAGCAACCTCAGCAGGTTAAAATATTTCGAATACTATACCCGAAGTCCCAATGGACGCCCCGGCATCTACAATATGGGTAGATCCATCAACACCCGCATCACCATCCCGTTCTAGTGCCGGTCCGACACCCCGATACCCCCGGTCCCGCACACCTAATCCTCATCCCTACCCGTTCCATAATCCTCCCTTTCCTCGTGATCATCATCATCGCTAAGACTATAGTCATTGTTCTCCTCATCCTCTTCCCCTATTTCCTCATCATCGTCGTCCTCGTCCGCGCCCGGCACGTCCAGGTCCTTCCCGTCAAGATCCCTGTCATCCTCATTCAGCGGGTCCCCGTCGTCATCATACGCGTCCAGCTGACTCTCCCGCAACACCTCGTCCTCGCTGTCCGCCCGCCGCCTGTCGATATTCGCAAGTGTCGTCCGCTCGTCCGCCGTCACATCCCCCTCATTTCCCATCACCAGCTCGTCATCCTCATCGGACTGGTTCAACACATCATCCCCCTCCTCATCAGCAGAAGAAGCCGTATTGTCCGCCAGTTCCCCCAGCCGGGGCGCCCTTACATGCTCTTGTCCGGGGATATCGCTCACATCCGGCAGATCGATCGTATTCTTATTTTTCTTTGCCATAAGAGTATATTTTTAGACCTGTAATTTAAACCAATTTTATCTCCCCGGGACCGTCCCCGGGCGTTAATAAATTGTACTTTTTATCGCTTTACCCCTCCAAATCTAATTCCCCCGGATCTTCCTCCCCAATTCCTCCAATTCTCCGTCCCCGATCCCTCCAAACCTTCTTCCCCGATCCCTCCAAACCTTCCTCCCCAATTCCTCCAATTCTTCCCCCAATCCCCCAATTCTTCTTCCCCGATCCCTCCAAACCTTCCCCCAATCAAACAGTTTGCAATAAAAATGCCCCGCAGATCCCCCCGAAGTCACAAAACCTGGACAAAATGCCTCCTGGAATGGATGGGGTGCCCTGCAGGGCAGTAGACAGTTTTTTCGCTAAAGCGTTTTAACAATTATAAATTAAAAAAAAACCTACTCTTTAGTTATAATTTTTAAAACCAATAAGGAAAACATATAAAAATCAATCATTTCTCCATATTCTATAAGAGTTATATTTAGAACTTATTTAATTTAGCGGCAGGATAAGGTCTAAATTCGAGTCGACTCACTACCCGGTATGTTCATACCGGGTTTTCTTTTGCCCACCCCACTACTCGCTATAAACTGCAGCCCCGGCCGGCTGAAAATTGAAATACTGCCTCGCATTATAATAGCAAATATCCCTCACTACCTTCCCGACCCACTCCATATCATTCGGCAATTCCCCATTAGTCATATCCTCCCCAAAAAGATTACAAAGGATCCTCCGGAAATACTCATGCCGCGGGAAAGACAAAAAACTTCGGCTATCCGTCAGCATCCCCACAAACCGACTCAACATCCCCATATTCGACAACGCATTCATCTGCCGCACCATCCCATCCTTCTGATCCAAAAACCACCTCCCCGACCCGAACTGCACCTTGCCCGCAACCGACCCGTCATTGAAATTCCCGATCATAGTCGCCATCAGCTCATTATCCGAAGGATTCAGGTTATACAATATCGTCTTCGCCAGTTTATCCTCCCTGTCCA
>JAFDYE010000092.1 GCA_018267585.1 Bacteroidota bacterium
ATATTGCCGGATACCTGAGGCTTGATATCCACCTGGTTCAGCGGGGTCGCGGTCGCGGGATAGGAGTCGTAATAAGTGGCGTTACCGGTTGTCACTTTCGCGACGTTGACAGCAACGGCTGGCGGGGCTGCGGGTCCGGCCGGTTTGTCTCCGCAGGAGGCCAGAAAAAGGCTGCCTGATATAACGACCGATGTAAGACCACTCCATTGTAAACTATTTTTCATCCGTACGGAATTATTTTTCAATGGCCGGATGGAACCTCGCTGTTCATCCCCCTGTGTATTAAAAATTGCCTTGCTCGGTTTCATATAAAAAGATGATTTATCCTGATTGAATTTAATTTTAGTACTGTACTGTCCCCAGCGCTTTCTGCACGTCGATCTTGCTGCTGAGCACCTGGTATAATGCGTCGCTATAGTTGGACTGCGCGTTCCGCAGATCCGTCTCGGCCGTGATCAATTCCAGGTAGGCTTTTACACCGGACCGGTATTGAAGCTCGATCGTGTTGAATACGTCCCTGGCCAGGGCAAGGTTCTCGCGGAGCACATAGTAGTTGTTGAGGTTGCTTTTATAGGCGGCCAGCGCCTGTGCATACTGGGTAGTGATCGTATTCTGAAGATTCACAATGTCCCAGTCGATGCGGGTGAGCTGCAACTCGGCGGCGCGGATGTTCTGCGTGCGCTTGGTACCCTGGAAGATCGGGAAGGCGAGGGTAACGCCGGCATAAGAGGTAGGCAGGTTGTTGTCGTAGAGTTTGGAGAACTGGTTGTTCAGGTAGTTGAAATTGTATCCGGCGCCTGCCGTCAGGGTCGGGATATAAGCCCATTTGTTATATTTCACGTCGGCTTCCTGCAGGTGTTTCTGCGTCATCAGCTGCTGAAATTCGATGCGTTTGGTATAGTCGACCTGGGCAAGCGTGTCGATAAGGACCTCTCTTTCCATGGTCGCGCTGTCGTAGATCAGGTGAATGGAGTCCTTGCCGTTATATCCCATCAGCTGCTTGAGAACGGCATAGTTGGCCTTCAGTCCTTCTTCATTGGTCTTCCTTTCGGCTCGCGAATTATTCAGCGTGATGGTGGCGCGTTTATAGTCTGTCTTGTCCACGAGTCCGCCCTGGTATTGGTTGTAAGTATCCTTGAGGTTGCGTTCGAGGCGGCGGATATCGTCGTCGAGCACTTCGATCTGCTTGGCGGTCAGGAGCACATTATAAAAGGCCTTGGTCACGTTGACCGCGATCTCGATCTTATCCGTGGTGGTCGTCTGGCGGATATTGGTCATGACCTCGCCTTTGGTACGGGCGGCCAGGAGCACGTCCCTGTTGAAAAGCGTCTGACTCAGCCCCAGATCGATATAAGAGGAGTTGTAGGTGCCGCTCTTCACATAGGCGCCATTAAAGGCGATCTGCGGCAGCGTGAAGTTGTTTTGATAATTAGCGGTCAGATTCAGCTGCGGATACCAGTCGGCTAATTTACTCCTGATCTGCCTGTCAGTGATCTGCTCATCCAGCAGCGCCTGCTGGATCAGCGGGTAGTGCCGCAGCGCGTACTGAACGCATGTCTGCAGGTCGGCACTGGTCAGGGTATCCGGCGCCTTCCGGGGGCTGATCAGGGTATCCCTCGTCTGGGCGCTGGCCATTAGACAGGTAAAGCTCAATCCAGCGCTGACTACTGCCAATCGGAATAATTTCCTCATAATTATATGGGTGTTAAATCTTTATTACTCGTTCTTCCAATCACCTTGTTCTGGCTCGCAAAAATCGTTACAAATATGGCAAAGCACCCAACCGTCGGTATAAATACCCCTGCCCGGCCATCAAAAACAAAGAATTATACAACAGATAGTCCGGTTTGTCTATTTGCGGATCGACCAAAAAAGGCCACGAAATTCAGCAGTGGCGAAATATCATGGCGAAAGTTTTCTCGTTCGTAATAGATCCGGGGCTTTCAGACTGCAAATCAGTTTGGAGGCCCAAAATTAAACAAACGTTTGAATTAAACAAACGTTTAATCAAACCTTAATTATCTTTATTAAGTAATTCTATAACTATGACAGTCCACACCATCCTCGGAGCCGGCGGCGTGATCGCCGATACCCTTGCAGCCGAACTGCTCGCCCACCAACTGCCGGTCCGCCTTGTCTCCCGAAATCCAGTGATCCCCGGTGCCATCTCCGCGTCGGCTGCGACAACCGCTACGGCTGCCGGGGCCAGGCCGATCACGACTTTTTCAGCCGACCTCACTCACCCTGAGCCGACGCTGAAAGCCATCGAAGGGTCTGCCGTGGTCTATCTCTGTGTGGGGCTTCCCTATCGCTACTCCATATGGCGGCAGCAATGGCCCCGGATCATCGACAACACGATCGAAGCCTGCAAAAGAACCGGCGCAAAGCTTATATTCTTCGACAATGTCTATATGTATGGGAGAACAGACGGCCCCATGACGGAAGAGACACCCTACGATCCATCCAGCCGTAAAGGCGACCTTCGGGCCAGGCTTGCGACACAGCTGATGAGCGAGGTACGCAAGGGTAATATCACGGCTATGATCGCCCGCTCTGCGGATTTCTATGGTCCCGGCGCCGGCAGGACGAGCATTCCCGATATACTCGTCTTTCAAAAGCTGCAGCAGGGAAAGAAGGCGCAGTGGCTGGTGAACGCCCGGGTCCCGCATTCTTTTACCTATACCCCCGATGCCGCCAGGGCCATGTATCTGCTGGCCACGGACCCCGGCGCGTACAACCAGGTCTGGCATCTGCCGACGGCGGGCTCTCCTCTTACCGGCGCCCGGTTCATCGAAAAGGCGGCGGCGTCCCTTGGCAGACCAGCAGGCTATTCCATACTCTCCAAATGGATGATCCGGTTGGGCGGGCTTTTTGACGGTACTACAAAAGAGCTAAACGAAATGCCGTATCAGTATGAGTTCGACTACCTGTTTGATTCGTCGAAGTTCGAACAGGCTTATAACTTTCAGCCGACCTCCTACGAAGAGGGTATAAAAGCAACAGCCAATGCGTACAAAAACGGCACTGGCTTTTGATGTTGTCAGGGGTCGCAGCAGGTAAACAGATCAGAAACGGGCCTCAGGATACGCATGGCTCTCAAGCC
>JAFDYE010000093.1 GCA_018267585.1 Bacteroidota bacterium
GCCAGAGTCCATAAAATAGATTTGAAAGGAGAATCCCTAAGAAAGGACAAAACGAATTAACTTTATCATCTACGCACCCACCGGTGGGACACTTTGCTTCAGAACAACCGGGTCACTTTACTTCACAATCTGCAGTTTTTAAGCGAAGTAGTAGCGCGAGAGTGCGCTTAAAGGGCGCACAGCAAGATGTATTGATGTCGACAACAACGGCCATTACAACTGAGGTCACCCCGGTTTGAGTGTGCCTTTGGTTGCGCACAGCAAGATGTATAGTTGTCAGCATTTACCTGTAGGAATTATCCTGTTTGGCGCGTGGGCAAGCGCTGTTCTCCAGATTCGGGACGCACTGCGCCCCGAATTGAAAAGTACAAGGACGTTCCCGGATGCTGCGATTCCGGCCATATGATGCCGGTTTTAAGTGATAACAATTGATATCAGTCGCACATATTGTGTATAATGGCTTAGTTATTGTATATTTATGGTAATGGCAATTCACAGTAATAGAGAAAAGCTTACCAACGGAAAAAACCCTGACTTCCATAAACGGTTATTCTGGGATTGGAATTTTTCCAAGATTGATTGGGAGAAGCACTATCTTGCTGTAATTGATCGTATCATTGAACGAGGGGATAAGGACGATTGGAAGGAGATGGTTCAATTTTATGGTAAGCCAAAGGTGATCAAGGCTTTGAAGTCTGAAATTAAGTATTTGCCTGATTACATAATAGATGATGTGTGCGGCTATTTTGACCTATCGAAGGAGGCATTAGCATGTTACGCACACAAACAGTCGAGAAAGGGACACTGGATCTGATTAAGCGATTCATGTCTGACGAAAAATTCAACTACTTCAACCTGGTAGGTGGTACAGCCCTGGCTTTAAAGATCGGCCACCGGCGATCTATTGATATCGATCTTTTCTCAACCAATCCATTCGACTCGAGCGACCTGGGCCAGCATTTCTTAGCGGCCTATAATGCAACAAAGGTCAGCACGATAACGAATGGTGTCTTTTGCTTTGTCAATGATATAAAGATCGACCTTGTTTCCCACCAATACCCGCTGGCAAAAGATGTTGATATACTCGAAGGAATTCGGATGGTTTCCCTACTCGATATCGGGGCCATGAAGCTGAACGCCATTTTCAGTTCAGGCCAACGCTTGAAGGATTTTGTGGATATGTACAGTTTATTGGAAAAAGTTTCACTCCACGAAATGCTTGACGCTTGCCAACGCAAATACCCCGACCTTAATATTAATATGGTGAAGCACTCACTTATCCATTTTAATGATATAATTCCTTCGCCCATAGAATTCAT
This sequence comes from Bacteroidota bacterium, assembly GCA_018267585.1. GTDB lineage: Bacteria > Bacteroidota > Bacteroidia > Chitinophagales > Chitinophagaceae > Puia. Next base: position 1,320 of record JAFDYE010000093.1, read on the forward strand.
AGGCCGGGAGATCCCATGGTCGATGATAGCTGAACGATTGCAAAAGGCATTTCACAATCCGTATATATCATTTGGTTTGCCTGAAAGTACTAAGAAGCTACTTCAAAATAGACCATCGGGAGCCAAAGGAAAAAGGAAGGGGCTTAAGTTATAATTTCCTCTATATCCATATGTCCCAAAACAGGCTATTTGGCAAAGGCCGCACGGAGGGGTGCCCCGGTTGGTACTTCCTGCCTTAAAATGTGCCTCTCTGCTGGTGCGGGAGTGAGATAGGAGGCGCCAGGTATAGATGTCCACTGGAATGGATATCTGGTCGCTTCGGGAAACTAAATTGAAGGCCTATATTTCTGGAAATAATCCTTAACGATAATCAACAGTTCACTATGATCTGCTTTAATCCCATTAGTAGAGATATGAATTGGAGAACCATAACTCTTTGCATTTGCTTGTAGCAATTTCTTTTTAAAAAAATTCTTCTCTCTTGCAATATATTTTTGCGGGTCTACAAGCTTAAGGGTTATAAAATGCTGCTTTGAAGCTATCGAGGCTTGGATGGACGCCGCGGATATTTCACAGATGTCCGACCAAGGGATTAATCCAAATTTAAAAGCACTCGTGTTGTCGTATATTCCTTGCTCGTCCAATATAAGGCCCGGTCGATTGTCAAACAGTTTTTTTGTAAAGAAATAAGTTCCAAACAATCCCATGATTATCGAGCCATAAGCTCCCACCCCCTTTATAATTGGGTTATTAAAAGCAGCGTTACTGACCTGCGGATCTGTTATAGCTATCCAGAATCCAGCGAACAAGAACAAAACACTAAAAAATAAAAGCTTTGTCAGCTTCCCCTTGCTTAACGGTATTTCAATTTTATCACCTTCAATCATAGTACCTTATGTAGTTTTAAATATTAGGGATTACTATTGCCTAAACATACAAAATGGGTGCTATAACGACAAATAAGGTTGAGAATTGAAGCGCTTCTTAACAAAGAAGGCGCCACAACCCACGTACCGCATGAATGTGCATAAATCTTAACATTACAGGGCGCGTCATTAGCGCCCGGCAAGATGTATAAATGTCCACCAAAATCAATTTTTCGACTATTTTGCAGGCTTAATTAAAGGCGCTCCAGCGCACCCGCTGACCATCAGATCGTGAAAGAACAAGATCCATTAAAACAAAACGCCTGGAATTGTCAGACAAACCAGGCAGTACTAAAAAAATGGGGCAGGACACAAAAACGGGCCAGAAGCAGAAAGGAGGTAAGTAACAGGCCGGAGACACGCGGCCGCAGCCGATCAACGGGAGAATACGACCCGGCTCCTGCTCCGGCTTTGGCGATTCGAAGGCGGTATATCATTGCCCAACCTTTGGCTCCTCGGGCAGCTTTTAATTCCTGGACCAGCCGGAAAACAACAATGATCTGTCGTCCCGCAATAATATACCCCCTTCGAATGTTGTTTCTTCCTTTCACCCGCTGAACAAAATGGGTTAATGGCTTTTAGTAAGAGCATCTATTTCTCGTTTTTTTCTTTCCCTTTCCATTTCATGGGCTGTTTTCACTATTGTCATAATTAGCATATAAGGTTTAGGGTTACTAATAATAATCCGATCACCCGGAGAAAAACCATAATCTTTGAACCATCTTCCTTTAATGAGCACAGAAGGGAAGTCATCATGGCTAATAGTATAGGCTGTGACTTTTTTTTTGAAAAACCCAATTTAAATCCGCAAAAATGTCAAATTGAAGCCGAAGCTGAAATTAATGAAGCCTCACACAAGGATTCCTTCATAAAATGTTGTATTTTTCAATCAAATTAACCCTTTTTGCTAAGCCAAAGACCTGCCATCTGGCAGATGATCAAACAGGCTGTAGAAGCCAACGGAGGAAAAGCCTCTTATTCTGACGTGAAACGCTTCATTGTTGAACATTGGGGCGTCGTCAATGAAAACACTATCAATGCCCAGCTTATCACTTTGTCAGTCAACCAGCCTTCCCGTGTTCACTACGCCAATAATAAGAAACCAC
>JAFDYE010000094.1 GCA_018267585.1 Bacteroidota bacterium
AAGAATAATAGCGATCCGCTTCACGTTAGTCTTGGGAATTCCGACTTAAAACCTTCCTTTAGCCAGAGCTTCAGGCTGGACTTTAGACGATTTAAGTCCCTGAGCCTAAACGCTACTATTAACCTGTCGACCGCCAACAATAGCATTAGTACAAAGACTTTGATCGATAGCCTTGGTCGCCAGATCAGCCAACCGGTAAATGTCGAGGGCAACAAGACAGCAGGGGTGGCGATGTCCGGATTTAAAACCGTAGAAGGCTGGAATATAGGCGTGCAGACTGGTGCTACTTATTCGCAGTCCGCTAATTATGTCAATGCAGATATCAATCGGAATAATACCTACACCGCTACTGGGGGCTTTAGCCTTAACAAGTATCGGGCTAACAAATATTCGATGCAGTTGGCCGTAAATTTTGCCTATTTTAATGCAACTAGTACCATAAACTTGACAGCACCGGTCCGTTATTGGTCACAAAGCCATTCCGGGACAGTGACTATTTTCATTTTAAAAGGCTTTGAGATAGGTACGAATGCCAACTATACATGGCAAGAAAGAAGTAGTGCTTTTGCCAAGAGCACCTCTGTTCTCTATTGGAATGCCTTTATTAACCGAGATTTCATTCACAATAGACTTGTCGTCAGCGCACGACTAAACAATATATTGGATGAAAATTCGGGCATTGCCAGAACGAACGCCGGCAATATCTATACGGAATCCTATTCAAATGTTCTAGGTCGTTATTATATGGTCTTGCTTACCTACCATTTTGACGGAAAATTGGCAAGCAAGCAATAGGCACACTTGCAACCAGGCTTTCCTAAATAAAAAACCCGCTGCTCGGCGGGTTTGTCTGGAAAGAACAAGAAGACAGGCTATTAGTATGGTAATTCAGACAATCTTTATTCTGAAATAAATCGGATCGTGAAGCTGCCGTCCTCGAGATAATAATAGCTCTTGCGTGACCTGGAGTAGACGACGGGCGCCCCAAATTCCTTCATCAGACGGATGTACTCGTACATGCTGCGTTCGGACATGCCGATCTTTTCGGCCAACTCGCAAGGGGTTCCGGTCCCCTTGATACGGATCAGATGATCGATCCGGTTCAATCTTTGGAAGATCTCTTTTTGCATAGCAATAAGGTTTTTTGGTGAATGGTAATTACCGTAATGAAGTTAAGATTCCCCGCCGTAATTCCATACCCGATGTTGGTATGGTAAATAATTTTTATAAAAAACTATACAGGAAAACACTCACAAAACAGTCCTTTTTATTACTATGTGGTTAGAAAAGTCAGCGCCGGGCCAGGATATAGTTCTTGAACGACATGATCTGCCGGCCGCCCAGGAAATTCTGCTCGATAAAGGTGAGGATGCGGTATTTCAGCCGCTCGTGTTTGTGGAGAGCGAATTTGGACGGGCTTCCCGACCTGCGCAGCTGGTGCCCCCAGTTGAACAGCCGGATCCTTTCCTCCATAACGGCAGGAT
>JAFDYE010000095.1 GCA_018267585.1 Bacteroidota bacterium
CATTCACCGTATCCTTCCCGTCGAGGTCTACCTTGCAGCCTTTCGCGTCATAGTCGGCCAGCGGACCGGCGGGATCTATCTCCGGCTGCAGCGCCCTCAGCTGTGCGGAGGGCAGCGACTTGAAGGCGTTCCCCTGACCACTGCATATCCAACCGCGGTTCGGCGTCACGATCGTTATCACCGCACCCGTACCGGAAGACACCTCCTGGCGGTACAGCCGGTCATAAACTTTCCACAGCTTGGTATCGCTCGACGTCCCGTTCGACAAAACCGAAACCCCTTCGATAAACACCGAATTGATGGACTGCAGCTTCGCCTTGCCACCCAGAGCTTCGATATGTTTTGCGACGATCTCCTGTGCGGTCTGCGCGTGCGTAGTGAAGAATAAGGTGAGGGCCAGGGCAGTGGAGAAGATCGGTTTGATACGGAATGGATTCATATGCAATATCCTCAGGTTGTAAGTTATTTAAATTTAGCGTTATTTCGTGGATAAATCAAGGTTTAATTCAGTATTATGGAAATCATTGGAAGAGTCGTAAATATTGTCGAAGAAAAGATTGTGCCAGCCCGCATCGTCATTGAGAACCACCGTATTCAAGCCATCCATCCCCTGACGGAGGAAGAGGCCTCAGCCTTCCCCCTGCCCTATATTCTGCCCGGTTTTGTCGACGCCCACGTCCATATCGAGAGCAGCCTGCTCATCCCCTCGGAATTTGCACGGCTCGCCGTCGTCCACGGCACCGTCGCGACCGTCAGCGATCCCCACGAGATCGCCAACGTCTGCGGCCTCCCCGGCGTGGAATTTATGATCCGCAACGGCAAATCCGTCCCCTTCTACTTCAATTTCGGGGCGCCCAGCTGCGTACCCGCCACCAGATTCGAGACCGCCGGCGCCACCCTCGACGCCGCAACCGTCGGAGAGTTACTCTCCTCGGACGACATCAAGTACCTCAGCGAAATGATGGACTTCCCCGGCATTCTCGCAAAAGCGCCCGAACCCATGGCTAAGATCGCCGCCGCACAGCGCCTCGGCAAACCCGTCGACGGACACGCCCCCGGCCTCCGCGGCGACCAGGCCCGGGACTATATCGCTGCCGGCATCAGCACCGACCACGAATCCTTCACCGCCGAAGAAGCCCTCGACAAGCTGCGCTATGGCATGAAGATCCTCATCCGCGAAGGCAGCGCGGCACGCAACTTCGACGCCCTCATCCCCCTGCTCAACGACCATCCCGACCAGATGATGTTCTGCAGCGATGACAAACATCCCGACAGCCTCGTCGCAGGACATATCAACCAGCTCTGCGCCCGCGCCGTCGCCAAAGGAATCAACGTATATAAAGTCCTGAAGGCTGCCTGCCTCAACCCCGTCCTGCACTATAAATTGGACAACGGCCAGCTCCGCCCAGGCGACCCCGCCGACCTCATCCTCGTCGAAGACCTCGTCCACTTCCAGGTCAGACAGACCTGGATAAAAGGACAGCTGGTCGCCGACAATGGCCGTTCCCATATCACCACCCCCCACCTCCCCGGCGCCGACCCCATCAACAAGTTCAGGGCGACACCCCGCGAAGTGGAAGACTTCTCCTACCCCCTCGACAAATGGGGCGAACAGGAGAACGTCGAGCAGGTCTATGTCATCGAAGCCCTCGACGGCCAGCTCATCACCAACAAGCAGGTCGTCCCCGTCGCCGACACCCTCCCCCGCGAAGGCCGCCTCCACGCCAACCCCGAAAAAGATATCCTCAAGATCGTAGTCGTCAACCGCTACCACCAGGCCCCGGTCGCAAAATCCTTCATAAGGAATTTCGGCCTCAAACGCGGCGCCATCGCCTCTTCGGTTGCCCATGACAGTCATAATATCGTGGCCGTCGGCGTCGACGACGAAAGCATCTGCCAGGCGATCAACCTCATCATCGGCCACAAAGGCGGCCTCAGCCTCGTCGACCCCGGCGCCACCACCACCGGCAGCGCCACGTCCACTCCCACCCCCACCACCGGCGGAAACCCCACTCCCACACCTTCCGGCAGCGCGACCCCCACTGCCACCAGCGGCGGCGCCACTCCGGCCCCGAACCCCACTACCACCCCGGCGCACCCCGCCACACACACCCAACTCATCCTCCCCCTCCCGGTCGCCGGCCTCATGAGCCTCAACGACGGCTACCAGGTCGCCGAACACTACACCGCCCTCGACCACAAAGCAAAGGCCATGGGCTCCCGGCTCGGCGCCCCCTTCATGACCCTTTCCTTTATGGCGTTGCTGGTCATACCCCATCTTAAACTGGGCGACCTGGGCCTCTTCGACGGGGATAAGTTTGCGCTGCTGTAAGCCGCGCCTCCCGTAATGCGGTTATTTTTTTATTGAAACACCATGGTCTCCAATTTCCAGGCTATTCTTTAACAGGGAGAGATAATCCGCGACCGAACCGGCATTCCCCGACGACGGGTCCTTTACCGCACAGTTCATCCGGATATAGTCTTTTATATCGGCGACCTGCCAGAGCGCAGCGCCGGACATCGCAGGATAGTCCTTCTTAAATGCCGCCAGCCGGGCCCCTATCTCCTCGGGCGTCTGGCTGCCATGCGAGCTGCCACAGGTCCCGAACGCGCCCCGGCAGCTGAATATCGGATCGATCGGCAGCCCCGCGGGCAGCTTGTCCACCCATTGCCCCGGCGCATTCCGCGCCCCGCCGTCATAACACTGAAGATAAATGGCGTCGATCAGCCCAGGCTTCGAACCGTTAATAATCGCCTTCCAATACTCCGCCTTCGTATACGGACACAGCGTCATATGCATTCCCAGTCCACCCAGCAGCCGACCAAATCCGACGATCGAACTGTCATTATAGACCGACTCGTCGTCGATACACACCGCGTCCACACCAAGGTCCTTCTTAAAAACCCTGGCGATGGCATAAAGTGTGCTGTTCTTTCCCGTACCCGTCGTCACTCCCGGATACGACTTGCCCGGGTCCATCACCCAGTCCTGTATAAAATCGTAGGTGTTGGGATTCTGGTTGAACCACCGTCCCTCCAGCAGGATCTCGACCCTGCTCACAGAACCCACCTTCGCGTTGGCTGCGGTCCCCTTACCCGCGGAGGCCCCGTTGGCTGCGGTCCCCTTACCGGCGGAGGCCCCGTTACCCGCTGCCTCCCCCTTCCTCAGCGAGGCGATCCTCGTCAGCCATCCCCTGTCCCCTACATACCGCCCGTCATGGATAATAGGATGCTGGCCGTCATCACCGGAATACACGTCGCCATTCGATCGGATATAAAAACTTGAAAGAACGATCGTCCCAAATCCCGATCCCCTGAGCATTTCGTAAGTCGAATCATCGCCGGGATACATGCCCCGGCCAAACAGCGTAAGACGCGTGCCCCCGGTCTTTCCCTGGGCCTGCGCCCCGGCCAAACCCGCGGACATCAAACAACAAAATAGAACCAGAGCCTTCATTATATATAAATTAGTCAAAAAGGTATAATGCGTAAATTAGTCAATAACTAACCATGAAAAAAACCATTCCTCCCCCGGCCTCAAATATTCCTCCGGTCGTCAATATCATCGGACTGATCGCTACCATCGCCGTCAGCTACCTCTCCGTCACCGGCCTGTTCAACCACAACACGATGTCGCTCCAGTCCGCGCGCTATCCCTCCTTGTTCACCCCCGCCCCCTGGGCCTTCTCCATCTGGGGATTGATCTACCTCGGCCTCGCCGCATTCACCGTCTATCAGGCGCGCAACAACCCCGAAGCAACACAGCTCCGGTCCCGCATCGGCAGCTGGTTCCTCCTGTCCTGTTTCACCAACTGCTGTTGGGTGATCGCCTGGATGTACGACCTCCCCTGGCTCTCCATCCTGCTGATGGCCCTTCTCCTCTTCTCCCTGGTCATGATTATCCTGCGCACCGACATGGAGCTGACCGACCCGCCACTCCGCACCATCGCCTTCGTCTGGTGGCCCTTCTGCCTCTATTCCGGCTGGATCACCGTCGCCCTCCTGGCCAATATCGCCGCAGTCCTCGGCCGTTACACCTCCATCCCACCCGTCCCCCTCGCGATCACCCTCACCCTCCTGGCAGGCACAATCTATCTCTTTATGACCTGGCGCCGCAACATGCGCGAATACGCCCTCGTCGGCGCCTACGCGCTGATCGCCGTCGGCGTCGCCGACCTCCACCCCTCCCCGTCGCCGGGCATCGGCGACCTCCACCCTTCCACGGCAGCAGCCTGCACAACCTTTATCGTAGCGGGAATACTGGTGCTGAGCAGCGGCTGGCACGCCTGGAAGAACAGGGCTTACTCACCGTTTCGGAAAAGAAAATGATCAATACTCCAGCGGCTCCATACTTGTATGCCGAACCAACTCCTCATGAGTAATGTAGGCCCCTTTCTCATATTCAGTTTCCGCTTCATTCAATTCGGCTTTCCACTGCTCAACGGAAACGCGCTCATATCCCTTCTGCTAAAATCTCCTGACAATCTACAAATTATAAATTTATTAAATATCTCTTTGATTTACGCCATCGCTGTATTAACTTCATACGAGTGTTTACTGAACCATATTCCTAAATGAAACTTGCCAAAACTATGCAGCGCTCAAATGCCAAAACCCGCCTGGGCAGCTACACCGTGAATGCCCAACTCGTCGAAAGACTCACCGACTTCTTCAATCACACGGTTCCGGGAATGCTCTCCTCCGACATGACCGTCATGCGCGCCGGCAACAACACCTCTCTCACGCTCAAGTATCCTGACCACGCCGTAAGATATCCGAATGCAAGCGACTATCACGACAAACCCTTCAACGGCGAGATCGAAGGCATCGAGCTTGAGCTGAAACACGTCATGAAATTTTCGAATTCCTCGGGCTGGAATGAAGAAGGTGAATCGTATATGGACGGCGACGGCACCGTCCTCAAGGCCATCGTGGTCGACCTTTCCCTCGACAAAGAGAAGGACAACAACTATCTGTATATGGCGCTGCAGGACGATGGCGCGGAAAGAGAGCTGAACGCCATCCAAAGCGGCCTGCTCGCAATGCTCGAGCAACACCGCAACAACCACCGCCTCATCTATCGCAGCGAATGGTTCCCCCCGGTGGTTTTCCTGGCCACCGGCCTCTTCGGCAGCCTCACCTTCATTATCCACGAGCAACCGCTGCGTGCGCTGTTTGCTATCCTCTTCGGTCTCTGCGCATACCTCTTCATCTTCCTGCATATAAAAGGCTACAGCGAATTCGAATCCAACTGGCAGCGACGCTGGAACGCGTTCCTGGGATGGCTCGGCTTCGGAATAGCAGGCGCCGTGCTGTCTATCCTTTTCTTTTTTTGACGCGCCTTATCCCCTGACCTTTTTCGCCGGCCCCGGCTTGACCCCCATCGTCTGCACACTAACCTTCGCCACAACAGCCTTACCAGCGTAAGGGATGACCTTGTCCCAAACCGTCACAGGCGTCTCACCGGCGCCCTTACCCTCACCCACGAGGACCACGCGGAAGACGCGTTTCTTCAGCTGCCCGGGATA
>JAFDYE010000096.1 GCA_018267585.1 Bacteroidota bacterium
ATGCGGAGCTGCTTTTTATCACACCGAATCATCTCAATGCGCTTTGCCAGGAGCTGGTCGGGCGGCCGGCGGGTGAGGTGATCCGGGACAGGGTGTTGCTGGAGGCTAAGCGGCTGTTGACGAATGCGGGTATGACCGCGACGGAGATCGCCTATGAGCTGAATTTCCAGGACAACTCGTATTTTAACAGGTTCTTTAAGAAGTATGAGGGGGTGACGCCGGATGAATTCAGGAAGAAGTATGTAGTGAAATGAATTGATGTCACCCGGCCTGGTGTCAGGTTGGATAGACCCTAGCTCTTTGCCGGCGCCATGCCGACCACCTGGCCGACTACGACCAGGACCACCAATGGCGCAGGTGAGATCAGGAACTCGAAAAGGGTTGTGGAGAGACCGCGGACGGGTAAGGGAAGGCCGCCGCCTACGGCGTCGAAGACACCGAGAAGGGTGAGGATGATCAGCATGCCGGCGTACAGGAGATGCCAGACGGACAGGACCCAGCCCTGACTGGTGCGATGGAAGGCAACAATGCCCAGGCCGTAGACCAGGAGGGCGAGCCCGAATTTTATAAAATGACGGAAGGACCGGGAGCTGCCATTGAGGAAGCGGGGATCGCACAGCACGAGTTTGTAAACAATATACAGCAGGATCACCCCGACTAACACGGCTGCCAGGCGCCGGCTGGCGCTGAGGCGTGACGGGGTGATACTATTGAACACTGACGGGCGCATGGAGATGCATTTTTTTGGTAAATGCCGGATCCCTCGAGAAGACATACCAGAGCCAGAATATCGCTGCGTAGACGAGGAATGAGAAGAGATAGTGGTGAGTGAAGTCGAGCCATTCCGGCCGCCGCAGATAGATCCGGACCAGCGCCATACACCGGAGGACGTTGATCACCTCGATGAAGACGAAACCGCCTGCGATAAAAAGCAGTTTGCGCCGTGCGGGAGAAGGCAGACAGATGATAAGGCCGGCATAGAGGACCAGGAGCTCGAGTCCGTTGCAGACGTCGGCGATATACAACACTTTTTCCTGACCGCGAAAGATGTCCATCCCTTTTTCATGGACCGGATGACCGTCGGCGTCTATACTGACGTGGTTGCCCGGGCGGGTCGAGTAAGGCCGGGATGGGGCGAAAGCGTTGAGCGAGGTCGTTGTGCCCGCTGCTATCGCAAACGAGAGGGGCCTGTCCAGTGTGCGGTGTGGAAGGAGGTACAACAAATAGACAAGCTTCCATGCGGCAAAGAGGAGGGCGGCTTTCAGGAGGAAGAGTTTTACGGGCTTCGGAATCTTATTTTTCATCAAAAACCGTTATTTTAGTCTATATCATTAAACTGACCCTTAAGATGAGAATCCCTTCGTCCTCTCCCCGACCTAAGTCTTCGAAAGTCCGCGTATTCAGACATCGTTACAGGTCTGTTCTTTTTTCTCCGATGGCATATGCTGTCCACCGGCTGCGACTATGACATTGAAGGTATTCGTGGTGAGGGTACGGATTATTTCAGTCCGTGAATTTTTATCATCGTGAACCAGCGCCGGTATTCGAATTATTTCTGCTCTTGATGGCCGTCGCGTTTTGGGAAGATTTTTTTGACGCCCAGGCCGACGCCTGCTGCCAGCAACAGACTGATGCCGCCGTCGATCGGTGCGGAAGGTGAAGAGCCGCCGGATGGCATTCCCCCGCCCGGGGCAGAAGGAGGAAGGGGCATCGATCCGCCGCCGCCACCGTCTCCGCCGCCGCTGTTGCCGCCGCCGCCGCCGTTGCCGTTGTCTCCGCCGCCGTTGTTGCCGCCATTGCCGCTGCCGTTGTTACCATTGTTACCGCTGCCGGGGTCGCCTTGGTGTCCGGGATTTTTGGGATCGCCTTTGTGGTCCTTGTCGCCTTTATCGCCGGGGCCTTTGCCGTTGTCCTTGTCCTGGCCCTTGTCGTGATGGCTCCTGAAGAGATCCAGGAGGTCGTCCCAGGCCTTCTCCAGCCAGCTTTCTCCATGACTTTGATGTAATACTGAAGGGGAGCCTTTGCTTTTGCCACCGTCATTTGCACTTGCGGGTGTGGTGGAAAGAATAGGGCAGACGAATAGCAGGGTGATTGCAAAGGGTAAAGCCTTTTTCATAATGGATGATTAAGGTGATGAAAAAAAATTATGATTCAGGCTGTAAAGAGGCTACGCGGATCCAACGCGGAATGCAGACTTTAAATAAGATTGGGAGAGTTTAAACTAGTATTTATCAGCAAATGGCGCGCCAAACATCGTCTATACCGCTCTTCTATACATGGAACTACGCATTTTGCTGAGAAACTCCGGGCTTACCCCGATGTATTTTGCGATCTGGGTCTGGGTGACGCGCCGGGCGGTCTGCGGATACTTGTCGAGGAAGGAGGTATAACGCTGAACGGCCGAATGGGATACCGATGCGCGCCAGCGGCCCTGCAGCTGGGACAGACTGCGCTGTAACAGCAGCCGGAAGAAGCGTTCGAACTTAGGCACGCGATGGAGCAGCTCGTTCTTCCCGCGGTGGTCGAGCAGCAGCAGCTCGCCGTCTTCCAGCGCTTCGATGAACATATCTGACGGGAGCTGGTCTTCAAAGCTTTGGGGATCGCTGATCCACTCGCCTTCTACGGCGAAGCTGAGGTTGGTCTCGCTGCCATCCTCATTGATGTAGTAGCTGCGTATACAACCCTTTGTGATGAATGCCTCAAAACTGCAGATATCACCTTCCTGGAGAAGAAGAGACCTTTTCTTTAACCGCCGCCAGCGCAGGAGGGTATGGAAGATCCCGCGTTCTTCTTCTGTAAGCGGGATACAGGCAGCAACGATGTTGTCAATTTGTTCAAACATGGTGCGTGGGTTTTTAACGTTAAAGAAATGAGTCGGGAGACCCTTGTAAAATTATCTCATGCCGGGGCACAGAAGGTTATCGAAACCATTGGATTTATGGTATTGTTTACTGATTTGGAGGATCACCCCGGGAATTGGATGTGAAGCTGCTCTTTTGGGGCCGGGAGGACGGGAGCCTCGTGTTTCTTATTCTTCACCACGTTGCCGAGCGTCCACTCGACGCGGGTCTCGAAGGCGTGTTTGCGGACGTTGCAGTCTTCCTTCAGACATATCCGGCAGGAGAAGTCCAGACAGGCGTCGGTGTGCACGAAGAATTCCATCGATTCGCCCCAGCGGGCGCGGATGAGTGCGGTCAGCGCGTCGATCTCGGCGTGGGCCTCGAGGACGTTGAGATACCAGGGAACGGTAAGATGACAGTCGACGTGGAGGAGACCGCCGTATTTGATGACGCGAAGGTTGTGGAGGTC
>JAFDYE010000097.1 GCA_018267585.1 Bacteroidota bacterium
ACATGGCGACCGAATTTGCCATCCAACGGAAAGAATGCACGGCAATCGGCAAGCCAAAGACTACTATTTTGGGCGCTCCCCAGCGCAATAGTGTTTATCCGGTAGTTGATATTGATATAATAACCTTTATAGGTATTTATCGGATTGTCGCGGCTGTCAAAAAGCACATTGAGGCTGAATCCCGAAGTATTGTACTGTCTGGGGCTGAAGCCGTGGCGAAGACTATATTGATACTGGTAAGCTTCGGTAACGTCTCCGCTGTCGCGAATATCGTTGTCTATCCTGAATTGCTGATCAAAGTGAATTCCAATCCCGGCATAAAGATTGGTGACAATTTTCCAGGAACCAGTCTCGTGAAATCGCCACAAGCCGTACCGGATCGCTTCGCCCTGATCGGTCCCTTTCGGTCCCAATCCATATGTCGTCTCCGCTATAACAAAAAATCGCCAGTCTCCGTTTAAAAAGAGTCGGTCATTTAACTTGAACAGATTGGTTTTAACGTTTAGATTAGCAAAACCTTTGACAGAGTAACTGGCATTGCTGCTCAGATTCGAAACCTTTCCTTTACGGTTAGCCACCTCGCTTACATATGTAAGGCCGGCGCCGTAGACAAATCCGGCGGCCGGATTACTTCCTACAACAGGCAGCATGAATAGAAAACAACCTTTTGAGATCCTTGACCTCAGAACCTTCTTCTGTACGAGCCAGTCCTGAGCATCCGGCATAGTCGTATCCTGGCAATGTCCAACAAACGAAAGCAAAATGCTCACGACCGCCAGCAGCACGTCCTTTCGTAAGCAATAAGCCAGGCACATATCATCATTGTTTGAAAATAAAAAAGACCCCCCTGAAAAAGGAGGCCTTTGGTAACTAATCCTTAAAGGAAATTCGCTTGTAATGAACGCATAAAGTTATCATGTCGCCCTTGAATTCGTATATTATCCAAATTAATTTGCGATTAAATCGCTCTCGCTCCTATATAAGCAATATAATGAGGATTAGCTTTAGAATTGCAAG
>JAFDYE010000098.1 GCA_018267585.1 Bacteroidota bacterium
AATGGTCGCGGCCTCCATGCCGGTGACGGGTTTTATGATCTGGCTGGGTAAGAAGTCGGGCCGGAATTCGCGAAAAACCGCGAAATTGCTTGGATATGAAAGAAAAACACCATCACTACACGAGCCGGCTGCTGTGGACGGGTAACAAAGGAAAGGGAACAGCCAGCTATGCCGCCTATGACAGGGACCATATCCTTTCGGTAAAGGACAAGCCGGAGATACCGGCCTCGTCCGATCCTTCTTTCCGGGGCAATCCCCAGCGCTACAATCCGGAAGAGCTGCTCGTCGCCTCGTTGTCGTCCTGTCATATGTTGTGGTATTTGCATCTTTGCGCCGTGAATGGTGTCGTGGTAGAAGATTACCGGGATGAGGCGTCCGGGACGATGCTCGAGACTGCGGATGGCGGTGGGAAGTTCGTCGAGGTTGTATTGAAGCCCGTGGTGATCGTGAGTTCGGCGGATATGGTAGAGAAAGCCTTTGGTCTGCATCATGAGGCGAATAAATTTTGCTTTATCGCCAATTCCGTAAATTTTCCCGTGAAGCATGAACCCGAGATCAGGGTCAGCTGACCCGGAGGAGGATCTTTCCGCGGTGTTCGCTGCTTTCCATCAGCTGCTGAGCTGCTGCGGCCTGTTCGAGCGGGAAAGTTTTATATACCAGGGGTTTTATCGCGCCTTTGGCGATCAGGGGCCAGACTTGTGCCTCTATTTCTGCCGCCAGCCGGGTTTTATAGGCGGTGTCCCGGGGTTTTAGCATGCTACCGGTAATGGTTATTCTTTTTTCCATGATCTCCCGGATGTCGATCTGTGCGTCCTTGCCGCGCATGGCGCTGATATAGACGAGCCTGCCGTCCATCCGCAGGAGGTGAAGGTTCTTTATGGTATAGTCGCCTCCGGTCATGTCGAGGACGAGGTCGAAGGCGACGTCTTTGAGCGCTGCTTCAAAATCCTGTGTTTTATAGTTGACGGCCCGGGTTGCGCCAAGGGATTCGCACCAACGGCATTTTTCGTCTGTGCCTGCGGTTGTATAGACGGGTATCTGCATAGCGCTGGCCAGTTGGATGGCCGTGGCTCCGATGCCGCTGCTGCCGCCGTGGACGAGAAAATTCTCGCCCGGCTTGAGGTGCCCCGTACGGAAGGCGTTGTCCCAGACGGTATTGACTGTTTCGGGCAGCGAGGCGGCTTCTTCGAGGCTCCAGCCATCGGGGATCGGAAGACATTGTCCGCCGGCAACGGCAACGTATTCTGCATAGCCGCCTCCGCTGACGAGCGCGCAGACCTCGTCGCCCGGCGCCCATCGTTGTGTCCCCGGCCCGCAGGCCGCGATGGTGCCCGATACTTCGAGCCCGGGTATCGCCGGGTCGGCGCTACCATAGGACCTGCTGGTCCTGGAATAGACGTCGCTGCGGTTGAGTCCCGCTGCCTTGACGCGAATCAGCACCTCGCCGCTGGCGGGCGTGGGTGTTGGTATCTCCCGAAGCTCCAATACTTCGGGTCCTCCTTTCCGGGTGATCAGGATCGCTAGCATGTCACAAAGTTAGGTCTACTGCAAAATAATTCGATATTTTTATCCCTATGGAAAGAAAGGATTACTTTAAGATCGGGATATTGATGTTGCTCCCTGTTCTGATCTTCTTCCCGGTGCTTAAGAGTACCTATTTTTACACCGACGAGATCGTCCAGTTATGGCTGTACCGGAAAGGAACCAATTTTGCGATGTTCGTCGAGCAGGGGAGGGTCTTTAATGACTGGCTTTTCCGGCAGATGTACAGTCATATCGATGCAATTTCCCAGCTGAGGCGTCTGCGTTCTTTTGCGCTGATCGGCTGGACCTTTTGCGTGCCCGTCTGGTATATGGTATTTTTCAGGGTGTGCAGGGACGAGGGACTGCCTTCCGGACTGCCTTTTTTCTCGGTCCTCTTCCTTGTCTGCAGTCTGCCTTTTGGTATCTCGATACAGTGGGCGTCCTGCATGGAATTGTTCATCGCCTACACGTGCGGGTTGCTGTCGGGCTATTTTGTATATAGGTTTGAAAAGCGCGGGTGGCTGCCGGCGCTATTGTTTGGGGTGACGGCCCTTGCCTTTTATCAGAATGGGTTCGGGTGTTATCTGCTGCCTTTCTTTCTCAGGCTGATAGCCCGGCAGAAGGCCGACAGGAAGATGGTGGCTCCGCTGGTGGTCTACCTGCTGGTCTATGTTTTTTACTATTTGCTCTTTATCGGCCTGGAACATT
>JAFDYE010000099.1 GCA_018267585.1 Bacteroidota bacterium
GACCCAGTCGCGATTGTCCGAGCTTTTCAGCTCGATAAAGCCCTTGTCGACAGTGCCCGTCTCGACCGCTGTAAGCCGGAACTCATTTTGGTTCCGGCTTACAAATACATATTTCCTTCCCATGTAGTTGACTACTGCATCTTCCGGAACAGCAGGCGCCTTGCGGCTATTCAGTTGGAACACCCCGGAGAGGAACATTCCGGGAAGCAGCTCGCGATGGGCGCCTTCGAAATGGCAATGGATCACGCCCGTCCGGCTATCGTTGATGTTCCGGGTGACTAATATGGTCTCTACCTCGTACGTCTGGTCCGGCTGGTCCAGCAAGGCTACCTTCCCATGCATACCCTTGCGAAACAAGGTGATATCCTTTTCAAATACGGTCATTGCCGCATGGATATCGGTTGGATTGACGAGCTCGAAGAGGACGTCGGCTGGATTTAAATATTTGCCGACATTGACGTTTACCTTGCTCACATAGCCGTCGATAGGAGAATAGATGTGTGTCCGGGCGGAGATATTGCCTACGGACAGCTTTTCCGGGTCGATGTGGATAAGGCGGAGCTTTTCTGCGGTCGATCGGAGAATGGCCTCTTGGGTCTTGTATTCGCTGAGGGCCATCTGGTAGGTCTTCTTACTGGTGGCATCGGCATCACTGAGTTCCTTTTGCCGTTGGAGATCGGTGGACAGGAAGTCCAGCCGGGCCCTGGTCGTAAGATAGTCCTGCTGCATCTGGACGAATGATTGGTCTTCCATGAGAGCTATGGGATCGCCTTTGTGAACAGGATAGCCGGGCAAAAGGGGTGTCGATTTAAGGTAGCCGCCCATCGGAAAGCTCACGGATACAAGATTTTGCGGCGGCACGTCTACCGTTCCATTCAAGCGGATGGTCGTTTGCATCTCCTGCTCCTGCGGAAGAGCCGTTTCGATCCCCGCGTTGCTGATCTGGGCATCGTTGAGGACAACTATATCACCCGAAGCTGTGGAGGCTGGTTGGTTTGCTTGTTCGGAAGGATGGGTGCAGGAAAGGCCCGTGGACAAAATGATAAGAGCGATGGTGGTGAAGGATTTTATGTTGTTCATGATCTTTCGGTTTATTGTGTGAGAAGATAGTCGAGTTCGATCCGCTGATTCTCCAGGTTACTAATCGCCTCGATATATTGCAGGCGGATCTGGATGGCGTTTCCGGCCAGTGCACCCCATTCGACATACCCAATGGCGCCATTTTTATAACTTAAAATACCGGTTTGCAACAGCGTATTGGACTGGTTCAGACCGCTGGTACGGTAGTAACTGACGGCTTCCGCGTATTTGTCGTAGGCATTCAGGGTCTGCGATAGCAGCGTCTGCAATTGCTTAACGGCGAGCTCGCTGGCAGCTCCTGCAATGACCTGCTGTTGTTGTGCTGCCTTGATACGCGCCTGCTGTGCGCGATTGAAGATCGGGATGCTTACGCCCAACTGAACGGTGGAGAACCGGTGGTCATTCCCGTACCAGGTCTCTGAACGATCTTTAGCCAGCTGCCAGCCGGCGATTGACTGATTCGTATAGCCGAGGTTGATATCCGGGAGCAGGTGGGACCGCTGGACGCGGGTCGTTGCGGCGGCAATCGCTTCCTGCTCGTGATAATATGCGATCATCGGATGTCGCCTGACGGCGGAGCTGTCGGGGAGGCCGCCAGGGACCCCGAGGGCGAGTCGTTCTGCCGCATCGACGGGCTCTTCCGTGTTCAGCAGCAGGCCCAGACGGATGGCGGCATCCCTTCGGTCGGCGACGGTCTGGCGAAGTTGGAGGGCTATCTGTTGGGCCTGGTTCTCAAGCGAGGTTTTTTCCAGCAGATTGGATTCTCCTTTTTCGAACCGAAGCCGCGCCATGTCGCTAAAGCGGCTATAGACGCTATCCATTTGTTCGAGCAGGAGCTGCTTTTCGCGTAGGACCTGCAGCTGAAGATAGGCCAGTTTCACCAGGCGGGCGATCTCCGCTGCCTGTAATGCTGTGCCCGCGCGTGCGCTATTGGCTGTGGCACTGAAGAGATCCCGCTGGCGGGTGTAGACGGATGGCAGTGAAAGGGTTTGCGATATGGTGAGCCGGTTGTCAAAGACGGCACTATTGATATTACCCCATTCTGTCGAAAGCTGTGTCCTTGGGATATCGACTGCTGATCGTTGTAGCGCGGCATAATACTGTTCCTGGAGTCTGCTGATGTTGAGTGTTCCGTTCTGTTTGGTAGCCAGTTGGAGTGCTTCATCGAGACGCAGTTTTCTGGATTCCTGAGCTGAAAGAACCGCGGGAGTGGTAAGCGCCGCGAGCAGCAGGATGGATACGGTAAGTTTGCCCGGTTTCCAATTCTTTTTGTGCCTGTTGCTTTTTTCAACCAGCAGGTAGATGGTCGGCAGCACCAGCAAGGTGAGCAATGTAGAGGTGACCAGTCCGCCGATGACGACGGTAGCCAACGGACGTTGCACTTCCGCGCCGGCTCCGTTACTGAGCGCCATGGGCAGGAAGCCAAGGGAAGCTACTGCGGCGGTCATCAATACCGGTCTTAGCCGAACCGCCGTCGCGTAGAACACGATCTTGCGCGCATCGCCCATACCTTGTTCCTTCAACCGGTTCATCTCGCTGATCAGGACGATGCCGTTGAGGACCGCGACGCCGAACAGGGCGATGAAGCCCACGCCGGCCGAGATGCTGAACGGCATTCCCCTTGCCCAAAGAGCCAGGACGCCGCCGATGGCGGACAATGGAATGGCAGAAAAGATCAGCAGGCTGTATTTGATACGGCCAAAGGCAAAGAAGAGCATCAGGAAGATCAGCAGCAGGGCGATCGGCAAGGCGATGCTTAGCCTGCGGCTGGCTGCCTGCAGGTTCTCATACTGGCCGCCGTAGGTGACATAATAGCCGGTCGGCAGGCCCAGTTCACGCGACACTTTCTCTTGCAATTCCTGTACGATGCTCTGTACATCCCTGCCGCGCACGTTGAAACCAACCGAAATACGCCGGTGCGCATCTTCGCGCTGTATCTGGTAAGGACCGTCCTGGATCGCTGCCGTAGCGAGCGTGCTGAGCGGCACCTGTTCACCGTTGGCCAGGCCGAGGGGTAGATTCCCGATGTTCACCGGATCCCGTTTCCAGCTATCCTGCATGCGGATGACCAGGTCATACCGTCGGTCACCCTCGAATACCAGGCCGGTGGTCGCGCCGGCGTAGGCGGACTGGATGGTATTGTTGACATCGTCGATGGTAGCGCCGTAGCTGGCCATAGCGGCGCGGTTATACCGGATGACGAGCTGGGGTACGCCGGTGACCGTCTCCATATAAAGGTCCTTGGCGCCCTTTACGGTTTGAATGATGCGGCCCAGCTTTTCTTCATAACGGGAGAGCGTATCCAGGTCGTCGCCGAAGATCTTGCAGACGACATCCTGGCGGGCGCCCGTCATCAGCTCGTTAAAGCGCATCTGTACGGGGAACTGGAAGCCCGTGGCAATACCCGGAACCACCTCCAGGGCGGCGCTCATTTTGTTGGCCAGTTCGGGGAAGCTGGCAGCGCTTTTCCACTCCGATTTGGGTTTGAGGATGACCATCATGTCAGCCGCCTCCAATGGCATCGGGTCGGTTGGTATTTCCCCGGAGCCTATCTTGGTGACGACCTTTTCTACTTCGGGGAAGCTGTCCAGCAAGACCCTGGCGGACTGCTGGGTAGTTCGGATCGTATTGGTGAGCGAAGAACCGGTCAGCAGGCGGGTGTCAACGGCAAAGTCGCCTTCCTCCAACTGCGGGATAAACTCCCCGCCCAGCCGGGTCAACAGGAATACGGAAAAGCCGAAGAGCAGGAGAGCCGCTGCTATTAGCCAACGTGGGCCGCGCAGGACGGTCTTCAAAACCGGCTGATAGATTCTGGTAAGCCATTCAATAAGCCGGTCGGAAATGGTTTTCCGGTGGTTGAGCTTTTTGCTTAGGAAAAGCGCACTCATCATGGGCACATAGGTCAGCGAAAGCAGGAAAGCGCCGATAATTGCAAACGAGACGGTCTCGGCCATCGGTCGGAACATCTTCCCTTCGATGCCCTGCAGGGAGAGGATAGGCAGATACACGATCAGGATGATGACCTGGCCGAAGACCGCGCTACTCATCATCTTCCTGGCCGAAACTTCCACTGTTTCGTTCATTTGGTCCTGGTCGATGGTGGTTACCTGCCCCAGGACACGTCCGTGCGACAGTTTATGGATCACCGCCTCAACAATGATGACGGCGCCGTCTACCAACAGGCCAAAATCAAGCGCACCCAGACTCATCAGGTTGCCGCTGACACCAAAGATGTTCATTAGGATGATGGCAAAGAGCATGGACAGTGGGATCACGGAAGCTACGAGCAGGCCCGCACGAACATTCCCGAGGAAGAGGATCAGTACCCCGATGACGATGAGAGCGCCTTCGAGGAGGTTATGCTCGACCGTAGAGATCGCATTGCCCACCATCTTGCTGCGGTCGAGAAACGGTTCAATGACGACACCTTCCGGCAGAGTTTTCTCGATCTCTTTGATCTTTCGTTTGATATTGCCGATCACCTTGCTGCTGTTCTCTCCTTTGAGCATCATGACGACAGCGCCGGATACTTCGCCGGCGTCATTGAACAGCATGGCGCCGTATCGGATAGCGCTGCCCATGCGTACATCGGCCACATCCCTGACAAGCACGGGGACGCGTGTGTTGGTCTGCTTCACGACGATATTGCCGATATCATCCAGGGTTCCGGCCAGCCCTTCCGTGCGGATGAACAGGACATTGGGACCCTTCTCGATA
>JAFDYE010000009.1 GCA_018267585.1 Bacteroidota bacterium
CCCTCTTTGTATTTTGAGCCGCCCGGCGATTTCTGCTAAAATCCGTCACCGTCCAGGAGATTCCCGAGTCCTCCGAGGATACTACCTTCTTCGCGGCGTTTGCCCCACCCGCTGCCGTATTGAACGATCCTGCTGGCGAGCCGGCTGATCGGCAGCGACTGCAGCCACACTTTCCCCGGTCCCCGCATGAGTGCAAAGAACAGTCCTTCTCCTCCAAACATCCAGTTGCGGATGCCGCGTATAAATTCGATATCAAAGTCCACAGAAGGCTGGAAGGCCACCACACATCCGGTATCGACCTTCAGGATCTCCCCCGGCTGGAGGTTCTTCTCGATGATATAGCCACCCGCATGGACAAAGGCCAGGCCGTCGCCTTCGAGCTTCTCCATGATAAAACCTTCACCGCCGAATATCCCTGTACCCAGCCGTCGCTGAAACGCAATTCCGATGCTCACGCCTTTGGCCGCACAAAGGAAAGCATCCTTCTGCGCGATGATAGTGCCGCCCAGCTGCTGCAGGTCGAGTGGGATGATCTTCCCGGTATAAGGCGCGGCAAAGCTGACCCTTTTCTTGCCCTGGCCAACATTGGTAAAAGCGGTCATGAACAGGTTCTCCCCTACCAGCACGCGCCGGCCTGCATTCATCAGCTTGCCGAGGAATCCGCCCTGCTGCGAGGACGAAGATCCGTCACCGAATAAGGTCTGCATCTCGATGCCGTCGTCCATCATCATAAAGCCGCCCGGCTCTCCGATGACCGTCTCACCCGGGTCCAGCTCTATCTCGACGAACTGCAGCTCTTCGCCGAATACCTTATAATCAATTTCATGGTTGTTACGCATAGCTCATTTTTTTTACAAGTTAATTTTTATGTTTTGATCCGCGAGTCGGATTTATATGATCGGAAAAAAAGCCGCCCCCGATATTACTCAGGGACGGCCTTGGTTTTTTCCGGTCTTTCAGTCAGATCCTTCCGGTGATAATTGCCTTTCTTATAAAGAGTTGATTGTTAGAACCAGCTGCGGATCCAGACCTCGTCCGCCCCCTGGCGCCCCTGCAGCCTGGTTCTCCGGCGAGCCACTTCGACACGGTGACGGATCATGGTGACGAACATCAGCAGCAGGAACAGGATGGTGAACGGCGGTATGCCCAGGAAGGATACCCATTTACCCCACCAATGTCTGCGCATCGGTCGTCTGAGCCTTTCCGCGAGCAGGTACATGCTCGGCACCATGAACAGGGTCATGAAGAAGGCGAAAGCCAGGCCGAAGATGATCGTCCAGGACAGCGGCTTCCAGAAGACTGCATTGTCGCCGCCGAAGTAAATATGCGGGTTCAGGTCGCGGAACAGGGTTACGAAATTGATGTTGAAGCCCACGGCCAGCGGTATCAGGGCAAGGATGGCGGCCATCGCCGTCAGCAGTACGGGGATGATACGGGTCTTGCCCGCTTCGATCACGGCATCGCGGGTCTTCATGCCGCGGGCCCTCAGTTCGTCTGCAAATTCGATGACCAGGATACCATTTTTTACCACAATACCCGCCAGTCCGACGATACCCAAACCGGTCATGATGACAGATACCTCCATCTTTGTAATGGCAAAGCCAAGAATAACGCCTATGACGCTGAATAGTATCTCGTTCAGGATGATCACCGCCTTGCTGACCGAATTGAACTGTATCACGAGCACCAGCAGGATCATCGCCAGTGCGATACATAGCGCCGAGAAGAGGAACTGACCCGTCTCCTGCTGCTGTTCTCCTTCACCTGTCTGTTTGATCGTGACCCCGTCGGCCTTTTGCTTGAAGGCGGCGATCGATCTTGCCAGCTGGACGTTGACCGCCGTCGGGGTATAGCCGCTGAGCACGTTCGATTTCAGCGTGATGACCCTCTTCTGGTTCTTTCTTTTCACGCTGCCCAGGGTACTGGTATAGTCTATTTTGACGAGCGAGCTGATCGGCACATTCTTGATAGCGCCGCCGGACGCGATGTCCCGGAAGGTGACGTTCATATTGAGAAGGTCGCTGAGGCTCTTCCGCTGAACGGCCAGGTTCCGGATCTGGATCTTGTACTCGTCCTTTCCTTCTTTGATCTTCGACGCTTCCTTGCCGAACAGCGCCGTCCGCAATTGCTGGCCGATCTGCGCCGAGCTTACTCCTTCGATCATCGCCCGCTGGCGGTCAACCGTCAGCGTTATTTCCGGGTTGGTAAGGTCGATGTCCATCTTCAGCTCTTCCACACCCGGAGTCTGGATGGAGTCGAGGTAGTTCTTGAGGGCCACCGCGGTCTTTATCAGGTTGTCAAAGTCTTCGCTGGCTACTTCGATATTCACGGGTGGGTCTGTAGGCGGACCGTTCTGCTCCTGGTCTACCGATATCTCCGCCCCTGGAATGCCTTTCATGACATGCCGGATAGAATCCAGGTAGATGGAGGTCTTGACGCCGTTGCGTTTGGCATATTCGACGAAGGATACCTGAATGCGTCCGAGTTCGGGGTGTGTGCTCTGGTCTCCGCTGGAAGGATCGTTGGCACCGATCGCGATATTGGTGATGACGCTTTCCACCACGGGGTTCTTCTTTCCGTCTTCCATCCCAAGCACGTGATAGACCTTTTCTTCGAGCTGTTTGGTAACGCTGTCGGTATAGTCGACGTTCGTCCCTACCGGCAATTTCAGATAGACGTATATCTGGTTGGGGTCTCCTTTCGGGAAGAAGACGACCTGGACGTTGCGCAGACCGAAGAGAACAAAAGAGAATATGAGCAGGCCGAAGGTACCGAGCAGCAGCCAGGCCGGGCGCCAGCCTTTCAGGGCCCAGCGCAGGAGGCTTTCGTAGTGACCCATGATCCATGGCAGCACCCTGTTCTGGAAGGCGTGGATCATGCGGTCGAACAGGAATTTATTGAGAATGACGAGGATGACGATAAAAAGAAGCAGGTTACCCAGGAAAGTCTGGTGCGCCATGTCCAGCAGGATACCGAACCCAACGGCGATCCAGAAACCCGGCTTTTTGAATATGGAGAACCGCGAAGTCGTTCCGCCTTCCGGATGGTTCATGAAATCCACCGCGAAAACGGGGTTCATTATAAAGGCCACTATCAGC